>CP064974.1:740881-1111322 GCA_016699385.1 Candidatus Moraniibacteriota bacterium | reverse complement strand
AGACAATAAAAGAAACCTCGAAAACTAAAAATATTTGGAACTGCTCCCATGACTATCTTGAAATACAACTGGACAAACCTAATGCGCGTGCTCTTGCTCTCAAGTGTCGCCATCTTGAGAAATACGAGCGTCAGAATGGAGAACACCGCCGCCTGCACCAGACCCACAAAGAGAATGGAAAAGAAACGGAAGCGGCACAAAATACGGCACAAGATTGAGCACAACGATGAGAAGTACTTCCCCGGCAAAAATATTTCCAAAGAGATGAAATGAGAACGAAATAAATACGCGTCGCTCTCCCCATCAATTCCAAAAGTCCTGTATGAAAGTCCTAACACCATAAGGTTTCTGAAAAGGACTCACGAGGAACTTGCTCTCGCATATTTTGCAACACCAATCGTCGTGCAATACCGATAAACTGCACCAAGAAAAACACTTACCAGAGAAAGAGCAAGTGTCATACAAGATCCGCAGAAGCGCTTCGCAAAACGGAATCCTGCCCTGTGTCCCGCGCGAAGTCCCACCCGTGCCAAGTCCCGGTACCAACTCAATCCAATTTGAGAACAGCACAAAAAAGGAAAAATCGTCGCCACAATTGGAAAGAACTTCCGTGCCAAATCTATCATTTCCGGCAACATCTACTTCACAAGAGACTCCAGAGCATCTCCAAACACCGCCTCGACACCTGACTGCAATTTCCCCTACAAGCGTGAGTTTCTTAAAGAAAAAGCACTGAGAAAATGATGAGCGCACCGCTGATAATGAGTGCTTCCCTTCAATGGTATTGGTCACTGGAAACTTCTAAAGATGGAAGAGCGTTTCCGCTGCAATGGGAGATATTCCATAACACAACAAAATTTCTGCCAAAAAGCAGATGAAATAAAAAAACCTTTCCCTTTACTCACAGTATCCTCGGAAACAAGAAGAAAGTCAATGTGATATGTGATGGGCGTAATCCATCACCCTCACTCTACAACCCCGCCCCTGCACCTGCCAATAGAAGTTTGAACACGTTGTATCCTTGACACCTACACTTCCATCCACCACCTTGGATACTGCAGGTCATCCTGACAAAGTAGGCAGGGTCTATGGCAATTTCCGCTGCAGTCGAGATATCGGTATCGGTAATGGAAGTAGTGATACTTCTTGGCAATTTATTTCTTCATTGAGGTAATTTGAGTACAGGTGCCGGTAAACTGATGCCAGTCAGCAATACCGGGGTCATAGTAGTAGCTTTGGTGTAGATGATTCGGGTGGTGTCGCCGATACTAACGATCGCTTGCTATTCGGTCAACTCCTTCATTTTTTTTCCGCCAGCTTCAGCAAAGCAGCTTTTACCATTTCTTCCAGCGGGAGAGGTTGCGCCGAATCCGCCGCTTCGAAGCGCTCTCAATATATGCCTTTCTCCCTGATTTGTTCCCACTCTTAAGCCTGATTGGGGGAAAATCGAGCGAGAGGAGAATGATATTGTTAAGCAATCGACCGATGCGTCCGTTGTAATCCAAGAACGGATGCATCCAGAGAAATCGGTGATGCGCCCACGCGAGAAGGGCGACAAGCCCGTCTATAAAAGTATCGTTCAACTTTCAACAAACTCTCCATCCTCACGTGAACATCTTCTTTGTGAAACTTCTCATCCATGAGTCCGGGAACGAGGTAATTTCGGAAGTATGGTGAGAAACAGAGACATCGATTGTTCGAAAATTTGCCACCGGCGTTTGGGGGAATATCCATCCGAAACCTTCGTGGTTCGCTTCTTGCCAGAATTGAAGCGTGGGCATATCCGCTCCCTCCTCGCTTTTCTTCCCAACAAAATCCTACGCCCGTTTGATTCCTTCCACTTCGAGGGGAATCAGTTTGGAACGCGTGAGAATTCCAAAGGCCGTTTGCTTGTAGCTGGTTTCACCGAGATGACGCATGCGTTTTTGGTTCTCAATTTCGGGAAAACCGCATTGACCGTTTCATTGAGAGTTCTGGGTTTTCACTCTTCGTAGTTCGATAGACCATTTTCTTTTCAAACGCGCAAAATAGCTCCGACGGAGTGCACTCTAGTCGGAGAGATTTTGAAAAATCCTGAATGGGCAAGTATGCATCGTGTGGTCATGCTTAAATCCAACAACAAAACGAGTGAACGGTCAATTTCTTTATTCCCATATTCGTATTGCGAAGAAGACGTGCTTCGTAACAGACAAAAAAACAAGACATGGGGCGATTACCTGGAAGGTCGCCCGTACGTAATCCTCTCCATCCTTTAATCAAGCAAATCATGATTCCAAGGCCCCACCAACGAATGCAGGCTCGTTTCCGTTCCCCGGATGCGTATCTGTTCCCGTTTGGTAGGGGCGATTCTTCGTAATCGCCCCGTACCAGTACCCGTAATATGCGGAACGAAAAACGGAATGGGCGCGGATACAAATGCGCAAATGGGAATACAATACGGGAACAGGGCGATTACCGGAATCGCCCGTACGCAATTCCCTCAACTTGAATTTTCACTTTTAACTTTGAACTCTCACTGTCCCGCCCTTGAATCTGCCACGAGAAATTCGTACAACTCGTGTCCCGACATCCGCATTTCCACCCACCTCCCTGCACACTGCAGGTCATCCCGACCAGGTAGGTGGGTGAGCCCGTCCCGGAAGTGGAGACATTGGCATCCGTGATCGTCGCGGAGACCCGGAGCCTTGGCACCACTCGCCGTTGAGCGCTCCCGTGCAGGTGCCGGAATATTGTCGCCAGGCGCTTCCTATTGCATCGTACCGGTAGCCTTTGGTGTAGACGATGCGGGTCGTGTCGCCGGTTATGCCGGTCGTGAGTGATCGTGTCGGTATCGGCGCTGTTACAGGTCGCATTGACAAGCGGGGTGTTACTCGTGAAGGGATCGAAAGGCGCGCCGTAACTGTTGTAAGCGGCATCGGAAAAGTTCGCGGTCGTCACCGTGTTGCAGGCGACCGTACCGCCTCCTCCCGAAGTAAGCGCCGTATTCATATCGGTTTGGATTTCTGATTGCGTGAGCGCCTTGTTGTAGATGCGGACATCGTCTATCGTACCGTCAAAGGAGTTGGAGCCTTCGGGATTTGCTCCGATTGAAATGTTGGCGGTGTTTTGATCGATGGTGCCGGTTTTGGCTTGGCTTCCGACTTCGAGTCCGTCTTTGTAGAGTGTCATCGTGCTTCCGTCATAGACCGCGGCGACATGGAGTCCGACATTTGTTTGAGAGTGCCGCTCGTTGCAACGAGGGGTTGTGGTTGTGCCACCGGTTTTGAGGCGGAAGCGGAGGAGACTATTGGAATCGGAGAGCATCCAGGTATGACCCTGTTCGGTACTGTCGGTTGCTTTGGAGAGGATGCGGACATCGTCCGTCTTCCAGTCGTCCGCCCGTACCCAGGCGCTTAGGGTGATGGCGCTTCCGGGAATGTTCCAGTTTCCAATACCGACAGAGCTGCTCGTTCCGTTAAAGTCGAGAGCGTTTCCGTATTTGCCGCTCGTCGACCAAGTTGTATTGGAGAGAGTACCGGCGTGGTTGTGACCGGAGATGTCTTGGGTGGTGGTGCCGGTACCTTCGGCAAAGTTGTAGCCCGCCTGGAGATACTGGGAGACGGGAGGCGCAACGGGCGTGGTCGCGGAAGCAATATTCGAATAGGGGGAGAGGTTGTTGGCGGCGTCGGTTGCGAGGACTCGGTAACGGTAGGTCGTCGTTCCCGTAAGACCGGCGTCGGAGTAGGAGTTGGTCGTTGGAGTGGCGATTTGGGTGAAGGTGGTGCAGGAAGTTCCGGAGCAGCGTTCGACGGTGTAATTGGTGACGGCGACATTGTCTGTGCTTGCCGTCCAGGCGAGGTTGATGCTGGAGGATGAGACGACGGAGGTTTGGAGATTACTCGGAGCTGTGGGCGCTTGCGTATCAGGAGCTTGGTGGTGGCGCCGACCACATTGGACCAGCCGGAGAGATTCCCGGCGGCATCGGTCGCGCGGACGTGATAGTTGTAAAAGGTGTTTGGCGTGAGGCCGGAGTCGACGAAGGGAGAGGTGGTCGGAGTGCCGACTTGGGTGAAGGTGGAACAGCCTGTTCCTTGGCAGCGTTCGACGACGTAATTGGAAATACCTGACGTGGTTTGTCCTGCGACTGTCGGATCGGTCGAGGCGGTCCAGGAGACGGTGATGCTCGATTGGCTCGTGGCGTTTGCGGCGAGGCCGGTGGGAGAAGTGGGAGACGTGGTGTCGGGGGTACTAGAGCCGGAGGTGTACTCGTAGGCGCCGATGTCCCAGGTGCCGTCGGCACCGCGGGTATTGCTCAATAAATCCGCGTTGTAGGGTGAACCCAGAGAATAACCCGCCGCCGTAGCTCCAGACAGGCGGAAATCTCCTCCTGAGTAGTTGACGAACGGAGAAATATTACTGTGAATGTTATTTGACGATGACGAGCAACTATAGGCAACCGATCTGGCAGTATCGTATGACAGATTGTTTCCGGCATACGCTACCCGAACCTCGGACCAAGACAGCGAGATTCCCTTCCTTAAAACCCGCCAGGTATTATTGTAGATTTCCACTCCCGGAACATTGTCGTTTGATCCACCGATAACAATGATAGCATCTTGCATAGATGCACTATTGGTTACCCATAAAACATTTCCGTAGATTTTCGAATTAGCCCAGCATGCCGAGTTTTCGTAACCATCAAAAAGGGCAATTGTCCCGGTACAAGCACCAGCTGTGGGATCAGCAGGATTCCCCTGACAGGAATCCTTGAAGATATTATGCCGAATGGAAAAATTGCTCATACAAATTTGACCGCGGATCGCTTCCTTTGACCATCCATTTACGATATAGCTGTACTCGATCAACCCGCCCCGTACTCCATTCATATGATAGGTTGTGATTGTGTCGTGCACATAGTTGTGAGACATCGTCCAATTCTGACAATATTCATCAAAACCGCCTATATAAAATGCTGCGTCCACGCCGCCTGTCGGCGGGTTTCCCGTGGGCGTGCCCCCTGCGTTCACATACTGCATTGTCAGATTAGATGCGCACACTCCCGGCGAGAATGACGTGTTCGCCGAGAACGTTGATACGCGGAAACCGTACGCACCACCATCAGCCCAATTACTTTCATTCCGCGTTGCACCATCAATAATCCAGTAGTCACTCGCAAAAATAAATGACCCAAATACCGCCTGCCCGTCGCAATAAGCCGAACTGTACCCAGTCTCCGTCCCATGATCGCTCGCAGTGCATTTCTTAATCGTGATCGGCGTTGTGCCGCTGGCGTTGTCGTCGAAGGTGTAGCTGCCGTAACTCCCATCCGCGATATAGTAGGTATCGCCGCGGGTCAGATCGCTCGGCAATGTCGCATACGCGTTCGTCCAATCGCTCCCGTTCCCAGAAGCACCCTGGCGCACATATTTGTTTGCCGCTTCGGCGCTTGAAGAAATACCGATGAACAAAAAAAGGGCAGTGACCGAAAAGAAGACTGATCGGAGCATTCTCTTCTTGACCGATATTTTGAGGGGTAGCATAGGATGACGGCTAGAAAATTATTTTTTACAAATGAACGCTTGAATGGATTGAATGAGGTATCTATGCTTCTCGTTCCATCTATCGCCCTACCGCCCGAGAGTATAGAGATTCATTACTTCCGTTGCCGAGAGGACACGATTGTAGAGGCGGACATCGTCGAGTTTCCCATCAAAAGCACGCGCAATGGGCCATCCTGCATCAACTCCAATATGGAAACCCGATCCGGAATCGTCTCTCCGACTTCCGATGCCATTGTCGCCGGATGACTGAGTGACATTTTGTCCGTTCTTGTATATGACGACGCTCGTCGCTGCGGATGATCCGGTCCATGTCACCGCGATATGATTCCAGATACCGAAATCTGAACTCGTCAGAGAATTATCAAGGGACTGCATTGCAAGATCTGTCGCTCCATCATAATCAACACCAAATACGACAAAATTATATATTCCGTCCACTCTCACGAGAAATCCTTCCAAAGGCGTGCAACAATCGGAACCTTTGTTGATAACATTTCCCTGGCTATTCTGGCCAAACGAATCCAAATTCATCCAAAATGAAATCGTGAGAGCGCTCAAATTGGCAAGCGACGACCCCGACCCGGCATACACATAATCCCCATCCCCATCAAAACTCATCCCCTGGCCCAATTTCCCCTTCACCGGTACCGCTCCCGTTATCGTCCCATTGTTCCCGAAGCTACTCCTGTCTATTGCGGTACTCCCCTGAATATCCGGACCATCAAACGTCCAGTGCCCAACCAAGGAGGTGTCGACGGGTTGGGCGGGGCTCGTGGTATTGTAGAGCTTCTTTACTTCGTCAGCAGAGAGAGCGTAGCCATAGACGCGGATATCATCGAGCTTGCCATCAAAAGGAACTCCGGCGTCGGATTCGGCTCCGATACGGAAGGCATTGGCGTTCGAGAGGTCTCCTATACTACTGGTAGAGGTTTCTGTGCTTCCATTGAGTCCTCCGTCGATATAGACAGAGGCACCACGACTATCATCCCAGACGGCAGTGAAGTGATGCCAACCGGTTGATGTGAATGTTGTGGTAGAGTCTGCTTCGTAGGTATAGGTACCATCAGAAATTTCGAAGTTGACCGTATCGGTAGAGGCATCTATCCAGACGACATAGCCGGCATTGGTAGCTTGGTCGGTTTTCTTGGCGACGATGGTGTGGTCGGCGGTGAAAGTGTCTCGATTGAACCAGCCTGTGAGGGAGAAGTCGGCTCCATTGGCAAAGTCGAGGACACCGCTTGCGGATCGGCGACGGAGAGGTATTGTCCGCTTCCGGAGAAGTCGAGGGCAGAGGGACCGATGTTTCCGGTCACCCAACCGGGAGAGCCAGTCATGGCGAGGGTGTTTGCATTTCCACTACTGTCGGTCGCATTGGTGCCGGAGCCGTCATCGAGTTTCCAGTAGCCGCGGAGGGATTGGGAGAGGGGGTCTTCGACAGGAGCGTTCACCGTCGCCACGCCGGCAGTGGAGAGCTGGTAGACTTCCGCTTGGGTGAGCGCGCGGGAGTAGATGCGAACATCGTCGATCACCCCCTTAACATCAAAGATGGGCGAAGGGGTGCAGTTTCGTGTGCCCATCGAAAAATCCGCACTCGAGACAATGGTAGCGGAAAGCGTATCCATGTCAGTCGTGCCCGTATCATCCGCGCCATCGACGTACAGAGTGACCCCCGAAGCGCTCGAGGAACCGTCATACGTCACAGCGATATGGTGCCATGTTTCATCGGCGATATCGGAAAGTCCATTCACGGTGATGCCATTGGAACCGGAATCGCTGTTTCGAATATTCGCTTTCCATGAAGCGGTCGAAGCATAGATGTCGTATCCTCGCTGATCGGGGTAGGACCCATCTTTCCGATTATTGAACCGTCTACATCCGAGTCTGTCGCGAGATGAACCCATGCCGAAAGCGAAAATGGGTCGGTACGTTCGAATGCAAGGACATCGCCCATGCAAACATAATCCCCACCCCCATCAAACCCCATCCCTGACCCAGTTTCCCCAAGGCTGGCACTGCTCCCGTGATCGTCCCGTCATTTCCTCCGGTTCCCCGATCCGTTACCGTCGTCCCGGAGATATCGAGGGCATCAAATGTCCAATGCCCGACGAGTCCGGTCGTGAGCGTATTGATTGTTGTTTCGGGCGCATTCACCGTCGTCCCGGCTTTTGATTCATTCTGCCCTTGGTGTTTCCAGTAGAACCCCGCCCCCACAGCAAGAAAAAGCGCAATGATTGTCCAAGAAAAGAGTCGGATAGAAAACATAGGTTGGAAAGATAATTGGGACGCAAAATCTTCGTTTCTACATCCCCGCCCCCTGCACCTGCCACGAGAAATTCGCGCACGTCGTATCTCTACACCCACACTTCCACCCACCTCCCTGCACACTGCAGGTCATCCCGACCAGGTAGGTGGGTGAGCCCGTCCCGGAAGTGGAGACATTGGCATCCGTGATCGTCGCGGAGACGGAGCCTTGGCACCACTCGCCATTGAGCGCTCCCGTGCAGGTGCCGGTGTATTGTCGCCAGGCGCTTCCTATTGCATCGTACCAGTAGCCTTTGGTGTAGACGATTCTCGCGGTGTCTCCCGTTACTCCGGTCGTGAACGTGATGGTATGCGTGTCGGCGCTGGTGCACAGTGCATTCATCAGATTCGTACTCGTTTGAAACGCATCGAAAGGCGCGCCGTAACTGTTGTAAGCGGCATCGGAGAAGTTCGCGGTCGTCACGGTGTTGCAAACTTGGGTTCCGCTTCCTCCTTGGGTGAGCGGGGTATTCATATCGGTTTGGATTTCTTGTTGCGTGAGCGCCTTGTTGTAGATGCGGACATCGTCTATCGTACCGTCAAAGGAGTTGGAGCCTTCGGGATTTGCTCCGATTGAAATGTTGGCGGTGTTTTGATCGATGGTGCCGGTTTTGGCTTGGCTTCCGACTTCGAGTCCGTCTTTGTAGAGTGTCATCGTGCTTCCGTCATAGACCGCGGCGACATGAGTCCAGACATTTGTTTGGAGAGTGCCGCTCGTTGCAACGAGGGTTGTGGTTGTGCCACCGGTTTTGAGGCGGAAGCGGAGGAGACTATTGGAATCGGAGAGCATCCAGGTATGTCCCTGTTCGGTACTGTCGGTTGCTTTGGAGAGGATGCGGACATCGTCCGTCTTCCAGTCGTCCGCCCGTACCCAGGCGCTTAGGGTGATGGCGCTTCCGGGAATGTTCCAGTTTCCAATACCGACAGAGCTGCTCGTTCCGTTAAAGTCGAGAGCGTTTCCGTATTTGCCGCTCGTCGACCAGGTGGTATTGGAGAGAGTACCGGTGTGATTGTGACCGGAGATGTCTTGGGTCGTGGTGCCGGTGCCTTCGGCAAAGTTGTAGCCCGCCTGGAGATACTGGGAGACGGGAGGTGTCTCGGGGTCGTGGCGGAAGCAATATTTGAGTAGGGGGAAGTGTTGTTGGCGGCATCGGTTGCGAGGACTCGGTAGCGGTAGGTCGTCGTTCCCGTAAGACCGGCGTCGGAGTAGGAGTTGGTCGTTGGAGTGGCGATTTGGGTGAAGGTGGTGCAGGAAGTTCCGGAGCAGCGTTCGACGGTGTAATTGGTGACGGCGACATTGTCTGTGCTTGCCGTCCAGGCGAGGTTGATGCTGGAGGATGAGACGACGGAGGTTTGGAGATTACTCGGAGCTGTGGGCGCTTGCGTATCAGGAGCTTGTGTGGTGGCGCCGACCACATTGCTCCAGCCGGAGAGATTCCCGGCGGCATCGGTCGCGCGGACGTGATAGTTGTAAAAGGTGTTTGGCGTGAGGCCGGAGTCGACGAAGGGAGAGGTGGTCGGAGTGCCGACTTGGGTGAAGGTGGAACAACCGGAGCCTTGGCAGCGCTCGACGATGTAATTGGAAATACCTGAGGTGGTCTGTCCCGCGACTATCGGATCGGTTGAGGCGGTCCAGGAGACGGTGATGCTCGATTGGCTCGTGGCGTTTGCGGCGAGGCCGGTGGGAGACGTGGGAGAAGTGGTGTCGGGGGTACTAGAGCCGGAGGTGTACTCGTAGGCGCCGATGTCCCAGGTGCCGTCGGCACCGCGGGTGCTGCCCAATAAATCCGCGTTGTAGGGTGAACCCAGAGAATAACCCGCCGCCGTGGTACCGGACAATCGCAAATCGCCACCCGGATAATTAACAAACGGATTGCTAGTAGCTAGGATATTATTGCTAGAAGTATTCGCGGAACAACCACTGGTCTTGGTATCATACCAGAGATTATTGCGACAGACATTGCCTGTGCCACCGTTTAAGTGGATGCTCGAATTATAACCAACCTTAATTCCTGCAATAGTATTGTCGTATGCAACGGAATTATTAGTAACCGGCCCAGGACCAACCGTATCTCCAATCATCACAACAGCGTCTGTATTGAGATAAGTGTCTTGCCCTGTCTTGTAGAAGACATTACCATAGATTTGCCACGCATCCATTGAGTTGGCATTTCCATCCCAAGCAGCAATTTCACCAGTACAAGCATAGCCCTCTTGCGGATTGTGACATGAATCCTCAAAATATTCCATCGAACAATCGCATCCTTGCAATGCACTTGCCCCCTTATTGCTTCCTTGGACCAACCTTTGTAAAAATAGCTTTTCTCAACAAGAAGCCCTTCGCCGCCAGCGCACTGCAACTCCAGCGTGTTCTGAATAAGTACCCGAGAGATCGACCAATTTTGGCAGGCTAGCGCACCGCCCCAAACCCGCCTAGATAAAAAGATCTCGACCCGGTGTATGTGGCATAAGTAGTCCCCGTATTGCCGACGTGCAAATAGCTGAACGACAGATTATCCGCCGAGCATTCACCTGATGGGGAATGTCCTCCATCGAGCCGAGACGCCCGAACTTCAGTCGCTCTAATGCCATAAGCCCCGGCGTCCTTCCAGTTACTTTCATTTCGCGTGGCGCCGTCGATGACATAATAAGGACGAGTGAAATACAGACCGCCAAATACCGCCTGCCCGTCGCAATAGTCCGCACTGTATCCCGTCCCCGTCCCGTGATCGCTCGCAATGCATTTCTTGATTGTAATCGGTGTCGTACCGCTCGCGTCGTCGTCGAAGGTGTAGCTGCCGTAACTCCCATCCGCGATATAGTAGGTTGCCCCGCGCACCAGAGTCGACGGAAGCGAATCACAGGCATTCGTCCAGTCGGTACAGGTTGAGGATGTGCCTCCGTCACGGATGTAATAATTGACTCCGCCCGACTGCGTGGTGGCACCGACCACATTGGACCAGCCGGAGAGATTCCCGGCGGCATCGGTCGCGCGGACGTGATAGTTGTAAAAGGTGTTTGGCGTGAGGCCGGAGTCGACGAAGGGAGAGGTGGTCGGAGTGCCGACTTGGGTGAAGGTGGAACAACCGGAGCCTTGGCAGCGCTCGACGATGTAATTGGAAATACCTGAGGTGGTCTGTCCCGCGACTATCGGATCGGTCGAGGCGGTCCAGGAGACGGTGATGCTCGATTGGCTCGTGGCGTTTGCGGCGAGGCCGGTGGGAGAAGTGGGAGAAGTGGTGTCGGGGGTACTAGAGCCGGAGGTGTACTCGTAGGCGCCGATGTCCCAGGTGCCGTCGGCACCGCGGGTATTGCTCAATAAATCCGCGTTGTAGGGTGAACCCAGAGAATAACCCGCCGCCGTAGCTCCAGACAGGCGGAAATCTCCTCCTGAGTAGTTGACGAACGGGGAAATATTACTGTGAATGTTATTTGACGATGACGAGCAACTATAGGCAACCGATCTGGCAGTATCGTATGACAGATTGTTTCGGCATACGCTACCCGAACCTCGGACCAAGACAGCGAGATTCCCTTCCTTAAAACCCGCCAGGGTATTATTGTAGATTTCCACTCCCGGAACATTGTCGTTTGATCCACCGATAACAATGATAGCATCTTGCATAGATGCACTATTGATTACCCATAAAACATTTCCGTAGATTTTCGAATTAGCCCAGCATGCCGAGTTTTCGTAAACCATCAAAAAGGGCAATTGTCCCAGTACAAGCACCAGCTGTGGGATCAGCAGGATTCCCCTGACAGGAATCCTTGAAGATATTATGCCGAATGGAAAAATTGCTCATACAAATTTGACCGCGGATCGCTTCCTTTGACCATCCATTTACGATATAGCTGTACTCGATCAACCCGCCCCGTACTCCATTCATATGATAGGTTGTGATTGTGTCGTGCACATAGTTGTGAGACATCGTCCAATTCTGACAATATTCATCAAAACCGCCTATATAAAATGCTGCGTCCACGCCGCCTGTCGGCGGGTTTCCCGTGGGCGTGCCCCCTGCGTTCACATACTGCATTGTCAGATTAGATGCGCACACTCCCGGCGAGAATGACGTGTTCGCCGAGAACGTTGATACGCGGAAACCGTACGCACCACCATCAGCCCAATTACTTTCATTCCGCGTTGCACCATCAATAATCCAGTAGTCACTCGCAAAAATAAATGACCCAAATACCGCCTGCCCGTCGCAATAAGCCGAACTGTACCCCGTCTCCGTCCCATGATCGCTCGCAGTGCATTTCTTGATAGTGATCGGCGTTGTACCGCTGGCGTTGTCGTCGAAGGTGTAGCTGCCGTAACTCCCATCCGCGATGTAGTAGGTATCGCCGCGGGTCAGATCGCTCGGCAATGTCGCATACGCGTTCGCCCAATCGCTCCCACTCCCAGAAGCACCCTGGCGCACATATTTGTTTGCCGCTTCGGCGCTTGAAGAAATACCGACGAACAGAAAAAGGGCAGTGACCGAAAAGAAAACTGATCGGAACATTCTCTTCTTGACCGATATTTTGAGGGGTAGCATAGGATGACGGCTAGAAAATTATTTTTTACAAATGAACGCTTGAATGGATTGAATGAGGTATCTATGCTTCTCGTTCCATCTATCACCCTACCGCCCGAGAGTATAGAGGTTCACTACTTCCGTCGCCGAGAGGACGCGGTTATAGAGGCGTATATCGTCGAGGGAGCCGTCAATTCCATTTCCTTCGTAGTTTGGGGCGGCGCCAATTGTAACTGGATAGCCGCTATCATCAGCACGGCTCCCTATTCCGTCATCCCAATTGCTTGTTGTCAAAGCGACTCCGTTTTTGTAGAAGGTCATACCCGATGTTGACTGGCTCCCTGTCCAAGTGACTGCCACATGCGTCCATACTCCGAAGTCACTGCTAGTGAAACTATTGTCCGGTGTACTCGCGTTCAAATTCGTTCCGCCATCGTATTGTACTTCGAGGGCAAACATTTTGTAGTACGAATGGAATGATGTTATCCATCCGACTGACGCGCCGCAACAATTCAAATCTTTCGAGAGGACATAGTTCTTTAAGGTCGGGAAGGATTCAATGCGCACCCAGAAAGCTATGGTCATGGCAGGCAGATTATCGAGAGAACTCCCCGACCCGGCATCGATTGAGGTAGACGCCGTCCCATCAAACCCCATCCCCTGGCCCAATTTCCCGATCGTCGGTACCGCTCCCGTTATCGTTCCATTATTCCCAAAACTTGACCGATCGATCGCGGTCGTCCCCGCAATATCCGGTCCGTCAAAGGTCCAGTGCCCGACGAGCCCTGTGTCGACCGGCTGTGCCGGCGCGGTCGTTTGGTAGAGCTTCAAGACATCGCTTGCGCTCAGGGCGGAGCCATAGACGCGAATATCGTCGAGCTTCCCGTCAAAGGGAACGCCCGCATCTGATTCCGCGCCGATACGGAAGGCATTGGTATTGGCGAGACTGCCGATACTTGCGGTTGATGTGGTCGTGCTACTGTTGAGACCGCCATCTATATAGAGATACATGCCGTTCGAGTCATCCCAGACGGCGGCAAAGTTGTGCCAACCGGTCGCGCTGAAGTCGGTAGAGGAAGCGACGCTGTAGGTATCGGTTCCATCGGCGATCTCGAAGTTGAGGTAATCGGTTCCTCCATTGTTATCTATCCATAGCACATAGCCGGCATTGGTCGTTTGATCTGTTTTCTTGGCGACGATCGTGTGATCGGCGGTGAAAGTGTCTCGGTTGAACCAGCCGGTGATGGAGAAGTCGGCGCCATCGGCAAAGTCGAGGACACCGCTTGCGGGATCGGCGACGGAGAGGTATTGTCCCGAGCCGGAGAAGTCGAGAGCGTATGGACCGATATTCCCCGTCGTCCAACTCGGGGAGCCGGTCATGGCGAGGGTGTTCGTGTTTCCGCTACTGTCGGTCGCGTTGGTGCCGGAGCCGTCATCGAGTTTCCAGTAGCCGCGGAGGGATTGGGAGAGCGAGCTCTCGACAGAACCATTGAGCTGCATGCTGGCTTTGGATTCGAAATCGTAGTTGAGTCCGACGACAACAAGCAGCACGGCGGCGATGCCGCCCCACTGGAGGAAATGTGTGAGGGAGAGTTTCATAGAGGGGGTTTTGATATCACCATTGTATCATCACACGCGCATCTTCTGAAACAACTCGCCCTCCGCAGAATACGAGAAAATACTTTGCTTGAAACGATAGAGCGGAAGCCATGTCATTCCGAGCGAAGTTGAGAAATCTCAACTTTTCCAAAAGTGCGTCTCTCTATCGCGCTGAGACCCCTGTCTCTCGGCAAACAGACTTCTGCGTCACCTTATCTTTCGGCGAGAACGAACCGAAATTTTCTCCGACATTTTTGATGACAGTCCGTGTTCTCGACAATAGGTAGCGACAACACTGAGGAAGGCTTTGCCATATCGCCGCGTCTTCACTTCTCCGAAGCCAGAGATTCGCGCAAGCTCGGATATGTCCGATGGAAGAAATGTGGCAAGCTCGAGAAGTGTCGCATCGGAGAAGATAATGTAGGGCGGCACGTTTTCTTTCTGCGCATAGTCCGTACGAAGCGCTTTGAGTTGATCGAGAAGTGTCGCTTCGTGAGCAGGAATGACTACCTCTACTTCCTTTTTGACTTCCACTGAAGCGGTCAGCATTACCCGTGTCTCACCACGAAGTACAGCAGCGCTCTTCTCTGTCAGTGAAAGTGTCGGGTATGGTTCGCCCACTTGCTTCAGGAATCCCAATGCGATGAGATCCTTGGCATAGCGAAACCACGCTTCCCGAGAAGTGTCTGTGCCCGCGCCAAAAGTTTTTATGGCACGATGCTCGGGGCGAATCTTCTCGGATTTCGATCCGCGAAGCACGTCTATAGTATAGCCAAGACCAAATCGCTCATGGAGACGAAAGACTGCCGAAAGCAATTTCTGCGCAATAAGCGTGCCATCAAATGTCGTCCGTTCGGAGAGACACACATCACAGGCATCGCATGATTCTGGAAAAACTTCACCGAAATAGCGCAAGATGAGATGTCGTCGACACACATTTGCCTCGCAGAGGTCTGCCAGCTGTTTGAGCTTGCGGAGCATAACGACCGATTGCTCTTCATTCCCATCAACGAGTGCAAACCGTGCGAGCTTCTGCACATCTGCCGGCGAATAGAAGAGGAGCGCTTCACTCTGAAGACCATCCCGGCCAGCACGCCCCGTCTCCTGATAGTAGCTCTCGATATTCTTGGGGAGATCCATATGGACAACAAATCGCACATTGGACTTGTTGATTCCCATACCAAAAGCAATCGTCGCAACAATAATCTTGGTCTCATCGCGGAGAAATCGACCCTGATGTTTGTCTCGTACACTCGCATCGAGCCCTGCATGATAGGATAGCGCCGAGAATCCTGCTTCAGTAAGTCGCCTTGCCACACTGTCAGCAGATTTCCGTGACAGCGTATAGACAATACCGGAATCATTGCGGCGCGTTGCAAGATAGCGAATCAATCGCTCAAAACTCTTTGCTTTCGGTTCGATAGTATAGTGGATATTTGGACGGTCAAAGCTCGATTTGAAAAAGAGCGGTGAGTGGAGCGCGAGTCGTTCGACAATATCCTGACTCGTCAAATCGTCCGCCGTTGCCGTGAGCGCGACCGTCGGCGTCGCAGAGAAGAATTTCTTGAGGTCGGAAAGGAAGCGATACTCCGGACGAAAATCATGTCCCCATGCCGAGATACAGTGCGCCTCATCAACCGCAAAAAGTGACACGCCCACTTCTTGCAAGAACGGAACAAGGGATGACGCGCCAAAAAGTCGCTCGGGCGCAATATACAAGAGCTTCGTCTTCCTGCGCACAAGAGAGGCGAGCACCCGATCCTGCTCTTCGGGCGAGAGCGACGAATTGAGATATTCCGCCGCAACACCAGCCACCCGAAGTGCATCCACTTGATCCTTCATCAGCGCGATGAGTGGCGAAATAACCACAGTGACATTTGGCAAAAGAAGCGCTGGAATCTGATAGCAAAGCGACTTCCCACCGCCCGTCGGCATGAGCACAAAGGCATCTCTCCCAGCGAGCACTGCTTCGATAATCGCCTCCTGATGAGAGCGAAACGAATCAAACCCAAACTGCGTTTTCAAAATATGAAGCGGGGTGGACATAGAAAGAAAAGAAAAACTGACACTTTGGTCAGCATAACAAAGCGCCAAGCACTGTCAAAGAACGCGCCACAAGAAAATTGCCTCACATCCTCTCTGGCACAGAGACACCAATCAATCGAAGCGTCTCCGCGAGCACATTCTTGGTCGCACCGACAAGCGCGAGACGTGATCGTGTCACGGGCATATTCCCGGAATCAAGAACCGTACATTCGTTGTAAAACGAGTGGAAAAGATCGGCGAGACGAATCGCATACTGAGGAAGCTGGTGCACAGTAGACGTTTCAACGGCAGAGCAAAGCACTTCTGAAAACTTCGCCAAGTGTCGCACCAAAAGAATCTCTTTCGAATTCTGAAGGTGTATTTCTTCTTGATTGACAGAGAATTCTTGCATATTCATACCAAGTTCTTCTTCGGCTTTCCGGAAAATACTCGCCATACGCGCATGAGCATACTGTACATAGAAGACCGGGTTCTTCTGACTTCGCTCTTCGGCAAGTCCCATATCGAAATTCATGTGTGTATCAGGGGAATACATGAGAAAGAAGAATCGCACCACATCAACATCAATCCGATTGAGCAATTCATCTACCGTCACGATATTCCCAGCGCGCTTGGACATGCGGACTTCCTGACCATTCTTTACCAAGCGTACCAATTGAACCAGTGTAAACGTCACTCGATCCCGGGCAAAGCCAAGTGCCTCCGCCGCCGCGTGAAACCTCGCCACATACCCATGGTGATCAGCACCCCAGACCTCGCTGATTCGGTCAAAGCCACGTTCCTTTTTGTGGAGAAGATACCCACAGTCCGACGCAAAATAGGTCCTTTCTCCATTTGCTTTTATGAGTACTCGGTCTTTATCATCACCATACTGCGTCGTCCGAAGCCAAAGAGCGCCTTGCTCTTCATGGGTCAGTCCCTCCTCTTTGAGAAACGAGATTGCCCGATCGACATATCCTGCCTCGACGATATCGTTTTTTTCAGAGATAAAATCGTCAAACGATATTCCCATTCGCTCCGAAACGGTTTTCTGAATGTATTCTTCCAGAACAATCCGCCCTGCCCACGCTCCAACAACTCGCGGATCGGTCGTACTCGAAGTTCCCGACTGTCGCGCCCATCTCTTCCCAAGATCATCGATATACTCACCACCATATACCGCTTCAGTATCTTTAAGGACACTATGCCCAAGCTTCGCAACCTGCTCCCCGGCATCATTCACATAATATTCAGTTGAAACGTCATAGCCGCACTTCTTCAGAATTCGCGAGAGCGTATCACCAAAGAATCCTCCGCGAGCATTCCCCATATGGAGCGGTCCGGTCGGGTTGGCAGAGATGAATTCCAGAAGAATCTTGCCATGATCATTGCGCTCTTGTGCGCCATATTCATTCTTCTTGGCGCATATTTCCGCTACAATTCCCGCAAGCATCTCCGGAGTGGCCGAAAAATTGATATACCCCGGAGCAACAACTTCAATAGTAAATTGTCTCAAGCGATTATCCTTGGACAACTGCTCTTCAAGACGGTGAGCTATATCAAGTGGCGATTGCTTCAAATGCCTCGCAAGCGAAAGAGCAATGTTCGATGTATAGTCTCCATGCGAGTCATCTTTTGGGAATGTCACATCGAAAGAAGGTTCCCCTTCACACGAAAGAGTCTTCCCTCCTTCATCGAAAAGTGATTGGAATGCGTCTTTGAGTGCTGATTGCAAGAGTTCTTTCATATTTCCCATCCTAGCGGAGAGCACGAGAAAAGTGAAGAGCTCTAAGTACTTGACACAATTCTCTCGACTCCTTCGTAAAAAAACAAAAATACTGTATACTATTTCCCATAGAAGGATTCTGAGATAGAGAATTCAAAAAGAGTCTCACTGGAAAACAAAAATTATGCCTTCCAAAAGACGCAGGCGAAAACCCGTTTGGGCGCAAATGAAAAATGCTCTAGGCGGAGCGTTCTCAGTCGTCCTTGTTTTTGTTATCTCTCTTGGCGTATTCGTAAATCAAGCCAAGGCCGCCTCTCTTACCGCGCTCTCCGACACTCAGAGTCGCGTCAAAAAAGACGAGTTTTCCAATCACACGATCCGATTCACATCGCCGACCGGCGCCGCGGAAGTGACGGATACTATTATTGTCACCTTCCCGTCGGATTTTGATGCAACCGGTCTTGATTTTGGCGATGTCGATCTCTCCTACGGCGCCTCGACCGGCTATGAAAACGAAGCAACACTCGCCGGATCAGCCGGTGCCGCAACCTGGGGCGCCGCCTTTTCTGGCACCGAGAATCGCGTCCTCACCCTCACCTATCCGAGTAGCGGTGGCACCGCGATCACCGCCGGATGGAAAGTTGTCGTCGAAATCGGCACCAACGCCTCGGGCGGCGATACTCAAATCGACAATCCGACAACCGCCGCAAACTATGTCATTGCCATTACCGGTACTTTCGGCGACACGGGACAAATCGCAACCGCAATCGTCGATGACGATCAGGTGGTGGTTTCAACCACCATTGATCCCTATCTCACCTTCACGCTCTCGCAAAATACCGTCTCCCTCACCCGTTCCGGTGGTGTCTTGAATCCCGATTCTTCCAACACCGGTTTCAATAACGGCACCGCCAATACCCTTGCCGCCGCCACCAATGCAACAAGCGGCTACACCATCACCTACTACGGCGCCACCTTGACGAGCGGCGCAAATACGATTGACGCCATGGGAACCAAGACCACTTCCTCGACCGGCACCGAGCAGTTCGGTATCAACCTCAAAGACAACGCAACCCCCAATACCGGCGCCGAGCCCTCTGGCGGCACAGGCGCCCCCGCTTCCGACTACAACACTGCCGACGAGTATCGTTTCATCGCTGATACCACCACCAACCTGGCGACAGCAAGCGCCGCCACCGCCTCCACCACCTTCACCGTGTCCTATATCGTAAACGTCGCCGCCACCACCCAAGCCGGCGCCTACTCAACCACGATCACGTATATTTGCACGGGGAACTTTTAGCCGAATATATTCTCCGCTACTTTCAAAAAAGAGGGGGGCGTAAGCCTTTTTTTAGTATTTGCTCTAAAATAATTTCAAATGAAAAAATCTAAATTACAAAATAATGTTTTAATGACAAATTTTGAAATTCAATCATTCAAATTTCTTTTGAAATTTGAAATTTATCATTTAAAATTCGCCATCATCATATTTTTGGCAAGCATTTTACTTTTTTCGCCAAAAATATCACTGGCTCAAACGACTCCGTTTGAGGTGGCGGCTGAAGGACTCACGCTTTCGCCGCCATCATTTGAAATGACATTGAAGCCTGGCGAAGAAACGGCGCATACCATCCAGATTACCAATCCCACCAAGAACCTGATCGAGCTCTATCCCTCCGCGGGAAACTTCACCTCTTCCGGTGATGGTGGCGAACCCAAGTATGAAATCGGGACGACGGCGCTCGAGAGCAGCTCGCGCTTCTCGATCGCCAACTGGGTCTCCTTCTATACCCCCAAAGTCGCGATCCTCCCCGAACAGGTCGTCGAATTCCGCTTCCGCATCAAGGTGCCGGACGACGCCGAGCCGGGCGGTCACTACGGCGTCGTCTTCCTCGGCACCAAACCTCCCGAAGACAAAGACCAAGAGGCGCAGGTCGCCCTCTCCACCATGGTCGGGAGCCTCCTCCTTGTGCGCATCCCGGGCGACATTCGCGAGGAAATGCGCGTCGAAGAATTCTCGGCGCCCTGGTTCTTCTGGACGCCGCCCGTCGCCTTCACCCTCTTCCTCCGAAATACCGGCACGGTCCACACGCGCCCTTCGGGCGATATCGCCATCGCCGATTGGCGCGGACACACCGTTGAACGTCTCGACATAAATCCTAAAAAAGGAAGCGTCCTCCCCGAGAGCCGGCGGAAATTCGACACAATGTGGAAACCCGATATCGCGCACTTCTGGAATATCCCAATCGGCAAATTCCACGCGACCTTCAAAGCAACCTACGGACAGAAGAGCCAAGAAGTCTCCCAATACATCGCCTTCTGGATCATCCCCAAATGGCTCGTCATCACCGTCGGCACCTTCCTCGGTCTTCTCATTCTCATAATCATCTTCCTCATTATTCGAAGAAAACGAAAAAAGAAACAATCTCTCCCTCCCGTTTCTCCCCCTTCAACCCCTCGTCCTCTTCCACCTCTTCAGCCAGCAAACACCATTCCCCTCGACAAACCCCTTTACCCTTCCACTCCCATTTCCCCCATTCAACCCAGTATTCCCCCTTCGTCCCCTTCACCCCTTCGTCCCATGTCTCCTGTCCAGCCGACCCCTTCCGTTTCCCCCCTTTCGACTCCTTCCACCCCTCCTTCTCATCCAACCCAGAAACCCAACTGGATGAATCGCATCTCCGAAAGTAATGAGGTAACCAAAACCGTCAAAAAGAATATGCGGTTTTGAGAATTCCAAAACAATCAGAAAGCCAGCTCGTGCTATAATCAGGAAGAGAAGTCTTCCTGATTTTTGTTTTACAGCGAGCAAAAAACAACCATGCAAACACGCGTTTCACTAGCAACAAAAAAAATTCATCCTACCCCAAGAAAACAAAAACGACGAATGTTTGTATGTGGTTTTTTTGTTTTCTTTTTCATAACAACTGCAAGCTCTCTCAAAACAGAAACCGCCATCGCCGCCTTCGGAGACATCGTCCAAACAAAACAAAACGGAGCAAATAGCGTTTCGTCCATAACCGTAACGCTTGATTCGGCCGCCACTGCCGGCAATCTCCTTGTGTGCACTCATTTTACGGGCGACGGAAACTCCACCGCACCATCGGGCTTCTCGGAAGCAGTAGCGGTAACCGACGCGACAAACGTCGACCAGGGCGCTATCTACTACAAAATCGCCACAGGCGGGGAAACAAGTATCACTCCCGGATCCGGAGCATCCGATGAAAACGCAGCGGTTGTTATAGAAATTGAAGGGCCATTTGACGCATCTCCACTTGATCAAACCGCAACTCAAGCGGCGGCGAGTGGCACATCCGCACCGAGCGGAACCACGGGAACCACCAGTCAGGCAAGTGAAGTAGCCGTAGCCGGCATCACATATCGAGTGAATGGTCCCAATGTATCCGCGTGGTCGAATTCATTTACCGAGCAGGGTGATGTTGGATCCACATACCTTAAGGGTGTCGCCGCGGCAACCAAAACACTCACTTCAACAGGAACACAGTCTACTACCGCAACTATTGGGAGCGCTACCTATATGGGTATGATCGCTACTTTCAAAGCGGGAAGTTCGGCATCCATCGAACAAGAAGGCTTCCGGTGGCGCGCGGACGACGGGAGCGAGAGCGCCGCTTCGTGGCTTCAGCTTCAGGATGTGAATATTGTCCGCTCGACCGGGACCAACACGAGGCTCCGGACGCTCCTCAATGCGACCGGCGATCCAGCAACCGCCCAGTACCAACTCGAATACAAAAAATCGACCGACAGTACCTATCGCAAAGTTCTCACGGCAAATGCCTTTCCAACGGTCGCTTCGAGCAACACCACAAACGGCACCACGCTTTCTGGAGGCGTCGCGCTCAATATGCCTTCCGGCATCACCGCGGGCGATCTCCTTGTCGCATTTGCCTCAAACGACAATACCGGCGGTACCAATATGGGTATAAGCGGGTGGACACAACTTTTCAGTCAGCAGTATACCGGAAATGTCGTCTCCCACGCTGCCTGGGCAAAAATCGCCGTAGGGAGCGACACGGCGACCCTCACCGGCGCCTCCCAAGACTATGCCGCGACTGTCGTCCGCATTACGGGACACGGCGTTTCGACCATTAGTAGCGATATAAAAGTCGGCACTGCCGCCTCCACCTCCAACGCAAATCCGAATCCCCCGAGCCTCGATGCCGGTTCGTCCAAGAAGTGGCTCTGGCTCGAGTCTTTCGGTGCGGAAGACGACGACAATACCGCAACCTATTGGTCCACCAACTATACCGGTGTCGCACAAGTGGAATCAGCACAGTCCACTTCTTCCACGATGTGTTCTCTCGCCTATCGTCAAAACGAGACACAAACCGAAAACCCGGGAACCATGGCAATGGCCGCGTCGGAAGAAGCGGTGGCGCAGACGATTGCCATCCCGCCCTATGACGAAAGAATTCTTCTTTCTCTTTCTTCCAATATCACCGCAAGCGGCGAAAATACCACCTCCCAGCTCACAGCTCCGTCCGGAAAATCAACGAGCGATTTCGATGCCGGCCGCATCCAAGACGACGAAAACCCTGCAGACACCGTCGATATTACCACCGACGATTATACCGAAATGGAATGGAGCCTTACCGCGACATCCTCCGCCTCGGCGAGTGATATCTATCAATTTCGCGTCACTTCAAATGGGACGGCGCTTACAACGTATTCGGTCACGCCACAGTGGACCATCGGCACGCCCATCACGATTTCCGGATCATCGAATATCGGCGACGGTACGCTCGTCCGTGTTGCCTACAACGGCACGCTCCAGGATCAAATGGCGAGCGTCGCAAGTAGCGCCTGGAGCATCGGATCGGTCGCTACTCCCGGAACCGACGCTATTATCACCGTCTTTTCCACCGATTCGGACGGCGATATCGCGGACAGCTCCGAATCGACCGGTGTCACCAAATATTCCAACTCCGGCAACATCGCCAGCATGGTTTTGAATACCAATACGCTCTCGATCGGCTCCGATCAAAATCTCGGGATCACCGTCACCAATCTCGATCAGTATGATTGCACACAAGACGAAGACGCGATGCACCAAGCGGCAAGTTCAACGCTCGCGGCCCAAGGCTCGAGTTGCGCTGGATCATCAACCAATTCCTATTCCGGAGAAACCGTGAGCATTCTGGGAAGCAATACTCTCACCATCGGCGCTTCTGAGACACTTACGACCGAAAACCTCTCCATCGAAAGCTCTGGTACACTCACCTCGGGTGGCGCGAGTACCTACACTATTTCCGGCAACTGGGCGAATAGCGGCACTTTCACCTCCTCGACCAGCACCGTCACCTTCGATGCCGGCGGAACCGGCAAAACCATTGATGCCGGCGGAACCGGTGCAACCAAAGCATTCTACGATGTCATTTTCAACAATAGCTCGGGCGGCTGGACAATTCAGACAAGCGATATGAAAGTCTCGCGCAATCTCACCATGACCAATGTCTCCGATTGGACACTCGCCTCAGGAAGAACGCTCGAAGTGGGCGGCACCTACTCCATCGTCGATGCCGAGACCTCTGCGACCACCTGGACCGGATCAACGCTCTACCTCAACTCGGCAAGCGCCTATACGGTCGGAAGCAAAACGCAGTCCGTCGAGACCTATGGCACCCTCCAAGTCGGCGCAAATACCGATATTCGCCTCTGGAACTCGTCCGCCGCAACCTACACAATCGACGCAAGCGGCTCGCTTCTTTCTCAAGATCACGCGAACACCAACGGCGACGTGTATACGTGGGGAGACTTTCACACTGGGACGAATGAATACTGGAGCTACGCGACGGATTTCGATGGAACGAGTCTCTCGGGCGGAAGCGAACGACAGGTCGACGTACGTGTCGATCCGGCGGGAAACGTCACGGTCGACTCGGGTGACACGCTCGCCGCAATCGGCACGAGCGACAATCGCACGACCGTGAGCCGTCAGAGCGCCTCCAATGGATACGGCATTGCGATCGCAAGTGGCGGCACCATAAATGCAAATTACACTGATTTTGATTATCTCGATGGCGCGACCGGCTTGGACATCCAGTCGGGATCGACAGTCACGAGTCTCAACAATACCAAATTCGACAATCTCGTCGGCACCGCCGGGACAGCCGACGCATTCATCACCGTCGCTTCGACGGTAATAGGGAGCGGCACAAAGACGATTACCGATGTTCAATTCGACAATACGGGGAGCGGCGCGGAGTTCAATGTGAACCGAATCGGTTCGGATGATACGGGATACTGGGATTTCGACACTTCGACCGGTTCCTTTGACGGTGAAGCGTACGATGGCAAGGGCGGAGTGAATGAGGATAATCCCGGGATGATCCGTTGGGACGACTCGGGGGGCAATACAAACCCGGACGCCCCCGCATCTCTCACACAAAAAAACGGAAGCGATGTCGCCATCGCCGAATCCGCGTGGACCACGTCCAATACGCCGAAACTCGGCTTCACCATTACCGACCCAGATAGCGACACCGTGAAGTACCAAGTCCAAGTCGCGACCGATTCCGGATTCTCCTCACTCGTCCTCGACTATACGCACGGTTCCTTTTCTGCTTCCGGCACAGTCTTCACCTTCATCGTCGGCACCTATGGGGGCGGCAGTTGTTCCGGCACCTGTCCCGCGACACTCTCCGACAGCGCGACCGGCTACTGGTGGAGAGTGAAAGCAATCGACGACAACAGCGCGGAATCCACCTACGTCGAATTCGGCGTCGCCGGCACCATGGACTTCAAAGTAGACGCGACCGCGCCGACCGGTGGTACCGTCTATGACGGCACAAGCGGCGACCAAGATTGGAATGACGGATCACTCACACAAATTTCCGGCAACTGGACCGGTTTCAACACGGATGTCTCGGGACTCTCGAAGTATGAATATGCCATCCGTCGGAAACCCGACGACTTCTACTGGAGCGTCTGCTCCGGCGCGGGTGCCTGGCAAGCGAGCGCCAACTGGTGCGACAATACGACAAGCACTTCCTTCACGCAAAACACGCTCAACCTCTCGACCGGCGTCACCTACTACATTTCAGTACGAACGACCGACAATGCCGGTAACGTCGCAACCGCCGCCGACTCGAACGGCCAACAAGTCCTTCCGCTGCTTTCTTTCTCCTTAAGCGGCAACACCGTCGCTTTCAACAATCTGAACACCGCAAACAGCTACACTGACACCAAAACAATCACAACAACCACCTCGACCAACGCGAGTAACGGCTATACCGTGAAGGTCTATAACACCGACGCTCTCCGCGCGGCCGGCGCGCCGACCGTCACCATTCCTGATTTTTCCGGCACCTGGAGCTCCCCCGCAAGCTGGGGCGGTGGCATCTACGGCTTCGGCTACACCTCAAGTGACACGAGTGTCCAAGGGTCCAACCGCTTCTCGGGAGGCACTGCTTTTGCCGCCTTCACACAAACGCCGCCGGGCGATGTCGTCGCCGACCATACCGACACCGTAAACGGCACGACGGGCGCCATCAGCAATCAGCAATTCACCATCACCTACAAAGTCGCTGCCTCCACAGACCAAGATGCTCTGTACTACCAGACAAGCTCCATATTTATTGTGACCGCGAACTACTAGAGGCTCACATTCCAATCGTCATCCCCACGAAGATGGGGATTCAGACTCCGCCAGATCACAGGAAACATGCTACAAGCTTTTTTCGTACATTTATAATTTTCAGTACGAAGTATATGGATTCCTCCCGCCAGAGCAGGACGGGACGACAGTAGGTTGATTGATACAAAATCTTGCATCTCTACAGTAGCGCTGGACAAATATCTCGTAGCACACACTCCGCACACTTTGGCTTTCGTGGCACACACACGGCGCGTCCATGCGTAATAAGGTACTCATTCACATGGAGATACTCTTCGCGCGGAAAAAGTTTCTCTAAATCTTTCGCAATCTTTTCTTGTTCTTTTTCTTTGGTAAGACCGAGTCGCGGCGCCATCCGCATAACATGCGTGTCTACAGCGACACCGGTAAACTTCCCAAACGCTTTCGCCATCACAATATGAGCAGTCTTGCGTGCAACACCTGGGAACGTGAGAAGCGCTTCAAAATCATCCGGCACTTCCCCGCCAAATTTCTCAACGAGAAGTGTTCCGATACCACGAAGATACTTCGCTTTCGATTTGTAAAAGCCCGTCTGATAAATGTCTCGTTCAAGTTCCGTGCTATCTGCCAGAGCATAATCCTGAGCTGTCCGATACTTTGCAAAGAGCACTTTTGTCACGCGATTCACTCGTTCATCTGTGCACTGCGCCGACAAAACCGTCCCCACAACCAACTCGAGTGGCGTTGACCATTCAACAAACGGTCCCGGCTTCGCATAAGTTTCCTCAAGTCGTCTCAATATTTCCTTCGCACGGTCTTTCTTAATCATCATACGGAATTTTATTGGAGGGCGCTAAGGAGTTGCTTGCACAAGAGGAGAAGCTCATGACCATTTCCAACGATAAAGAAAAGTATACCGCCATACACTGCTATATTGATACGCCGACTCTTTGAAAAAAATTTAAGCGCACTTCCCAGCGCTTTATTTGGGAGAAAGAGCGTCCCGTGAAAATTCACCGCCGCGTATATCTCGTCAAGAATGAGGTGTATCAAGTACCCAAACATTAGGGCAACGCCCAAAAGAAACGCCCGCCATTCATCAAAACCAATACGCGTAGCGAGCGAAAACACGCACAGCCCAGAAAGCACCGCTGCAGGAATCGAGTGCGCCATACCTCGATGTCGCGTAAACCGTTTGAATATCGAACCAAGAATCACCCACACAAATCCTATTGCCCCGATAACCCACGCTGCAACAGAGATATATTCTTGCGGAGCGTGTTTGTGTGCCACGATATACACCAATCCGCCAACAATCAATGAGAGCGAACCGAAGGTCACATGGAACGGCACTCCTGAATCGCTGTCCATATCCGGAAGAATAGCTCCAATTGTCACCATAAGCCAAATGAACACAAAGAAGCTCCACGATGATGGTACCAGCGCAGAACTCATAAGGAGGAAAACACCCAATACTCCGAATGCTATCCCAAACGAAATGTGCGTCCGAAAGTTTGCCACAGTATATTTTTACTTTTTGCTGATGTGATACCAACATACCACGTCTCAAAAAGCTATCAAAACGCTCTGATTTCCCATATACTTCAAGCAAAGATGCAAACTCCTTCATGTCCCGTCCGTATAATATGAAGATTGGTTGAATACACTTTCTCCATGACACCACAAGAAATCCCCTCGACGCAGAATGCTGAGGAATCAAGTGACCACAATCTCGTCATCGCCTCTCTCGCCAATCCAGATGCTTTTTCAGGCATTGTCGAGCGATACTGGGAGCGACTTTTTCGATATGTCCGCCGAATATCGTTCTCATCCGATGAAGACATAGAAGATATCCTGCAGGAGACCTTTATAAAAGTTTACAAAAATCTCAACGCCTTCGATGGCGATCTCACTTTCTCAACATGGATCTATCACATCTGCCGAAACACTGTCATTGATTCCATACGAAAAAAATCCTCCCGACCAAAAACTATCGGGCTCGACACGGAAGATTTCGCCCATCTATTCCAAGACCCGGTGAATATCATCCAGACGATTGACGCTCAAGAACAGCTCAAGAAAATCGCTGCCATCATCGAATCGCTCCCCCTTATCTATCGCGAAGTACTAATTCTCAAGTTTCTCGAGGAGAAAAGTTACGAAGAAATCATGGATATCGTCGAGAAACCAAAAGGAACCGTTGCCTCGCTTATAAACCGAGGACGAAAACTCCTCAAAGAAAAGGCTCAAGAATACGGCATATACGATGACATTGATCGCGACACGATAGAGAAAAGGTAAAAAGGTCTTCAAAATAGCTCTCTTTACGTCATTACTCGCACTATGAACCAACAACATTCCATCCCCGATATCGTCGAAACTATAAAAAAAGAGCGAATCACTCCGATTCCGCGATGGATTCTCATTGCAAAAAATGTCGCCTTCTGGGCACTCCTTGGCGGCATGGGAATCATAGGTGTTCTGTTTCTCTCACTGGGACTCATAGATATTCTCGACATAGGACCCGAAATATTCCATTCATTTGGATTCCGTCGCCTGCCATTCTTTCTCTTTCTTTCGACGCCACTCGTATGGATCGGTCTTTTTGGACTCGCCGTCATATTCGGCATTCTCACATTTCGAAATACCAAGCACGGCTACCGCTACCGCACCTTGTTTGTCGGAAGTCTTATCACGCTCGCCATTCTTACTGCAACACTTCTTGCGCACTTCGCGCGGCTCGATGAGCGACTCGATCGAGCATTCGAAAGCGGTACACCGGAAATATTTCGCGGTATCCTCCCTCCACGAGCATCACGATGGTCATCACCTCAAGACGGGGCACTCGTTGGGAAAATCACTGAGACACAATCAAGTTCATTCCTCCTTCAGGCACCAAATACCAAAATATGGACCGTATTCATTCAGAGCCAAACCAGGATAAGTCCAAATGTCCGTATCGAGTCTGGAGAAAACGTTCTCGTTCTTGGGACTTCGAGTGAGGATAACTCCTTTCAAGCGCTTTTCATCCGTCCATTGCGCGATGATTGGCAATCACAGGAGTCTGATGCAAACTCTCCTTCGGATGCCCCGTATAAGAATATGCGTGGCGCACACGACCGTTTCAATCATTAAGCAAAACTCTATGATTTCAGTAAGAATACTTGCAGCGCTTGTCGTTGCATTTGGTACACTTGCCGCCGGAGGTTTTTTCCTCGTCGGCACCGCTTCCGCAGACAATACAAGCCAAAAGGCATCTATCATCGAGCGAATCGCGAGTCGATTCAATCTCAACAAGGATGATGTGCAAGGCGTTTTTAACGAACAATTTAAAGCGCATCAGGAAGAAATGACGCAACGATTTGAGACGCGACTCTCCGAGGCAGTTTCCAAGGGGACAATTACTGAGGAACAAAAATCCCTCATCCTCGCAAAACATGAGGAACTCCAAAAAGAACGCGAAACAAATCTCGAGGCGCGTCGCAATATGACACCGGAAGAGCGCCGAGCAGATGCCGAGAAACATCGAGATGAAATGAAAGCCTGGGCAGAATCAAACAACATACCCAGTGAGCTTGTTGGCATCGGTATGCGCGATGGTGCACATGGTCGCGGAGGTGGAATGGGACGATTCGGAAAATAATCCGGATACCAAGTGCAAAGCGATTCGCCAAAGGTGCGAAATGAAAAAACTCCCACAGATCAATGTGGGAGTTTTTTATGCATACATATTCGCTCTCCTAAGGGCAAAGATGCCATCACTATTTATTGTATCGATACCAATTCTGTTTCGAATACAAGTGTCGCATTTGGAGGAATAACGCCACCTGCTCCGGTTGCACCATAGCCCTTATCTGCCGGAATTGTAAGTGTCCGTTTTTCACCCACCTTCATACCGAGAAGCCCTTCATCCCAACCTTTGATTACCTGCCCTGCCCCAATCGTAAAGGTAAACGGCGTCCCACGATCGACACTTGAGTCGAACTTCGTCCCATCTGTCAGTCGCCCGGTATAGTGAACCGAGATAGTATCGCCAGACTTCACCACTCGTTCACCCGTTCCTTCTTGCGTTGTCTCAATCTTGAGTTCCGACACAACATCCTTTGCTGGCTGATCCTGCATCATAGCATTTTCTGTTATTTGATTAACCTGTATATTTCCATTCTCTGCATCCGACGATCGATAGAACAACATCCCAACCACTACTATCGCCATTCCCATCACAACGGCAAATACCGTATTCATACATATACTGCTTAAAAAGTTATGAATCGAGTTTTCAGTGTATCAAAATTTTTCTTCAGACGCCACTGAATGGAAACAAAAAACATCATTTGCCGTCATCCCCGCAGGCATCATCCGCCCAGAGACCGCGTTTGTTAATGCGAGCATCCGCTTCCGCTTCACGAAAGAGATCGCGATATTTCACATCCGGCGGATAACTCGATGCTTTGGCATATCCTTCACGCACGAGATATTCATTCACAAAGAGATCGCCAGCATATACATAACGCAGGAGTCGCCCATATTTATCCGTCTCAGAAACGTCTTTCACAAGTCGCACATCTTTCCCATCTACCAGCTCTTTATTCTTGTCACTCGCCTCCTTGCCAAAGCATCCGACCGGACGACGTGGATCAACTGTCTCTGGCGTATCAATACCAATATATCGAACCTTCTGTCCACTCTCGAGTTCCACAGTATCACCATCAACCACTCTCGATATGCGCGACCCTTCCGGAGAATCCACTCTATCGACAGGCTGTTGCAAAGCATCAATTGCCACAATCACAAGCGTGATGAGTGCGGTAGCAAGTGTTGCCCAGGTTTTCCGAGTGATGCGCTTCGACATCATTTTCCAGTCCAAGAATACCATTCAATTGCATCGAGAGAAATCGGTGCGTCAGAGCGCACCTTCACTGCTCGAAAACTCGTATTCTTATCAAGTGTTGCAAAATCATCATCTGAGAAGCCAAACCCAATCGCTGGTCCTACACTCATCAGGACAAGTGTATACTCTCTCCCGGAAGCATCCTCCAAAGAAACCGACACCTTCCGCATTGAACCATCCGAAAGAAGTATGGTCCCTCGCAAGAGATCGGCATCTCGAATTGCTGCTGACCGAAGCAATATCTTACTTGAAGTGCGACTTATCCGAAGTGGCGAATCCGGAGTAAAAGATATCTCATTCTCTCCAATCAGCACTGGTCCAGAAATCTGCACAGTCGCTGCATTATCGAGTCCACCACTAAATCCAAAAAATCTCGCGAAGAGCATAAACATACCAAGAGAGGCAATAATGACCGTGGAAAACAATACGAATGTCACAACCTTTTTGTATTTTTCATTCATACAGATGATTCTTATTTCTCCTAGAGTCTATCTCAAAAATAGCTTTCGACGCTTTTTAGGAAATTTGAATGGAAAATCATGAAAAACGAGGAGGTATATCGAGATATTTTAACGAATTTTGAATGATTTCCCGTCAAAATTTACAGAAAGTAAAGCAAAGATTATTTTTGAAGTAGAATCTAGATTCAGTATGCCATAAAACAAAATTCCCCACAAAACCAATGTATACACTGAGAAGCACCGTAAAACTCCAGGGAGTACGCCATCTTCTCAAATCAATTCTATGTGCTATTTATTTGACACGACTCTTTTCTTCATGTATACCTATACCTATGGTATAGGGATTAATATATTCATCACTCCATATGGACCAGAAAGCAAAAATTTCTATCGCTCTCAAGAAGGCGCGGACAAGCCTCGAAAAAATACTTGCCGCCATTGATACGCGAGACACTGATTGTTTCCCAATTATACAGCAAAACCTCGCCGTTATCGGGCTCCTCAAATCAGCAAATCTCCTCATGCTCGAGAGTCATATGGAACGCACTGCCCAGAAACTCTCCGGTAATCAAGCAAAACAACTCAGAGCTCTCCATAAAGAACTCCTAAAAATTGTGAACACGGCTCAAAGCAAGTAAATAACACAACACATTTGCATTCATTGCAACCGCACACAATCTATGCCAAATATTTTCAAGCGAAAACACTTTCTCATTTCCCTCCTTTTTTTTGGAATCATACTCGCGGGAACGTGGATATGGCATGCCCGCGCCGAAACAAAAAACGCTTCCCTCGTAGCAACGCCTCCAACTCCCGTGAAAATCGAATCAGTTTCACTCTCTTCATTTCAGTCAACTGAAACATTCTCCGGATTCGTCCGAGGCATCCATCAGGCAGATATTTCAGCTAAAACATCAGGGTATATTATTTCACTCCTCAAGGAGCCCGGCGAACGTGTTCGCTCCGGAGATCTCTTGGCCGTGCTCGACGGACATGAACTTATTACAAGCAATCAAAGCGCCAATCTCATACTCACAGCTGCACTCGCCACGCTCGACCGAACAGAACACTATACAAGGCAACAAGTCGACGCCGCAGAAACATCCCTTTCAAAAGTAAAAGATGACCGAGAGAGAGGCTCAGCAACCAGCAAAGATGTCCGCGTCGCCGAAGACGCTGTTCGAACGGCAAAGAAACTCCGAGATGTCGAGAACGCTCAAGCAACAGCATCCGTCGCCGCCATACAGGGCGCTGAGATCACCGCAAAAGACTCTCTCGAAAATCGATTCGTGCGAGCGCCATTCTCTGGAATTATTTCAGCAAAGCACGGGGTAATCGGCGCATTTACGAGTCCCGGGAACACACTCTACAGTATACTTTCGCCCGACAGTCTTGAGATTTCCATATCTGTCCCACTTCGCGTTGCCACATCTATCCAGAAAGACACTGTCGTCTCCATACAACCAGAACATTCCAATCAACAAGTAGCCGGTGTCGTTTTCTCAATCGCTCCCGCAGGAAACGCAGCAACTGGTGAAACCATTGCAACCATACGATTCCGCGATTCCAATGACAAAACCACTCCGACAATACTTTCCGGAGAATACACCTCTGTCGAATTTCCTATCGAACCAGCACGAGAAGCCCTACTCATTCCAGATTCAGCCATAGTGCGGCAATACGATGAAACATTCGTTTTCACTGTCATTGATTCGCACGCGCACAAACAACCGGTCAAAATCGGAGGTCGCTCTGGCGACTCCCGGGAGATTATTTCCGGACTCAATCCAAATGATACGGTTGTCACCGAAGGAATGCATTCCTTGCATGAAGGAATGACCGTGCAAACTCCTCATCATGAATGATTCGTCCATGAAACATCAACCTGAGACACCTAACAAATCCAAATCTCAATCCATCGGATTTGCCGGGAAAGCTGCTCAAATATTTCTCACCAATCAGAAAATTTCACTCCTCACCATTGGCATACTCATCATTTGGGGTTCGCTTTCCTTTGTGTTCATGCCAAAGCAATACAATCCGGAAATCGTCGCCCCAGCATTTTCCATAACCACAGAATTCTCTGATGCTTCTGTAGAAGAAGTCCGTTCTCTCCTCACTCGACGAATAGAAGATGCCGTATTGGGAATTCCAAAAGTAGACGCTATATCCTCTCAATCACTCGTCGGGGGACGAAGCATTGTCATTGTGAAATTCCTCGTCGGATATTCCGAAGAAAGCGCAACCATCGCGCTCAATCAAAAAATTCAGGACATTCAGCCAACGCTCCCCCTCGGTGTATCCACTCCACTCGTTCAATCAATACGCCCCGATGATGTCCCCATTATCGACATTGCGCTCGCATCACCAACACTCTCCGAGAGTTCCCTCCGCAAACTCGCCATTGATGTCTCAGACTATCTCAAGCTCGTACCGGGCATATCAACCGCAGACGTAAAAGGCGGTCGCATCAACCACCTCCAGATCAAATTACATGCTTCGGCACTCATTGCTCGAGGTATTACCATTGCCGATATTGTCAATGCCATCAATCAATCAAGTGGGGCGTTCTCGGTTAATGAAATCCAGAGCAATACCAAAAATCCACTCATCACCATCACTGGAAACATTCGCGATGCAAATGAGCTCTCTCATATCGTCCTCCGCGAAACAAATGGGTTGACACTTCGACTCGGAGATATTGCTGATATTTCTCTGGAGCCCGACACTATCAGAGAATACATTCGACTCTCAGAAAAGAACAAACCAACCGTCGAAACTGTCCATATCGCGCTCTCCAAACTCAAGGGAGAGAATGCCACTACCGTATCCAGTCAGGTTCTCCAGAAACTCGATACGCTCCGTGAAGACCTTATTCCGGATACCGTCTCGATATCCGTCCTCCGCGATGAAGGAGAAACTGCACACGAGGAAATCTCCAAACTCTCCTTCGACCTCATCAAATCAATCGTCATTGTTGGTATACTCCTTGCTCTGTTTCTTGGACTGAGAAATGCTTTTGTCGCTTCAGTATCGATTCCACTTGTACTCCTCGCTGTTTTCGGCGCCGGACTCCTTGCAGGACAAACCATCAATCGCATCACGCTCTTCGCGCTCATACTCTCCCTCGGACTCCTCGTCGATGACGCCATCGTCGTCGTAGAAAATATTGTCCGGTCACTTCGTCTCTCTCCGCATGAGAATCGAATCAAACTCATCGTGCGAGCCGTCGACGAAGTCGGTGGCGCACTCGCACTTTCGACACTCACCATGGCACTCGCCTTTCTCCCAATGGCATTTGTCAGTGGCATGATGGGACCCTACATGGGACCAATTCCTTTCTTCGTGCCGGCAGCGCTCTTTGCATCACTCATCATCTCTGTCACACTCAATCCGTTTCTCGCTCTCCTTTCCATGCCACGTCATAATAGTCCAAGCACGGAGCGTCAGAATTTTTTCGTACGAACATTCGAACACATTGAGCGAGTATATGAACGGACACTTTCCGCGCTCCTCATTCATTCCAGAAAACGAGTCGTAGCACTCGCAGCGACAGGGATAGCACTCATCATCGCACTCATACTTCCATTCACACCACTTGTCCCCTTCCGCATGCTCCCCAAGGCTGACAAGGATCACTTCTCTGTATACCTCGATCTCCCGGAGGGAACAGCCCTTGAGACAACCGATAGAACAGCCAGAGCACTTGAGACAACACTCCTCCAAAATCCCGATATTCTCAGTGTGGAAAGCTTTGTCGGCGCAGCTCCGGTGGTCGATTTCAATGGTCTCTTCAAAGGAAGCTCCGGGAGAAATCTCGAAAGCCAAGCGACACTCACGGCACATCTCACCACAGCAAGTGCTCGCGTTACCACATCGGAGTCCATTGCCTTCCGCATACGAGAGAGCCTCGCCAACTTCCATGAAGCATTCCCCAATGCACTCACGCGCATCATCGAAGATCCGCCCGGACCGCCTGTTCTCTCTACCTTTCTCCTCAAAGTAAAAGGTGAGAACAGTGAGATGCGTGAGCGCATCGCTCGCGATCTCGCACTTGCCTCTGCCGCAGTAAAAGGCGTCGTCGATATCGACACCTCGATTCCCGAGAAAAGTCTCAATCCAACCTATCGCATCAATACCGACAAAGCTTCCCTCCTCGGCGTCTCACTGCGCGATATCGAAATGTCGTTGCACGCGGCGCTATCCGGATCAAAGATTGGGCTGTTTCATGATTCAATAGACAACAGCACATCAAAGAAGGAGCCTGAATATATTGTAATCCGATTCACACAAGAAGACCGTACTCAAGAGAACGACCTCTCGCATATCAAAGTTGCCGGAAAAACCGGGGGACTCGTATCACTCACCACCCTCCTCGAACCAATCGACCAATCCGTCGAGAGAGAAATCCTTTCCGATAACCGAGAAGCAACGACCTACGTATCCGCTGAAATGGGAGATCGAAGCATCGTGTATGCCGTCCTTGATATGTTCCCCTACCTCCTCGACTATCACCTCCCGGACAATGTCGGCGAGCGAGTGTCCTGGTCACCGCTCGGCACCACCTATCGCGACCGAATAACCGGCGAACTCTACCGTGTAGAAATCGGTGGCGAGTGGAAACTGACTCTCGAAGTATTCCGCGATCTTGGCATCGTGATGGGCGTTGTCATGTTCCTCATCTTCTTCGTTCTCGCAGCACGGACCAAATCGCTCCTCATACCCGGACTCATCATGATAAGCATTCCGCTCGGACTCATAGGGATACTCCCTGGATTTGCATTGCTTCAAGCAATCAAAGGAACGTACTTCAATGCCACATCTATGATTGGCGTCATCGCCCTCTCTGGGCTCTCCGTAAAAAATGCTATTATCTATCTGGAATACCTCGAGCCGCTCAAGCACTCTGGTCGACCGATACGAGAAGCTCTCGTCGAAGCCGGGCGCATCCGACTTCTCCCGATTGTCCTCACATCACTCGCCGCCATACTCGGCTCACTCACTATCGTCAGCGACCCCGTCTGGGAAGGACTCGCTTGGTCTATCATCTTCGGGCTTTCCGCTTCGACATTCCTCACCCTCATCATCTTTCCTCTGCTCTACTTCGTCTTTGAGCGAAAACATTGGGAAGAATAAAGAATCGCAGACCTTCCTCCTCACAGTATAAAACTTGTTAAAAAAATCAATAAGACATATTTCTCACACTATTTTCGCGAAAAACATTCTTTCTTAACAAGTCTCTATGTCTCAATCATCTCTCTATCGCGCTGACACAAAAGCGTGGACTGTCGACCGAATCGTTTTCCTCATTGCAGGACTCTTCGTAGCACTATTTACACTTCTTGGCATTTTCATTCATCCGGAATTTCATTGGGTGACACTCTTTGTCGGAGGCATGCTCATGTTCTTCGCTCTCACTGGATACTGCCCTATGGCAATGATTGTTCATACTTTTCTCAGAAAGAAATAGCCACTTTTTCCAAAGAAAAAATAAGAAAGAGACCTTTCTCGAAAATAGAGGTCTCTTTTTGAATGTAAATACCACCGTTCTGTTTGTTTCTCAGAGCTTCCCTTGATATACTTTTCATATGCCCACACTCAGAATCGTCCCTCAAGGCGCACGCACAAAAGAAACCCTTGCAACATATTCCACGATAAGTCCCGAAGATGGCGCTCTTCTGCAGAGCATCACTCCACTGCTTTCCGGTAAGCGAATACTCCACATAAACTCCGCAGCCCGCGGAGGTGGTGTTGCTGAACTCTTAAGAGGTGGATGCGCACTTGAACGCGCACTCGGCATCGAAAGCTCGTGGGCTGTCATCGAAGACGCCACCGAATTTTTCGTTGTCACCAAGAAAATCCACAATGGTCTTCAGGGAACAGCACACACGCTTACCCCTGATGAGCAAAGAACCTATCTCAATATCGCGACCGAACTGCGTGAGCAATTTGAAACCATGGTTTGCGATATCAAACCGAATCTCATCATACTCCATGATCCACAACCGCTTCCGCTCATATCGCAAGCGACTCGATTCGCCCCTGTTATCTCTCGACTCCATATTGATCTCTCAACGCCCTTCATGCCAATAGTCGAACTCCTCATGCCTATGATTCGACAGGCATCATCGGTTATTGTTTCGAGCAGCAATTATCACTCAGCAATAGAGCCCTACCCCGAGGAACAAACAACCGTTATCCGCCCCGCTATTGATCCATTGACCGAGAAAAACGTTTCCCTTGAACACGCTCTCACGACAGACATTCTCGTTCAACACGGCATCGATACACTGCGACCATACATCACGCAAGTATCTCGCTTCGATGTATGGAAAGACCCCATCGGCGCCATCGAAGCCTACCGCATCGCCAAGCAATCCCTTCCAACGCTTCAGCTCGTACTCGCAGGATTCATCGAAGCGTCTGACGACCCGGAAGCGCTCGCATGGGTTGAGAAGACAAAATCAGCCGCATCAGACGATACTGATATTCATATCTTTTCAGACCTCTCCCAGCTCAGAGGCGGTATCAGCAACGCACTCTTCGTCAACGCACTCAACACCCACACTGCCTGCACACTCCAGATGAGTCGACGCGAAGGATTCGGACTCACTATCACAGAGGCGATGTGGAAAGAACACGTTGTCATTGCACGCCCATCACGTGGAGCCGAACTCCAAATCACCCATGGCAAAAGTGGCTACCTCGCCGACACGCCAGACACTATAGCAAAGCACATTGTCGAAACGATTCTCGACAAAACAATCGCACATACCATCGGACGAGCCGCCAAAGAATCCGTCAAAAAACACTTCCTTCTCCCTCATTATGTGGCGCTTAACTGCCAATGCTATCTTGATACGCTCTCTCAAGACAAGTAGCGATGGGGATTCTAACAAATTACTTAATAAGCACAAGAATTCCTCAACAGACATCTCTCGAAACGAAGACCTTTACTCTTTAGTATTCCCTTCCTCAGTTCCTGATGTTATCTGAGGCGGAACTGACAACTTATTTGTTACCGACTCGACAGAAGAGTCGTCCTCCATTGGATTAGAAGGGATATCCTCATTCCAGTCAGGCTCCGGAACATTCGCAAATCGATAAATCGCCCACCCAAGAAGAATAACAATCAGCAACACCACATACACCATTCCATTTTTTTCCAAAGTTTCCATAGAGTTTATTCAAAAGAATTCACACCACATGTCAACCCCAAAACAAAAAGCTATTCTCTTAAAACTACTCTTGCATAAGTTCTTTCACGCAGCATTCTCTCTTTCCTATTCTATAGAAAAATACACGCCCTGACCAGATTTCAACATCAAGGCGCTCCCAATCCCTGTAAATATCACCATTGACTCCCATGGATGGTTCTCTAATATGGTGGCCGTTGGTTATAGTAGCGCAGTGTCATACTGTTCTCCAAATATTACTCGCCTGGCGAGACAGCTTTCGAACTCTTGAGTGGGAAAGGGCGATACCATCTCTGGAGGGGACAATCGCTCTCGCAGAACAATGTGTGACTATCGCCTAGAATTTCAGGCATACGTTCAGTCCTCCTTGGATTTCTCTCCAATTTTCCAGACGCCTTTTTCCCGGAACGCTGGGATGTTTTGGCGACGAGCGGCATTAAACAGAGCGGGAGACTTTTTCTCGTGTTTTTTTGCATACTCGGAAAGCGTAACAATAGATTCTCCTTTCAGATATGCAATGCGCTTGTGAAGCGATTCGAGAAGTGCAAGCGAAAGAACTTTTTCCATCGTTTTCGCGTTTTTCTTCTCGCGATACTCGGAAAAAGACTGGTAATAGATTTCCTTCCCTTTGTCGCGGATAATAATCAAAGGAAAGCCAAAACGGAGGAGTTGATAAGAAATGATCACGCGACCAATGCGTCCGTTTCCATCACAAAACGGATGGATGGTTTCAAAATCCAAGTGAAACTTCGCAACCGAATCCAGAAAGTATGCACTGTCACTCTTCTCGTACTCAGAAATGACCGAAGCAATCATAGCTTCGACATGCTCCGGCGCTGGAGCGATATGCGTTCCGACTCGAACATACTCACCCTTCCCCCGAAATCTCCCAGCTATATTGTCATCAATACTCCCAATGAGCATTTTGTGAAGGAGAAGTATTTCCCCTCGATCAAGTTCTTTCTCCTGTGATTTCGTTCGGATAAAACTCACCACGCGGGCAAGATTTTTCGCTTCGAACACTTCGCGCACGGATACATTGCGTGACACCTCCATATCGAGGAGGATCTTTTCCGTTTCTTTAAGTGTGAGCGTAGAATTCTCAATGGCATTCGAATTGTAGACACTCTCCGGAATTTCCGCCTCATCAATCAACGCTAAAAGTGCCTCTTTTCCTCTCTTCAGAGCATCAAATTCTTCCTTGAGCCCGCGGATACGATCTCGAATCGGTTTGGTTATAGCCATATTTTTAGTGAATAGTATACGATAATAGTACTCCATTCACTAATTTTTGTCAAAAACAAAGAAAAAGACCCTTCTTCGCAAAAAAAGGAAGTTCTTTCAACCCCTCTTATTCTCCATTGCTCGCCTGGCGGGACAGCTTTCGAACCTTTGAATGGGAACGAGCGATACCTTCTCCGGAAGGAACACTCATTCAAATAGGACAACTCCTCGCGATCCCAGCTGTTTTTTAGCATAGCACATATAATTTTTCCGAGAAGTTAAAAAGGCGCCTGGTTTTCCAGAACGCCCTGTTTTTTCGTTGTTCAAAGAATCTTCCTTGATTCAGTTACAGTCACTGTGTCTCCATCGATCCATGACTGATATCAACCCGATCGCCGTTGCAGCTATCCTGAACGGCAAAGTTGATCGGGAGTTGCTCCCGAAACGCTCGGAAGATATACGCGTGCATCTCCCTGAAGTTCACATTGCTTCTCGGTAGATGGAAAAAAATGGATCCACATCCATTTTCGGTATTCGTACGAACTACCACATCAGTCGGATCCACGTAGACACGGTTGATGAGGATGCCGTTTACCTCGTGAGTCGCCAATGCAGGGAAAGCAACGGTTCCCAGTATGACACTCGCTGCAAGTGTGTGTTTCAGTTTCATTACGTCTTTCTCCTCTCACTCGTTAGTCAAGCAACAACATAAGATACAACTCATCCTCCTCCGACTTCGACATCGGTGGCGGAGGAGTCGGATTCGGGTTGGGATCCGGGTTCGGAGGCGGAGCGTTTGGGTCACTCACGGTCACCAGAAACACCATGCAGTTATCCGTTTCATTCGTCTCGGCGATATGATTGTCGTAGTCGGCACACGCCTTGACTTCATGAATACCGGGAACCGCTATACCCGCAGGAACGGAAGTTTCTTCCGTCTTGTTCATACCTCCCTGCATATTCGCGCGAAGGATTTGATTCTTCCCAACAAAGGCTCCATCTATGAAGTAGCCGATATAGACATAGTCAGGTCCGAAGTTTTCTCCGGGATTTGCCGTTGTGGAAGAAATGACGAACGACTCCTTGATGGAAAGACTGGTCTTGCCACCCAGGTTGATCGCGGTCGTCGTGAGATTCGGATCGCTCACGACCTGGAAAACAAACTCATGGATAACGGCGTGGTCGCCCACATTGCAATTGTCCTTTTCGTTTGATTCCGTCACCTTTCCCGATGCATCCGTACAGCCGACGAGGTTGTATGTCCCCGGCCATTTGATACCGGTCGAATCTTCATCTGAAGACCGCGAGTATCCGTTGTCGAGATCATCCATATCATCCTTGCCAATATCTTCGGCATCGTTCTTCCCGTCGAACTTGTTTCCTTTGGAGACCCAGCAGCGATTCTCGAAGACACCGTTTGCTTTTTTCTCCCCGTAGTTCTTCACATTCATGTGACAATAGAAGTTCTTGTTCACGTGAATCGAAGGAACTTTATCCTTGTTGGCGTCCAAGAGATAGACATCCCGCATCGTAAGATTCGGGAGGTCGGTTGAGCCGTCGGATCCGGAGACGGGGGGAGGATTGGAGGTGTCATGGATTTGTTCTGATCGCACGGGAGCGGTGGTGCCGCTACTAGGCAGAGAGCACACGCTTGTATCGGCGTATGCATCCGCTATTCCCAGAAACCGCAACGCCACACGAGCCCAGATACTCTCTTCTGGCGGATTCACCAATCCAGTGCACTGATTCTGAAGGACAATCCAACACGTTGCACTTGCCGTTTTGGAAGTCCAGCAGACACCGGGGAATCCCGAAGAATTCCCGCTCGGATAGGCGACGAATGGCACGTGAGGATCCGTCTCCAGAAGAAAATACTGGAATTGATCCAAGTACGGGACACTCTCCGCGTAAAGATTGGTCACAAACAGCCCATAACCATAGGAAAACTTATCGCCCAGATCAAGGGTGATCTGGAGATTCGAGACAACCGTCACGCCGCTACTCGGTAGCAGGTTCTTGAAGATGTAGAAGACGAAATAGTCCACTCCGGGTTCAATCGCGCTTGGATTAAGCACGTGGACAGCTACATTGCGAGAGTTCGGATCATTCGTGAAGAAATCAGACAGTGCGGTATCTATACCAGCCTTCGCATTCGACGGAAACGTCGTCTCGATACGATCAAGCTCGATATCCTTATTCGGGCCTTCGAGCACTGCTTCGATTTCTATGCCGAAATCGCTGTTGCTCCGCAAGATACCCACTGCCTCATTATCAAAGCGCACACGCGTAATGATGCGGTTTCCATAGCCGAAAGTGATGCCGTTTGGAGCAGACCACTCGCGAGTACTACTTCGATCTGAATTGTACTCGGGCAAAACCCGCGGTGCTAAACACGCCACATCCTGTATGTAGCACAGTGCCAAAGCACTGGGAACATACAAGCACAAAACAAACAACGCGATGATGTATCGCATTTCAGTATTCCTCTTTCCGAATTGTTAAAGTAGGTTGTGGAGAATGATTTTCTCCCTACAATATTGATACAAATCAAAACTTTAGGGAAAAAATCAATTGTCCATTCTTTCAACCGCCCTAAGGGCGCGCTCGTGATATGGAACTATACCTTCATGTATCGCTTGCAATCTCTTATCTTCAGACGTCTTATCTTCTTCACTTTTACTTGAGTAAAGTATAATGTAATCCTGATTTTCCTTCTGCGCCTCAAGAAATAATTTTCTTGCTTTTCTTTTCGAAAGTTCCCGATAATTGACCTCATTGAGAATTTCCTCCTCTGTCAATGTAATATCGCCGCATTTTGCGGGAATTGGACTAAAGAAACAACCTTTTGCCATTCTATCTCCTTCGCTTTCCGTAAAAAAAACCAGCCCGTAGAGCGAAAACAAGGCTGCAAGAACGACTATGGCGCGATATGCTTTTTTATCAAAAATTAGACAGCTAACAATATAAGCACCAAAAAAAATAAAAACAACAACAATAAGAACAAAAAACTTGGCTACAATATACGCATAAAACGACTCGTCATGCGGTCCATTATAATAAGCTACCGGCACTCCTTTCAGCCACAGAAATACAAAAGGACTCAAAAAGACCCCGATAGCTGAAAGAAAATAACCGTCTTCCTTTTTCATAGGGGTAAGGTATCAGAGAAAAAGGTTAGTGTCAATGGTGATTGGTTTGTGGAGAATGATTTTCTCTTTTGTACGAATGGCGAAAGAGTTTTCGAAGCTTCTTGAACGAGGGGGTGTTTTCCCCGATCATCTCGTATCATTGGCTCAAACAAAAGCCTTGATTCAGCAAATTTTCTTTCAGCTTACGCTTATAGAACTCATTGATTTCTTCTACCAATGGAATATATTCAGGCTGAATTTTTTCGAGACTCGCTTCGTTCACCACTACGCCACGCTCGTCTATTTTGTAAAGCATAATACCGATGTTCGGGAAAAATCAGATGGTCTGAATAATAACCTCCCCGTCTTTCAGGGCTCGAAAAGGCATCGCGTTCTTTTTGTAAAAATCTATCATTTTTTCGACAGCGGAAGATTCCGCGTGATCCGATTGATAATGCGGCGCAAAGGAAAAGTCAACCAATCCGACACCATCCCATACTATTTCCTTTTGATATCCATCGGGAACAATTGTTGGGTCGTCAACAAGCTCTACTCCCCTGAGTGTAAGACCGATAATGCAAACACCGGCACTGTAGCCGCCATAGACAACATCATCTCCCTTGGACAACTCTCTAAGAATCTCGTCCAATCCGCTCTGGCGCATAGCTTGCCTCAAAACAAAGGCGTTTCCTCCGCGCACCCACACCAAACCATACTCCTTAATCTTCTTTTTAAGCTCCCCCTCTTTTCCGAAGTACAATCGCAAATCAAGTTCTTCAGCCTCTAAACCAATGCTCTTCAAATCATCGAATTCCCGTTTCTGGCTCTGTTCTCGCCTCGCCAAGTCAGTAGAAAAATCAAGCGCATTGGGAATAACTGCTACTTTCTTATTATCATTCAACAGTTCAACCAACTGTTCCGGCTTATCGCCAAGGCGATAGGAAGAGAGATAGAGTTTCATAGCTTAGTGTAAATTATAAGCAGTTCCCTTCTTTTCCTCACATAGTATGCCATTTCCTTCCTTATTTCAAGCCAATGCTGTTTAAACAGTCAATAAGTGTAAACAAAATATCAAAAAACGACTCGCTAATTTTCTTGTATTTTTTCTACACTACCCTCGCCCACCCAACAATCTTCCCCGGTAACGCTTCAAGTTCGGCTATCGGCACATGCTCTTCCGGAGAGTGCGCCACATGAAGGTCGCCGGCACCAATGATTTCAACGTTCCTTCCCTTGCCACGGAAAAAGTAGGCTTCGGTGAATCCTTGTTTTTGTTTCTTTCCTTCGAGAGGCTCAAGGGCGGCTTTGATTTTGAGGGTTACATCCGAGAATACTTTTTGAGTATCTTCTATAGCCAACACAGCGTCTCTGAATTCTTTGAGCGTCGCGGGACGTATAGCCACCTCGGCGCAACATTCGGGAGCGACAATATTCTTAGCAATGCCTCCACGAATAGTGCCGACATTCCAAAGGGGAAGATTGTATTCTCCAAGAATACCGAGAACATTCACCACTTTATGAATCGCATTTTCGGAAGTCTTTCCGATAAACGCCGAGTGTTTCTGTATACCCTCCGCCGATACCTCGAGAAGAATCGCTCCGCGCTGTCCGTCCATAAATTCGGAAGAAGTCGGCTCGAGAATGAGAAAACGCTTTCCTTTCATAACTTCCTTATCTTCCGCCGCACGATTCGCACCGCGAAAGTCACTTTCTTCGCCAACAGTGAGGAGGAGGTTGATGTCCGTGAGACTTTTTGAAGCAATAAGCGCTGCCGCAATGTTTCCTTTCGTGTCACAAGATCCCTTCCCATAGAGATTCCCATCTTTTTCCTCAATCGGAACGATACCGGGAACCGTATCCGTATGCCCGACAATCCACGCATCGGACTTTCCTTTGGAAGCCGCAAGGCAATAAGTTCCGTCTTCGAGGGGAATCTTCCGAACAGACGAGAAACCGTAGTCCAGAAGAATACCTTCAAGAAATTTAAGCACCGCCAATTCATCCCCGCTTACGGAAGGGATGGACATGAGTTTTTTGGTGAGAGCGACAGTATTCATACTCTTATTCCAAAAAAGAAAACTCCCCTCTTTTCGCCATAATATCACAGCCATCAAAGACAAAAGAAAAAGAAGACGCTTTCGCGTCCTCTCATCCTACACTGCTCGCTTGGTGGGGTACAGGTGGGAACAATTTCTGCCCTCGCATTCTTTCAAGATGGCTCAAAAGTGGCAAAAATCTTGAACCAATACGAGAGCGGATGGAACGGGTTATGGCTTGATAAAGCACCTATACCTCTCTCGTTCATCAGAAACTCTTCAGCTTGAAGCAGAAAACGTTTTCTGATACGCTATTTGTGGAGATCATGATTCATTATAAAACATGTGCAATATGACTATTCATCAGATGAAACTCGCCAAAGAACCCTTTGAGAAAATCGCCAATGGGCAGAAAGTTATCGAGTCTCGTCTTTTTGATGAAAAGCGTCGGTTGATCAATATCGGCGATGCGATCGAGTTCTCCCGAAATGACAATCCAGCGGAAACAGTGAAAGCAAAAGTGAAGGCGCTCTACCGATACGATTCATTTGAAAATCTTTTTTCTGATTTTCCTCCGGAATATTTCGGTGGAATGTCCAAAGAATTTCTGCTCAAAGAAATCAATCAATTTTACTCAAAAGAAGATCAGGAAAAGTATGGGGTGGTGGGAATAAAAATAGAACTCCAAAAGTAAAGAAAAAAAGAAGCCCAGACAATCCTTGTCTGGGTTTTTGGTTTGCCACTCTGTGGCTTACTCTCCTTGTAATAGTTCTTGCTCCAGAATATCAAACACCGTCTTTACCGCTATTTCCCGCATGCACTGTAGAGTATTCAGGTTCGAACACTTCTCCAGTTTTCCGGCAAAGCAAGGCGAACAATCCAAATCAAGACTCACTTTTACGCCACTGCCGTAGTGGTATGTTTCCTCCTTTGGTTGCGGTCCCCAAAGCGAGATAGCTTTCTTTCCCAAGCCGAGTGCGACATGGAGTCCGAAGGTATCGGCTGAAACAACGATCGATGTTCGATTGACCAGCGAAATGAACTGACTCATCGTGTTCCAATAACCCGAAGGAACCATACCTTCTTTATGGCTCAACTCTATGAGCACATTGTAGGCGTCAATATCTTCCGGACCGGCGAGGAGAATCGGTTTCCATTGTGGATGCTGTTCTCGACAAAGCTTCGCTAGCTCATAAAAATATTGAGGCGACCACCGCTTCGCACTATGCCGAAGACTGCTCCCAATATTAAGTCCTATCAACATATCGGTTTCAGAGACACCTTCTGTCATCAAGAACGCTCGCGCCCATTCATCATCTTCCGGCTTCGTGACCAGATCATATCTCTGCTCTTTCCACTCCAAGCCAACTGTTTCCAAAAGAATTTGTTGCATCGGCTTTTCATTTTCTCTTCGCCGAAAGTGGTCATTGGTTTGCATCCACAAAAATTCTTCAGCCGAAGGAGACGCCATGACCAGATTACCGAAACCATTCATCGTAAACCCTCTTTTTTCAAAGGGAAGTTTACTGACAAAAGCAAGATAGAGCGGATTGGACTCGAAGTTTATCACCAAGTCGTACGTCTGCGCTCCAAGAATGACAAGATTTTCCCATGTAGTAGCATACACGCGATCCACACTGGGGATGTTTCCGGCCAATTCCACCGACTGCTCGGTAGTGAGCCAATGGATGTGAGTATTGGGTCTTTGCGCTTTGATCTCTTTCATCACAATGCTCGTCCGAAGAGCGCTTCCAAGACCACCCGCCTCGATGATCAAGATGTTTCCCTGAATCGGAGCGTAGAACCGACACTGATCACATCCCTCTATTACGCCCTGTTTCTGCTTTGAACACGGCTTGTACCCTTGCCATTCTTTACAGTCAGTCCGAAACACTTTCATTTCTGCTCTCCCTCTGGATGGTAAATAACTCGTCAAAATCCGAAAAAACTTTGACAAAGCACTGTATCACAGGTTTAATGGAAAGATAAGCCTTTAATCGATGAATTTTATGAAAATTACTTTTCCTTTGCCGACGGATGGGAAGTATCACCAGTACTGCCCACAGTGCCATTCCGAGAAAATAAATCGCGTGTTTGAAGGAGAAAAAACCTTTTATCTCTGCGATGAGTGTAGCAACAAATCACCACGGCTTATCGTGATTGATCCGAAGACAGTTTGGTGGATAGACAATGCTACCCAAGAGTACTGGCATGAAAGCGTCGGGGTGTTCGTGTTCAACGAATCGGGGAAAACTTTGTTTTTTGAAAGGATTATTTATCCGTTCGCCTTTGCTATTCCGGCGGGGCATCTTGATACGGGCGAAGATCCCGAGACTGCCGCAAAAAGAGAGTTGGAAGAAGAAGCAGGCATCAAAGTTGCAAGCATAAAACTTTTTTCCGAAGAAGACGTGATCGGCGATGAATGCCGCCGAGGAGCGGATAACCACAAGTGGCACCTCTACACCACCCGAGTGAAAAACCTTGGCGAAATAAAAATAAACGACGAGGGCGTAAAGCCGGTTTGGCTCTCGCTTGAAGAGGCACTCGAAAAAGAACTTGTCTATCCCGTGAAATACTTTATTGAAAAGTATGGAGCAAAGTTGCTTGTGTAGGTGGGAACCAAAAAAGAAATATCCTGAGACGACTTGATCGTCTCAGGATATTTTTGTATATCAAATCTATTTTTACGCTTCATTCTTCAGCGTACTTTTTTAGATTGTTGTTGATTGTCCTGCGGAAATTTTTTCATCCGGATTCCCTTTTTTTCTTTAGAAAAGTTTTGTAGCCTTTAACTGCTAGGGATATCTCATCACCCGAAAGACGCTTAATCCAAGGAATTATGTCCCTTGAATATTTTGTCAATACACCTTCAGAGGCAACCCAAACAAGATTTGGATTATTCTTTAGATCATACTTATATAAAATCGCTCGAAATGTATATTTCGACATAGGTTTCCCATTGAACTCGGGGAGTTCTGGCATGACCATCATTTCTCTCCATGGATGACTTTCATTCGGATCAACCTTTCTCTGAATCAGCATCGGCTCTCCTCCGCCAGAGGATGGTTGAACCCCAACCACAAAATCAGCATTTGCAATTTTCTTTGTTGACTCAAGTTTGACATTGAAAACCGTTAGCAGTCGACCTGTATCCAGCTTATTTTTTTCAACTTCCTGTATAGACCCCTGCAGTAATCTGAGGTATTCACTCACAGAGACGCTCTGTTTATTGTTTCTTTTTGAGAGAAAAATAGTTGGATCTGCAGGATAGTTTGATCCAAGCGGTAAAACCGCCCATGTAATTTCTTCCGTAGTATCCTTACCAAAGAAATTTTCCAGCACATCCCTGTAATTAATAATGCTTGTTTGAGACAAAGCAAATATAATACTCCGGAAGTCTGCTTCGTTGTAAAAGTGAATAGCAGAATCTCGATATGCCTCTAGAAGTTCGATATTCTTTCGAATTGGTAGGAATGGAAGATTAGAGGGAAACAAAGACTCAGCACTTTTCATCGAATCAGTTAGGGTCAATGTACGATACGGTTCCCCCTTGCGTTTTCTATAAAAGATGCGTTTCTTGCTTTTTGAAAGAACCGCCTTCAAAAGAAGCTCCCAAGAATTAATCAGGAGAATAACAAAAGATTCTTCCCGATATGATACTCTCGGTTTATTGTAGATTTCAATTGCACTCAATAAAGCGCTTCGTGAATTCTCAAACAGACGACGATAGGATCCAAAATAATTCATAACTTTATTCTCTGCCTCACACACCGCCCAAAAAATTTCAATATGTGGAATTTAATTTATCGTCGAATACATGATCATATTTTTCGGGAGTGCGGAATCCATTATCGCTAAAATCTTTTAGTAAATCTTTAAGGCTAAATAAACCTCCGTCGGTTTTGATTTTCACAAAAGTTTTACACTCTTGTTTATTCCCAAAAAAGTGTCTTTGCGGGTGAGTTACATTTTCGTGGATCAAAGATTCTTGAAAGATTTTATCATTAAAATATTTTATGACTTTATTATGAACGAGCTCGAGATAGTTTTTACCATTGTCTTGATTGCCAAAATATTCACCATGGACAAGCCTATGTCGAAGTCCTGTATTTGGTTCTTCTTTTGTTCCAAAAAGTTCTTTCACTAAATCAACACCTAATATTTCGTTAATCAAGCTCCAATCCTTTTTCCCATTCTTCTTTACCATCGCCTCAATCGCCGAAAACATAAGAAGTAATTTCGCAGAGTATCCGGTCACATTTACCGCGTCATTCCAATAGTAATAAAAAGCTTCAGGAATTATTTTGTTATCAAGCAATATTTTAAGGGCCTCTTGTTCACCCTCCATAAACATCAACCCTACCGCATCAGTATCGTTGGTATATCTAAAAAAAGCAGTGTCGCTTCCTTCTTTGTGAACTATAAAAGGCTCGGATAAATACTCTATGTATGATTGTGAAATCAAAGAAATCCTCGGAATCAAACGAGAGAGTTTTTTTATAAACTTCGTGAAGGCTTTATGAAAATTTTCAGCCTCAATTGTAGATGTTGCTAACCAAGCATCAGTCAACCAACCATCCCTGTGATTAAAATCCCAATGTGAAAATTTTACACCGTCAATTTCAAACGAAGCGGGGTCGTCTTTCTTTTCCATAACCGCACAATGAGCCAGTGTTAGGATCTTATGTTCAATTTTGTACTTATTGGTCATTGTGATTCTCGCCTAATTTTATTTTCCCGCCTTTGTCCGGTTATCTTCCTTGCAGAGCATCTGACAATTTTTGGCTATCGTTTTTCCGCCCTCATGCCAAGGGGTTATATGATCGGCTTCCATTTCTTCAAATTCAAAAGTCTCTTTGCACCAAACGCATTTGCCTTTTTGTTTCTCAAAGACTTTTCTTTTCGTCTTATCGTCAAATTGACGAAGATTTAAATGCTTTTCCTCACCGGTCAAAATATATTCGTAAATGCCTTTTAAGCTCTGCACTTCATCGTCATCGATAAGCTTGAGCGTTTTTTCCTCAATATCTTTGGCATCATAAACAACATCTTTGTACTTGTTGTACAACCTGCCCCACTCAACCCCCTTCATCTCTTTGCGATATTTAGTAAAGGTTTTGTGAGCCCATGCAATGACATTTTGAAAATACTGCCATAGCTCATCGGCATTTGTCTCATGCTGATGCTTTGCCATATAATCCTCAATTTTTCCCTCGCTAATCCACGAAAGCGCGGTTTCCAAATACTCCTGCCGAATTGGCGAGCCGTTTACCAGTGATCCGCCATCATTTGCCAAAAGATACGCCGCGCAGTTTGATTTGCTGAATTTCAGTTTTGCGTCGGAAAGCCACGGACCTGTATAAACCGCATTGCGTAGTTCTTGGTCATACAGTTTTTCGCCAGCGATATTAATGATTCTGAACCAGTCCAATCGTTCTTTGTCTGTGCCTTCGCAAAAATAAACCATCAACTCATAATCCAAAATTTGGTTTTGTTCCTCTTTGGTCAGATTGTGAAAAAAGCGATCATTGAGAGAGAAGTCGCCGGTGACATATTGTCCGATACTGATGGTGCGTTGTTGACCGTCCAAAACTTCGAAATTTCCCTGATCGGTTTTGACCCAATACATAACATTAAGCGGAAAACCGTTTTTGATCGTTTCAATCACAGCATCTCTCTGCTTGCCAGTATAGACAAACTCCCGTTGATACTTGGGGCGAATATCGAGCTTGCCTTCATACGCAACAACACCTTCCTCGGCGCTATCCTTGTAGCCGGCAATCACTTCGCGAATTGGAATTTTGTGTAGATCAATTTTCATATCACTTTTTTTACTTTCTTATTTTTAATTAAAATACGCGCATATGGTGCTACCAAATAATCACTATTGTCACTCGTATAATAGATAATATCTACTGGTTTTTTTGTTTGATTAATGGCCAAAACACAATTTATAGCGTTTCCATTTTGTTTGGCACCATTTTTCATAATCTTTTTTGTATTGATGTAAACTTTGTTTGGCGTAAAGTTATCGCGACTATTACCAAGGGCAACAATCTCAAACTGGCTAGGATTATATTTGTCCATAAATGTTATGGGCACGCCAATTGTGTCCGCATAATCCTGCGGAATATCAGCGGTTTTATCAACATTTATTGCGTCGTAATTATCATACCTTGGATATTCTTTTGGTTGGTATTTTTTATAAAGAACTAAATCAACATGACGCTCTTTATAATCGAGATTTGTAAACCACCTCACACCCTTAACACGAATATATTTATTTCCGTCTTTATCAATGCTGTGTCCAGCTGCATTTAAAGGATAATCATCGGGCACTCTAAATTCACGGTCTCCGCTATGGATACTAACACCGATCCACATTTTATTATCTTTAATCAGCGGAAATATTTCCTTATAAGTAATCGCATTAACATTGCCAATAATTAGAAACTTCTTTTTGTACTCAACTAACTGCGCCACATACTCACGAAACAGCGAAAACGGCGGGTTAGTCACCACAATATCTGCTTGCTTGAGCAACTCTATGCATTCCTCACTGCGAAAATCTCCGCTTCCTTTAAGAGGAGTGGCGATATTCGCATCATTTTTCAAGAGCCACTTCACATCAGTCAGCCCCACTGCACCGTCCGCATCTTTATCTGTCACTTCATTGAGTTCAATCTTAAACGGCTCTTTGCCTTTCGGTTTTAAACCTTCGACTTCAAAGAGTGGCAACTGTCCCCCGGCAATTGGCGACTTTGTATAACTGGTCGTGATTAACTTTTTGAGACCAAGCGCGTTAAAATTGGCGGCAAAATATTTGAAAAAATTACTTTCATACGGATCGTCGCAATTACAATACACTACCTTACCTCGAAACTGTTCTTTGTAGTGCTTCAGTTCTTTTTCAATATCAATGAGCTGAGTATAAAACTCATCTTTTTTTGCTTTGTTGGCTTTGTGCAGATTACTGTTCAATGACCTGTTTGCCATAGCATTATTTCCAAAGTTCGCTCACCGTTTTAGCATCGAGTAATTTTTCAAGCGTTGTATATCGTGGAGCTTGCGGAGCCTCACCCTTTTTTCCCGTGCCAAGATTGATTGGTTTTACGGTTTTTTTGTTTTTGAGATAAAGAATATATTTCCCCGTATCTTTATACGGCTCGATACGATCAATTTCCGCGTAGTGACTCACATGAGCAATCGGTGCTTTTTCATAAATCGCGAGGTATTGTAACTTTTCGCGCGCTTCCCGTGAAAGCCGGATAGCCCACCATGCATTATTTTCCGTATAAGCATGTTTAAATCCATCTTCAAACGCAGCGCAAACAACTGTATCGAAATTTACCGCTTTGCCTGTTTTTGTTTTTTCAATTTCTATATCTTCAATTTCATCGCGCATTGGTTCGTAAAAATACAATACCTCACTTCCCGAGATATACCGCTGTAATAGAACGAGATCAGGACGATTCTTGAATATATTGAAAGCAAGGTTAAGATCAGTAGTAATTTCATTGATGGCGACAACTACTTTTATATCATTTTCCGTAAGAGCAAGAACAAGCTCGATGACTGTTTTAAAAACTGTTTGAGGCAAGTAGCTTTCTATTTCTTTTTTTGTTTCGGGTTTATCTCCAATTGCCTTGATGAGAACATTACGAATTTGATTCGTCGACGAAACTGCGCTCGCTCCAAAACGCGCGATTTGTTCAGTGATATTTGAATATGCATCATGGGATGCAATTTCGTTTTCCACAATGTACAACTGCGGTTTTTTGGTATCATAAAAATCAATGAGGAAGGCGTCTGGAATACCGCGATGAGTACCATGCCCAATGAGCCGCTTTACATCCACATATACAGAATCTTTACCAAAAAGGTATTTTTGGTTTTCAATAACAGCCCCTTCAAATTCGGCTTCATTATCGAAGTCGTAAAGAGAGTACTCGTTATTTTTTATAATTATTCTTGCCATAGTTTTAGTGGTTACTGATGATCTTTAATACATCCCCTCTCCGATATCTCCTGTCTCCTCGCGTCCCAAACCGGATCGCCTTCAGAAATCCCTTGTTGTCCCAATTTCGAAGCGTATTCGGATGGCAATGCAAAATCTTGCACGCCTCCTGAAGTGTCAAAATCTCTGATGCTTTTTCTTTTGGTTTGGATTGTCTTTTCATAGGTTTCAACTTACTATGAGTCTACAGTCATTCCTGTTTCCGGGCAAACTATGAAAAACACCGTTCCGAAAATATCAAAGACCGAAAAATCGCTTCCTTCAGCCTCAATGAGCCATTCACATAGCTTCGAGAGGGTGCGGAAATCATACAAGCAGAAATACGAGCCTTCGAACCAAAAAAAGAGACAATTGATGGCTCTGTGAAAACAAAAGCAGAGGCACTCGCTTCTGCTCGTTCTACTGTGCTCCCCCTAGTAGACAGCTTTAGAACTTTAGATTGGAAGGAAATCAAGTTCGGTCTTCAGCAATTCGAATGGGCATTGGCCTAATCTCTTGTTTCTTTGCACATATACAAGCCTAAAGAAGCGTCCTGAATCTTGCACTTATACCCACACTCGAAGGTAGCCTGCGGGAAAGTTCTTTTGGAAAACTCATATCCTTGGCTGCACTCTTCGAAAGAATCATAGGCATTTAGAGTATTAATGCTTTGCTCAGCCACGTCTCCGTTTGGGTATACAAAGAGTGACCAGTTATCTTTCTGGAAAGGATTGAAAAATACGAAAAAGAGAATCACTATAAGACCAAGTATCAAAAATCCAGGTTCTTTCATAGGGTTGTTTAGACTTCTATTTAGCTTTTTCCTCAGGCTCCTCAGTCTCTGTCTTTTTGAGACTTCCGTTTGAAAGCAACATGGGGACCAGAACTTTCGCGTTATGCATATCTAGATACATTCCCTTTGCGCACTCAAGAAGCCATTCATCAGATTGCTTCATCACCTCTCCCATCACACTATCCAACTCCTCATCCTCCACGCTTCTCATGGATTGCTCATACATAGCTCGAGCAGAATCTTTGCCCACAAGCTTGATAAGAATATTCTCAGCCCTTCTCCAATCTTCTGGACATTCAGGCAAAGGAGGCCTTGAGAGGAATCTGAGTTTATAGGCTTTGTACCCGAAGTCCCCCTCTTTGGTTTCTACAATCTCTACTAATTCTTGCCACTTAGTAAGAAGCACATCCCCAACCTGAAAGTCCTTTTTCATGACAGCCATATACTTTGGTGCTTCAGACTTCTCCAGATTCTCTCCCATAATCTTTTTCATTCCTCGAGGGTCGTCTTCGTCTGCAAGTTCGTAAGCAACTCTCATCACATGCATACAAAGCGTTACTATATGACCAAAGTTTGCTCTGATAGTCTTGAAATTGTTATCTTCCTCTCCATAATCGTGACTCCCTATCCAAGGGTGAATCGAAACACTGAGACGAGAGTAAGTAGCATGATACGAAATCCCTAAGGCGAGGCGTTCATCATCATTGGCGTTTTGTAAGGCATCGAGATAAATTGTTCTCTTAGAAAGAAAGACCGAAGGTTTTTTGGTAGAAAACCTATTCATATCAAGAAAAAATGGGGCTTGACCTACTACATCTAAATCTTTCTGGATACGGTCAGCATAGTCATCAATAGACCTCTGAACATTCGCTATGGCTTGTCCTGCATATAGTGTTTTAAAGTCTTTTTGCTGGGATAAAGAAACATCAAGGTTTTCGGCAGATAGGTAAATTCGATATTCCTCATCTTTTTTTGTTTTCTTTTGAAATAGAATGAGGAGAGCAAGAAGCTCTATCATCTTCCTCGAACGATAAGACTGTTCATCCCCAATAGAGCCAAAGATGATTTTTTCCAAAGAGTCCTTTGCTCTTTCGAGGGGCACCTCCTGAAAAAACTCTCTGCTGTTCATCAGGGAGATGCAAGTTTTCAATACCTCCTTGCAAACCCCATATAGAAACAATTTTTTTGCATCGACAGGTCCCACCCAAGCATAGGTTGTGGTTTCATAAAAATGGTCATCCTTATAAAGCTTCGCTAAGAGATTCTTGGCAGAGTTAAGGGGTAAAGAAATGAAAGCATCGAGAGCCTTCATTTCTTCTTCAGTAGCCCGCCTTATAGCAAGCTTACCTATAGAAACTTTGGGCTTTATTTCAGGAATTTTTTTGGCTTCTTTATGCATAATCTTTTTAGCTATTCCATCAAGCACTTTCTTCAAATTGGCAAAAGCTAAGTTAAGAAAAAACACAAAAGGGGTACCTTTTTTCTCTTGCACAACAGGATTCCTCTTGACTCTATTCCTCACCATACCACCACAATACCAAAACAAAAACCAAGCCTTCCGTCGAGTCTCTGTTTTTTCGATCGAAATATGTGCCCCGCTTGGTAAATGAATTGCGAACTCTGAATTGGAAATATATTCAGAAAAGCGCGGAGTGGTTGTAGGAAATGAAAGCAGAAAAATTTTAATAGGGTGATCGAACATTTGTTCGACCACCCTCTGTGTGTATCCCGTATCCCCAAGTCAGCAAGCAACTAGGTTGTGGCGGGCGCAAACTCTCTTCTCATTTTGACCCAGTAAGGATTCCGTTTGACAATGTTCTCGTGCTCGAGTTCGACGAGACCATTGCGCAGAACGCGAGCAGCATTCTTCATGACATCCTGTTCACAAACATAATCAACGTCATGATCGATTCCCTTCGAGAAAAAGCATCGATTCCCGCCCAAAGAACAGACGGCGTACGCCATCTTAAACCCGGAGGACTCACCGTGAAATCGTATCGTCGAATCGTCCCCGGAAGCGATGGTGCCCCGACGACGCGCCATGTCTCCTGTCTCCGTATCTTTGTCCCACAATAACTTCGCGGTAACCGGCAGCCCATGATATGATCCGACAACGACACCAGACTCCATCTCTCGATGCTGTCCAATGAAGTCCTTCACGAGTTCCTGTTGCATCCAAACCGCGTCGTCGATCCAATGAATCGTCGGCATATAATGCCGAAGATCCGACAACTCTACCGCCATATCATAGTCTCTGGAGTATCGCGGAGTCACCACACGGAAAAGCCGGTAAAACCGATGGAAGCAGAGTCTGGAAGTAGCTTGAGCAGAAAGCTCCTCCAATGTTCGCGTCGCCTCCTCGTGCAATTCATTGTCACTGCGACCAATCGCTACCGGTCGAATCCCGAGACAATCGCCAAAACGTTGCAGTTTCCATTCAGCCTTGGAAAAACCAACACAAATGGAACGCTCATCATTCCAGTCACTCCGTTTGGCCAAACTACCAATACGTTTGATTCCAAATGGTCCGTCAGGCCAATTATTCTCACAAAATTCGCTCTCAATGAGACGTTTCCCAAGTTTCCCCCATTGATCTCTGTCCTTTGCGCCATCCTGCACCGAAGAAGTGGCATAGAGACGAAGCATATCCTCTAACGCCGACGTGCGTGTCCCCTCTCTGAAACTGAAAGCATGTCCGACAAGATAGGGATAATACGCCCTGATACCGGTCAGCTCAACGCCATGATCGCTTGTTGTATCTGTTGTAAAGAACTCGTTGTCTTGTTTCATCTCAAACTCTCCAAGAGGAGTGCAATGAAGACGATCGCTCGTCAGCCCCTCGGTCGCCCGACGGGATAAAGCAGGACGATCCCGCCTTACCACAAGATTGACGCAGCGCATCAACCCAAGGTAGGCATGATCAAAAGAAGTTACACTCTACCAAACAACCATCGACTCTATCAATAATCCGTTAGAGATAAAAAACCATATCACCCAATCGAGACAAATATATAGAATTCAGGAATGATTTATGGATTTCTCTCCAATCTTCCAAACGTCTTTCTCTTGAATCGGTTTGGTTATAGTCATACTTTTTAGTGAATACTATGCGATTATTATAGTCTATTCACTACTTTTTGTCAAAAACTGTACCATTGCACCGTCAAGTTTACACTTCCCAATTCCCGGAGCCGCTCCATCGGTGTATTCCCATTCATCCCCAGTCCTCAGTGTTTCTTCTGGGCCAATAAAATGGTTCAGCCACCTCCTTTGACCCCTTCTTCTCTTCCGCAGTATATATCCTTCCTCAAACAAAAAACACACCCTCTCGGACGTGGTTTTCGTTTGCTCCCATTGGCGCAAACGTACTTGGAACTTTGAATTGGCGAGAAATTGTGAATACGATGAAAGGAATCGGGTGGGCTTGGGCATAAAAAAAGCCCTGACAGTCAAGTTGTCGGGGCCACGCAAACGCGCTAATTTTCTAATGTGTCTGATGTGCGGCAATGGTCGAGAGGTATGGACCAAGCCGTGGAAGGTGCTCCAGTAAATACCGTTCCGCTCCCGGAAATCCAAGGCGATCATCCAACGAGCCACCCGACGAAGAAGACACTCGCAATGCCGGATCCGCAGAAACGATGCCGAGCTTATACTGGAGGAAGCTATCTGTCGTCATATGCGAAACGAGGTCTACACCATCAACACTTCCATCTCGCCTTATTGATATGGACGCAAAGCCTCTTTCTACAACTCCAACCGAGTCATTTCGCATCGGAAACACCAAATACAACTTGTGATTTCCTCCGGACGACTCAATGAGCAACAATGCCTTCAAGGGCAACGTCCCACTCTGTCCAAAAACCTCCGCCCCATCCGGTTGGGTACAGCCACACCCTTTGTGTCGCGGTAAGCCATAGACTACCACCACCGAGACGGTATCGGAATCGAAGTAGACTGGAGAAAAAGACGACGTACTATCCCCATTGACTACCGAAGAATATACGCCGGTTTTTTCGGCCGAGGAAGCAATATCTCGCATACCGACAGCAATAGGTTCGATGGCGTCCGAGAACTCACGCAAGCTTCTGCGCCGGATAACATCATCGAGGAGTTTTTCTGCGGATTCATATCCCTTCCTCCGAAGCTCTTGCTGGTAGAAAGAGCTTGGACTCACTCTTAAAGAGTCTACATATTGGTCGACAGTCGATTTCAGCTCACCATTCTCAATAAGCCGGTCGAGGGTTTCCAGAACACTTTGTGCCCGTGCCATTTTGTCACCTCGCAAGCATAATCATTAACTTAAGGAACCATGGTGTCCATTTGGACTTCATACCCTAACAAAGATCTCCAACTTTGTCCATCCTCACAAATAAAAATAAAACAAGCCTTATTTTAACCTCGTTCTACCCTGCTCCGCCTACTGAACACTATTAGAACCTCTATACAGGAGGATAAGGAGTCAAAGTTCTACTACTTCGGGCTAAAGAGGTTTATGGAACAAGGCGTGTAAGATTTACCCCACCCTGTTTATCACTATTCTTTTCTTTCATCCAACTCTCAAAGATGATTTCCCCGAGTATTCGGCACTCATCCCTGATTTGTTCAACTTCGGCGTCGGTATATTCTTTGCCATCATCTCCCAAGAGTTTTCGGGCTTCTTCTATTGAAAGCATAGCTCAACAATCAAACACTCATTCTCTCGTATTGGCGGACATTATCGCTTTTATACAAGAACGGCTGGAAGTTAATGAATAACGAGCTGATATTTATAACCTCTCCCAATTCTTCCTTTGCATCCTCAAGAGACTGATACTTAATCTTCAACAAGTCTGGAAGTTTCTCTTGGTCAAGCTCCTCAACTCCTGTTTCAATGTATTTACTCAGCACAAACTCAATAAATTCCTTTTGCTTACTACTAAGCTTGGCGAATATCGTTGATTGCGCACCAGCTACCCTCATTTCCCTTGTAATTGGCTTCACATCGCTATTGAATACATATTCAAGAACATCAAAAAGGTCGCTCTTCTCAGCGTCAATGAGCTTCTGTAAATTGGTCAGCTCGTCCTTGCCATACCCTGCGACAGCCAAGCGTTCTAGGAGATTTTTCCTCGTTATGGGATTGCTCCAGATTTCTCGTAATTCATCCTCACTCTGAAAGAATTTCGGCAACTCACCAAAGAGGTTATGTAGAAATTCCTCCACCGAAATAGGCTTCCCATCGGCACTCCAAAATGAAGTGGCAATCATATGCTGTATTTCCAACTCTTTCCCGTTTGATAGCTTTACCTTCACTTTTTTAGGCTTTGTTTCAGTCTCTTCTTCCTTTGCCTTCTCTTCCCTTGGCTCCTCTACACTCTTTTTTGGTTCCTTTTCCGTTGTTTCTAATTCTACGGGTTCGCCATCCCACTCAGGGTCTGCGAAATGATGATAGGCATCTACAAAATCGTAGATGGTAAAAAACTCTTTGCCATCAAATAACCGTGTTCCACGCCCCACTATTTGCTTGAACTCAATCATCGAGTTTATTGGTCGCATCAGGACGATATTGCGGATATTCCTCGCATCCACTCCCGTTGATAGCTTCTGAGAAGTGGTGAGTATAGTAGGGATGGTCTTTTCATTGTCCTGAAACTCTCGCAGGAACTGCTCCCCTATTTCTCCGTCATTGGCGGTAACACGCACACAGTAATTTGGGTCGGTGCTTTTCTTGTATTGGTTTACCAAATCACGTACGGCGGCAGCGTGGTTTTGTGTAGCACAAAAGATAATAGCCTTTTCATTTTGGTCGGCTTCATCCATAAAAACCTTCACACGCTTGACTTCTCTTTCTTTTATCTCAATAATTTTATTGAAGTCAGCCTCCTCGTACCATCTCCCTTCTTCAATTTCCCCTTCAACAATTTGGTCATCACTTGTGAAAATATATCTATCCAAGGTAGTCGAAATACGCTTCACCTTGAATGGAGTCAGGTATCCATCATTGATACCCTCCTTGAGAGAGTAGACATACACTGGCTCGCCGAAGTATCTATACGTATCCACATTATCTTTACGCTTTGGCGTGGCCGTCAAACCTAACTGGACTGCTGGAGAAAAATACTCCAAAATCCCCCTCCAGTTCCCTTCGTCATTCGCTCCGCCACGATGGCACTCATCTATGATGATGAAATCAAAATAATCGGCAGGATACTCTCCGAAATAGGGGGCAGGTTTCCCTTCAGCATCCGTGCCACTCATAAATGTCTGAAAGATAGTGAAGAAGATGCTGCCATTGGTCGGTACGCTCCCCTTCTTGCTGATTTCTTTGGGACTGATGCGCACCAAAGCATCTTCGGGAAATGCTGAGTATGCAGAAAACTCGCCGAAGGCCTGGTTAGCAAGGTTATTCCTGTCGGCCAAAAAAAGTATCCGCGGTCGCCTGCCACCATCACGTTTCAGATTCCAGCGTGACTGATACAGCTTCCAGGCAATTTGAAAAGCAATCGAAGTCTTGCCCGTTCCCGTTGCCAGAGTTAATAGTATCCGCTCTTTATTGTTGGCTACGGCCTCCAAAACATTATTGACGGCAATTTCCTGATAAAAGCGCGGGGGCTTTGTTTTGTTGATGTCTTCAAAAGGTACGAGAGAAAACCTATCCCTCCACTCGTTCTGGTCTGAAAATGTTTCATTCCAAAGCTCGTCAGGGGTTGGGTATTTTTCAACTACGCCCCTGTCATTACCAGTCATCCCAATACTGTATATTTCTCTTCCGTTCGTGGCATAGGCTGTCTTCAGGTCTAGTTTCTCAGCATATTGCTTGGCTTGCGCAACACCCTCCCCGACTTCCAATTCATCGCTCTTGGCCTCAATCACAGCCAACTTAACGCCTTTGTAGACAAGGATGTAGTCAGCAGTGAGCTTCTTCGCTCTTGCTCCTCCCGCCTGAATCTTCCCCGCGGTTATATGGTATTCACGAAGAATTTTCGAGCCATCAATCACGCCCCAGCCACTGGATTTCAATACTGGGTCTATGAGTTCAGCTCTTGTCTCTGCTTCATTCATATTTTTATTGTAATGGTAATTTTTTACAGCTCACCGTTAAATGCTTTTTGCAAAATACTTTTTTTCAACTCTTCTAAATCTTTTATTTTTTGTTGATAAATGGCTTCGAGTTTTTTTGTTTCTGCCGAAAGGGCATCTATTTTTTTAAGGATGTTTTTTTGTTCTGCAAGAGATTTCGGGAATACAATTTTTATTCTTGTAAGGTCACTATTATACAGCCTCGCAATTGTAGCTCCTTTAGATGGTTGCCAGTCACAAAATTCATAGAAAACATACAGGTAATCATTCAAAACTTGCTTTTCGTCATTATCAATCCAAACAATATTTGAATCTTGAAAGAAAGCAGGTTCACCATTATACCTAACGCGTCTACCTATAGTACCTGAAGCAGAGATGAGGATGTCTCCTTTTTTTGGAAAAGAATACTTAGTGCGAAACTCATTATATATATCTCTAGAGATAAAAGCGTTAGGTGCTTTACCAAAAGTACCAATTTTGTAAAAAGGAATATCACCAGTTGATGAAGTTTGGTGTTTTAATATTCTTTTGCACATTGAAGGTTTTCCTATATCCCCCAAGGTCTTCTCTTCCCAATCATCTCCTTTTTTCTCAAACACCCCCTGTAAATAACTTTCAAAAAGTTCTTTGGCGTTTTTGAGGTTTTGTTCAGCATTGGCTTTAGCTTTTTCTACATCAGCAAGAGCTCTATCCAAAATGGATACGATGCGTTTTTGTTCTTTTAATGAACTTGGGAAAATAATTTCAATTTCTTTAAGCTTGGCTTTATTAAGTGTTTTTCCCTTCACCTTAACATCTCCTTCCGCAGCCAAATTCCAATCGAAAAATGACAAAAATTGATACAAGTAATTTATATCAATTATTTTTTTGTCTTTTATAACCAAAGCAGCGATAGCTTCATTTGTATATAAATCCTTGCCAGCGAAAGCGAGCCTACCTAATGTTAATTTGAAACTAACGAGCAGGGTGCCCTTTTCAACCAACTTTGATAATTTAGTTGCCTTATCAGAGATATACTCCTTGCTGTCAGATACAACATTTCCATTAACATTCAATAAATCCGCAATGGACAACCAAACATTTCTTGTTTCTTTTTCTTTGTCCCAAAAAGACTCATCTCCCCTGTAGGGAGTTTTACCTAATTCTATCGAGCATATTTCGCCTAATTTTTTTGTTTCCCAATCTTGTTTCATATCATTTTCAAAACTGAGTTCAAAATATCGGCACTTTCCTTGTCGAGCTTTTTCATCTCTTCCGCTATTTCTTGTGGCTGACGTAAAGTAGCCTCAGCTTTTTTGTGAGGATTTTTAGCCCCTAAATCAAAAGTTTTCTGATTCACATCCGCCACATCCACAGCCCAGGAATTATCACTCTCGGCCTTGGTTTTCTGTAATTTCACGAAATCAGCCAAATCTTTTTCGCTTAATGCGTTGGTCTTCCCTAGATTCCTATCCAGATTCAACTGATAAAACCAAACCTTTTTGGTCGACTTTCCCTTTTCAAAAAATAATACCACCGTCTTCACGCCAGCTCCCGTAAAAGTTCCCCCTGGCAAATCCAATACAGTATGCAAATTACAATTCTCCAGCAAAAGCTTGCGCAAACTCACTGAGGCATTGTCCGTATTGCTCAAAAAAGTATTCTTGATAACCACACCAGCCTTGCCACCCGCTTTGAGTTTTTTTATAAAATGCTGAAGAAAAAGAAAGGCAGTTTCGCCAGTTTTAATGGGAAAGTTTTGTTGCACTTCTACCCGCTCTTTCCCTCCAAAAGGCGGGTTGGCGAGTACCACATCATAGCGGTCTTTCTCTTGAATATCGGCAATGTTCTCAGCCAAAGTGTTGGTATGTACAATGTGCGGAGCCTCTACTCCGTGCAAAATCATATTCATCGTGCCAATGATATACGCCAATGATTTCTTCTCACTACCGTAGAATGTATTTTTTTGAAGAGTTTCAATATCCTTTGGAGTAAGATTTTCCTTTTTTCCCTTACTTTCCATTAAATAACTAAAAGCTTCACATAAAAAGCCAGCACTGCCGACTGCACCATCATAAATCTTGTCTCCGATTTTTGGAGCCACTACCTTTACTATGGTTTTGATAAGCGGGCGCGGTGTATAGTATTCACCTCCATTACGACCAGCATTGCCCATGTTCTGAATCTTGGCTTCGTAGAGATGGCTCATCTCGTGCTTTTCAGCATTCGTTCTGAATCGGAGCTGGTCAATGAGATTGATAATTTCACGGAGATTATAGCCACTATGGATTCTGTTTTTTAGCTCACTGAAAATTTCACCGATTTTGTATTCAATGGTGTCGGCGCTTTCAGCGGAAGCTTTGAATTTCTTCAGATAAGGAAAAAGCTGGATATTCACGAAGTCAACAAGGTCATCCCCTGTAAGCGCTGTCTGATGGTCGAGCTTACCATCTTTGTTTTTCGGCATCGCCCAATTATTCCAACGAAACTCTGGTTCAATTATGCTTTCGTATTTCTTGCCAGACAGTTCGGCGGCTGTCTTTTTGTCCTCCTCTAAATCATTGAGATATTTCAAAAACAATACCCAGGAGGTTTGCTCAACATAATCCAGCTCACTGCTACACCCAGCGTCTTTGTGTAAAATATCGTCTATATTCTTGAAAGTCTGTTCAAACATATTCAAATCGTAATCTTAATGTTTTTTAATAGTAATTTGTACGAAGGATGGCTACTTTTTTTCAAGAAATTTGAGAATATCCTCCTTGTGATACCGTCGCATACGTTTTTCCCCAATACGAATAGCGGGCAAAATGCCTTTCGCATCCCATTGACGAAGTGTGTTTGGGTGCACTTTGAGCATCTCGCAGGCTTCTTCAAGGGTGAACAGTTCTGGAATCTCCTCACTGCCGATTTTCTTGTCTGTCATTGATTTTTTCATACTATTTGATACCATTAGTATACACTGAATTAGTGTTCGGTCAAAAATGAGAATGAAAATTATATGCCAACCTACGATATAAAACCCCTCTTTACTCCAGAAATAGACACTTTTCTGAGGGAGCTCTCCGATGAAGCCAAGAAAAAGCTATGGAAAGTTGTAAATGCCCTCCGTCTTTCTCAGGAGCTAAGTGGCTCCAACGAATTCCCTCTTCCCTTGGACAAAATTAAGCGAAATAAGGCTTCGGATGAAGACGCTCGGGAAGGGTTGAGTAATCTTCATGAGAGAAAAATTATCGAAGTCACTTATCGACTGAAAGTGAAGTATAGACCAGACGAGTATGTGACAAAAACAATCGTTGAATTACCCGATATTTTTTCTTACACTGGAACGCGAGTTCGGATTGACAAAGACAGATTCGCTTATCTTGAAGCGAAGCTGAGGCCTATCATTCACCCCGAGCTCGCTATTCAGAATTTGAACAAAATTGAAGATACTATTCGAGAAGAAAATTGCATTATTTCCAGTCGCGCCCTGAAGCTCGTAGCCAGAGAAATAGATTCACTGGAAGGACTAAAAAGTCACTCCGAAATGGCAAGATTCCTCCAGGAGTGTGGTGTAAGTAGGGATTTATACAAGGGACTGCTTTTATTGGAAGATTTTAAGATAGACATCAATGACGTATACAGCGCAAAGAACATACGACAGACAATGAGGAGACCCCTCCCCGCTCCTACCGAGTCAGACTACAAAAAATACAGCCGAGCGATGTTTTTTTACAGGATTCTTCTTTTTTACTCCTGCACTTCAGTAAAAGACCATGTCATCCTTTTTAAAATCCTAGAAGGTATTGTGCATCCACTCTTCTTTGAGGGGGATGTGGTGAAGGCGCACGAATTCCAGGAAAAACTCAATGTCTATCTCATTCATGCGGGATTTTTTCTGCAAGACGGCAAGGTCTACAAGGCAGGAGGAAAGACCGAATCCAAGCTCCCACCTTTGCGAGCACTGTCGCCAGAAGTTAAGCAACGAATACAGGGTCAAGTTACTGTGATGAAAAGAATTGTTGCTCGAAATGAGGAAAGAGAAAAGATAGCCGAGGAAGTCTTGAAACGCATTCAAAAAATGCCTTCGGTAACTTTGCCTTTAAGAAATGATAAGGAGAAGCTTCGTTTTTACCCTGAGACTGGCGACATTACTCTAAGAGACGAGCGGGGTGAGGTAAACCAAGGTAGTAAGGGCTTTGCCCTCCTTACCATTATGGACGGGAGCAAGAACACTCCATTCACTCTCGAAGAGATAAAAGGCGAGGGCAATCCTTTGGTGAATAATCATGTTCACTATTTCAAGAAGGAGAAGGATGTAGATGACACGATTCGCTTACTTAAATCCAAACTCAAAGTAGGGAAAAGGGCTTACTTTCCAATAGAAAAGAAGGGTGTAAAAGAAAAGAAGAAGTGGATATGGATTGAAAAGTAACATTCACTTTCTTCACTGCGGTATCCGCAAATCATTCACAATCATAGAGTCAAGGCACAACGCTTTGGCTTTTTTCTTTGCCGAAGTGGCCATAATCATTAACAAAATTACTATGGCTACAGCAGAACCCAGAGACCAGGAGCTGGAATACATTCCCCTGGACGATAAGGAACATTATTTCTATAGCCATGACCTAGGCGGGAGCGCCGCCCTGGTGCATCTAGGATTTGAGCTTGTTTCTCTCAACAGAGAGAACCCCAGAAAGGTTCAATTCATTTTTCGCCGTGACCCCCTCATAGAGGATGCCCTCAAAGAATATTGGGCAGACAAGCTCTCTCTTGGAGCAAGAGGGTTTTTTGACACGATAAAAATGCTCAAAAACCGAATTTACAGCGAATAAACCCTATGCCCTCGGACAAGCACATCGCCAAGTTCCAAGAACTCTACCTCAACCGATTCAAGAAAGAAATCGGCGTGGAAGAGGCGCGTGAAAAACTGGCAGCGCTTGTCCGCTTCCTCAAAATTGTCCTGAAGCCGATGGACGAGGAAGAGTTCCGCGAACTAGAACGACGCCAGAAAATTACCCAATAAGCAAACGCTATGAAATCAATTGAAAGACGATTCAAAAACATCATGGAGAAGAAACCATTTTGGAGTTCCTTCATCTGTTTTGCCGAGGCAGTGAAAGGACAACATTTCACCCGACCCATCCTGCATCGTTGGTTCCAAAAACTCGTGCAAAAGGACGACTATGCTCAAAGCGATAAAAGAGTCCTCTTGCGTCATCTGGACTGCCTTTCAAACCCCTTGAAGACGACAGAAACTGGGGGTAAAACTGACCGCCAGTGAACATAATTCCGTAGAGCATACCAATTACTCTCTAACCATAATTTTATGACCCCACAGACCATTAGCGAATATCTCAATGAAAAAAACATCCCCTACACCGAGCGGGGAAATGAACTCATCACCAAGTGCCTTTTCAGTTCCTGCGACCAGGACAGCCGAGAGGGAGAAGCCCATCTGTATTTCAATAAAGAGACGGGACAATACGACTGCAAGAAATGTGGTGCGAAAGGAAACCTCCTTACCCTGAAGAAACACTGCGGGGACAGTTCAGGGACACCGAGAACGCCCAAGCAGGAGTTCAGCGTAGAACTCATGGAAGACTGCTATCAGAAACTGCCCTTGGGTATCCGCCAATATCTCAATGCGCGTGGTATAAGCGACGAGACTATCACACGGTTCAAGCTCGGCTATGGAACTTTTTATCGCAAGAAGTGGATTACCATCCCCATCAAAGACACCTTTGGAAACTACGCCTTCTTCAAGCTCCGCCAAGACCCCAACTTCGGAGATGACAAAATCACCTATCCCAAAGGGGTAAGCGCCCAACTCTACGACTGGGAAAACCTCTCAAAACCTGGCATTGATAGACTCGTTCTCTGCGAGGGAGAGATGGACAGATTGCTTTTGGAGTCCAAAGGTATCGCTGCCGTAACTTCTACGCACGGCGCGGGAACTTTCAAAGAGGAATGGGCGGAACACTTCAGCCAGTTCTCTAATGTTTTCGTTTGCTACGACAATGATACGGCAGGCAAGAAGGGAGCAGAGCGAGCAGCGGGATTGATTGCAGAATTGAATGCACCCGAAACTCATATCATCCATCTCCCTGAAACACTGGGGGCGGGCGGAGATATCACCGACTACTTCACCAAACACAGCGGGACGACGGAAGAATTGCTTTCACTAGCAACGCCCTATCCTGAAAAGATTGACCCTGCACACTTCTCCCCCCTTTCCTCTCAAGACCTCGCCAATATCCTCAATCTCACCATCAAGCACGATGTAGAAAACAAGATAGCTGCGTTCCTCTGCGAGCTATCCGCCTATTCTGAAGATTCACAATTCAATATCAGCTTCAATGCCCCCTCCTCCACTGGTAAAAGTTATATCCCGACCGAGATAGCACGACTCTTCCCCGAGGAGGATGTGATGGAGCTTGCCTATTGTTCTCCCACCGCCTTCTTCCACGATGCAGGAGAGTTCAACAAAGAACTGCAAGGCTATCTCGTAGACCTCTCGCGGAAAATAGTCATCTTCCTAGACCAACCACATAGCAACCTTCTCGCTCATCTGCGTCCGCTCCTCTCTCACGACAAGAAAGAAATCAATATCAAGATTACCGACAAAGGAGAGAAGCACGGACTCCGCACCAAGAACATCATTCTACGCGGTTATCCATCCGTCATTTTCTGCACGGCAGGACTCCAGATAGATGAACAGGAAGCAACTCGTTTTCTCCTTCTTAGCCCCGAGATAAATCAGGACAAAATCAGGGAAAGTATTTCGCAAGCTGTGAGAAAAGCATCCGATAGCGACGCATTCAATGCTTGGCTGGAAGAAGACCCCGAGCGGGCGCTTCTCAAAGAACGCATCCGTGCTATCAAGCAAGCGAATATCCACGACATAAAGATTGATGCGGAGAGTGCGGTGAAGGAACAATTCCTCTCACAATGTAAAATGCTCAAGCCTCGCCACTCACGCGACATCAAACGCCTCATCTCTATCATCAAGTCATTCGCTATTCTCAATCTTTGGTGGCGAGAGAAAGAAGGAAAAACAATCATTGCTAACGCAAGCGATGTGGATGAGGCATTCAAACTCTGGGCAAAGATTTCCGTGAGCCAGGAACTCAACCTTCCGCCCTATGTTTACGACCTCTATCAAGAAATCATCCTCTCTGCTTGGAAAGAAAAAAATGATGGACGGAGTGCGAGTTTTGAAGACATAACAGGCAAGCTCGGCATCACCCGCCAAGAAATACTACAAAAGCATTACAAAGTCCACGGAAAGATGCTGGATAATAGTCTACTTCGGATGCAGATACTCCCGATGCTGGAAACAGCGGGACTCATCACCCAGGAACAAGACCCAAACGACAAGCGGAAAATCCTCATCTTCCCTGCTACCACTCCAGAGAAAGAAAGCGTTGAAGGAAACAGTGAAACGGGGGGTGGGGTAAAAGATGATGAAAAACTGGCGATTGAAATGGCAGTGGAAATGCTCGGCGGAACAATTGTTGAAAGCGGACTCGATTAAAACAGTCTATTCTCAAATGATTTCGGTAAAAATATCTCAATATGGGCAGATGGTCATATGGTGGAAAAACAGAGGCTGATGATGTAAAGAAAATCAAAGCGAGCTTCTTGAGAAAGCACGAGTATTTCTGCGGATGGCGCTCTGGTACTATCACTTGGACAAGCGGCTGGTCTGAAAATAAAAGTAGTGTTGGGATTGAGGTATCTACGATGAACGGCGAAAACTATCTTCGCATCCACTATACCCAAACCGACCACTCTACAGAGGAGAAGAAGGACTTTGACTACAAAATACCACTAACGACAACTCCCTGCCGCTATGGAGGCAAGCGTTTCTGGTTCATCTGTACGTGGTATCAAAGCGGTAACTACTGCGGGAGGCGCGTAGGAGTGCTTTATAAGGATGGAGACTACTTCGCCTGTAGGCATTGCTACGACCTCACTTACAGCTCGAAAAAACAGAACAGAAGTTATCGCTACCATCCACTCTTTTCCATCCTTGATATAGACCAAAAAATTGAAAAGCTGGAGGAAAAGATAAAGACACCCTACTACCGAGGGCGCCCAACAAAGAAGCAACGGCGACTTGAACGGCTCTACAGACAGGCTGGCTTCCTCTACGAGAAATCCAAGAAATCTGGTATAATATAGATGCACCCAGCATATTACAATCCTACGATTTTATTTTGTCCTGAAAAGGCGGTTCTGCCGACAAAAGCCTTCGTAGGTGTATGTTGGGTGCCAGAGCCGCCTTTTGAGTATCCAAAATTATAATTATATGAACAACCAACAAAACAGTGATGCGAACCGCTACTTCATCTATGCTCGGAAATCTTCCGAGAGCGAGGACAGGCAGATGGCATCCATTGACTCCCAGATAGACGAGCTGACAAAACTGGCAGAAGAAAACAATCTGAATGTCGTCAAAGTTTTTTCCGAATCAAAATCGGCAAAAGCTCCAGGGCGTGAAGTCTTTGCGGATATGATGCAACGCATCAAGAAGGGAGAGGCGGACGGTATCATCTGTTGGAAACTGAACCGCTTGGCACGAAATCCGATTGATGGCGGAGAAGTGAGCTGGATGCTGCAACAAAATATCGTGAAGCATATCTACACTTACGGCAGAAGCTACTATCCTACTGATAATGTCATCGTGATGGCGGTAGAGCTAGGAATGGCAAATCAATTCGTGCGGGACTTGAGCGTGGATGCCAAGCGCGGACTTCGTTCCAAAGCGGAGCGTGGCTGGTATCCTTCCTTTTCAACCATCGGCTATATCCACAATCCCCTCAAGAAGAAAGGCGATAAAGAAATCACCAGAGATGAGGAACGCTTTCCACTCGTAAGGAAAATGTTTGACCTGATGCTGACAGGAAACTATACACCGCCCAAGATTTTAGACATTGCAACAAACGAGTGGGGCTTGCGAATGAAGAATGGTGGAAAAATGACGAGAAGCACTGCATATCGTATCTTCACCGACCCCTTCTACTATGGAGAGTTTGAATACCCAAAGAAAAGCGGCAACTGGTATCAGGGGAAACACGAGCCGATGATAGAGAGGGGCGAATACGACCACATTCAGGAACTTTTGGGGAGGAAAGGCAACCCGCGCCTCCGAACCTATACCTTCGCCTTTACAGGGATGATTCGCTGTGAGGAGTGCGGATGTCTTATCACGGCTGAAAACAAAACCAAGCACCAGAAAAACGGCATCACCCGACACTATACCTATTACCACTGCACCAAACGAAAAGGTTTGTGCAAGCAGAAAACCATACGCGATAATGAGCTGGAAGACCAGATAATGAAAGAGTTGGATGCTATTGCCATCCCCCCAGAGTTCAGGGAGCTGGCGATGAAAATCATCGGGGAAGATAGTGGGCGAGAGTTCTCTGACAAGAAGACAATGATTTCATCACAACAGAAAGCCTACAATACTTGCGTAGCAGAGTATGACGGACTGGTAACAATGCGAGCTAAAGGACAGATTGATGAGGAAACCTTCCTCCGTAAGAAGGCTGTTTTGGAAACAGAGAGGAAACGCCTGATGGGGTTGTTGGAAGAAACAGACAAAGCGGTTGATGACTGGTTGGAGCGGGCAGAATACCTCTTCAACTTTGCCGAGGTTGGGAAAATCCGCTTTGAACGAGGGACGATTGAGGAAAAGAAAGATGTGTTGTCCTATCTCGGTTCGAACCTTCTCTTGAAAGACAGAAAACTGCGCATTACAAGGAAAAATGAGCTTATCACGATGGAAGAGTTAGCAAAAGAGGAAAAAGCAATTCGAAATCGGTTAGAACCTCTCAATTTGCCCTTAGATGCAACAAAACTCTGGGCAGAATATGCCCAGAGTCCTATGATGCTCCGGCGGCAGGATTCGAACCTGCGACCTGGGGATTAACAGTCCCTCGCTCTACCGCTGAGCTACGCCGGAATATGATAGTGGAAAGTCGCTTCCTCTGGCGACTTTCCACAGTAGTATAGGCAACCACGCCACCTTTTGCAAGCAGTCTGGAAACCAGAAAGAACAATCTTCCTAAGAATCGTGAAATAAGAATGCCTCATCCTGCCTACATACCTCTTTCCTAAGCAGCATAAGGAACATCGCTTTCGAAATTATCCGCATTTGAGGCGTACTCCTTCATGAGAGCAAGCGTTCTCTCTGCTTCTTCGATGTCCATCTTTTCCAAGATAAATCCGGTATGGACAATCACATAGTCGCCAACTTTCAAACCGTCTATGAGCGCTGCAGAAACCGTCTTTCTGACACCGCCCATCTCGACAACTGCCCGTTCACCTTCCAAGAGGTCGAGTACTTCGACTGGAATCGCAAGACACATAGCATGCTCCTCTCCGGAAATATCCGGAAATTGGGATTGGAGAAACAACGAAAACATTAACAAAGAACAAGAACCTACGCTGAGAAAAGTTTCAATAATCCCTCAGCTTCTTCACAATATCGTGATCCCGGATCTTCTCAAGAGCTTTGGCTTCAATCTGACGGATGCGTTCGCGCGTCACGCCAAATTCCTGTCCTACTTCTTCAAGCGTGTGCACGATGCCATCCTCGAGACCGAAGCGGATTTTGAGAATTTTTTGTTCGCGAGGTGACAGCTCTTCCAAAACCTCGGCGATATGACCCGAGAGGAGCTTCCGTGCCGCCGATTGGTTTGGCATGATTGTCTCAGTGTCTTCGATGAAGTCGCCCAAAACACTCTCATCATCGTCCGAGCCGACACTTGTCTCGAGTGAAACGGTTTCTTGGGAAATTTTTTGAATATGGCGAATTTTCTCCACTTCAACACCCATTTCGACAGCGATTTCCTCAGGGAGCGGTTCGCGCCCAAGCTCTTGCACGAGGCGACGCGTCACCTGGGAATACTTGTTGATTGTCTCCACCATGTGGACAGGGATACGAATGGTGCGCGACTGATCAGCAAGTGCGCGCGTGATTGCTTGGCGTATCCACCACGTTGCATAGGTCGAAAATTTGAAACCTTTACGGAAGTCAAACTTCTCCACCGCGCGAAAAAGTCCGATATTTCCTTCCTGCACGAGGTCGAGCAAAGAGAGATTGTGCGATCGTCCGACATATTTCTTGGCAATAGACACGACGAGCCGAAGGTTTGCTTCGGTAAGTCGCTGCTTTGCCGAAGCATCACCCGCTTCCATCGCTTTGGCGAGTCGTACTTCTTCCTGTCCGGAGATAAGCGGCACACGCCCAATTTCCTTGAGATACATCTGCACGAGGTCCGATGAATCACCAGCACCCTCCTCAGGACGATCGACACCACCCATAAGAGAAGTGGTCTCTTTGGCTTTCTTCTTTGATTTTCCTTTCTTGTCCGAAAATGACTCACCGATTTTGTCGGTCTCGAGTTTCAGCATGTCGTTCGAATCCACGACTTTGACACCGCTCGTCTCAAATTTTTCGTAGAGATTCTCCAGGTTCTCCAAATCTTGCTCAATATCCGGCAAAATGTGAATGATTTCATCCTCGGTCACGAAGCCCCGCTGACGCCCACGAAAAAGAAGCTCTTCAAACGCATTGGCACGTTTGGTTTCCTTCTCTTGTCTCTTCACTTCACGGTCTTTCTTTGTAAGCGGTATTTTTTTCTCAACTGGCACACGCTGTTTCGAAGCGGGTTTCTTTGGCGACAATTTCTTCGGCGCCTTCTGTTTCACAGTCGATTTCTTCAGCGGTTTCTTTGATACCTTTGTAGAGGGCTTCTTCTTTGTATGACTCACTGAAGCAGAAGTTTTCCGAGGAGATTTCATGTTTTTGTTCTTGAGATGCTTCATGGAAGTTTTCGATTGCTTGGAAGTTCCTCGGGATGAACGCTTCGCCGACCGCAATACGGGCTTCTTCTTTGAAGGCGAAGCTTTGCGATTCTTCTTTGGCGAAACAGTACGAGAAGCTGGTCGACGCGCCATAGGGTAAGAGAAAAAAGAAAGAGACTGTTCTCAATGTATCATCTTCTATTCCCAAGCATGAACCAGCTTTATCCTACACGAGAGTTCGAGACGAGTCAAAAGATTACCTTGACACAATCGATGTTCATCGCGTATACTCCAAATCGGACTGAAAGAGTCCGTTTTTCAAACCTCAACCCTCTTTATGCGAATATCTCGGAAGGCATCTTATGGACTGAGCGCTCTCGCGGCACTCACCCGACATCCGCGCGGTTGCTCGGTACATGTTCTCGCCCAAGAAGAGCATCTTCCAGAGGACTACCTCGAGAAAATTCTCCAGCACCTGAAGCGAAGCGGGTTCGTCGTATCCGAAAAGGGCGCCCATGGTGGCTATACCCTCGCAAAGCCGCCCCAAGAAATCACTTCCTGGGACATCATCGAGACACTCGATGGTGGATTCAAAGAGGCTCTACATCCCGCATTCTCTGGCATACTCTCGCCCTGCCCCGTCATGACACACTGTCAGACCAAAAACGTCTGGGAACAACTCGAGAGCACGGTCAAGAATACTCTCTCTCGCGTCACGCTCGCCGATCTCGTACCTCAAGAAGCTCGTACAAAACAGTTCGTCTAACATTTCTTTATGCTTGAAATCAGAACCCTCACCGCCTCAATAGGAAACAAGCCAATCCTCAACAATATCTCTCTCTCATTTGAGATGAGCAAAACCTACGCGCTCCTCGGACCAAATGGCTCTGGAAAATCAACACTCGCAAGCACCGTGCTCGGACACCCCAGCATACAGGTGCACGAAACATCAGACATACTCTGGGACTCACAATCAATACTGCCGCTCTCTCCAGATAAACGAGCGAAGCTCGGTATCTTTGGTTCCTTCCAATCACCGCCGCCACTTCCTGGCGTCTCCATCTTTGCTCTTCTGCGATTTGCACTCCCAAAAGCAAGTGCGCTCGAAACACGTCGGCAGGTAGAATCCTATGCAAAGCAACTTGCTATTCCGACAACCCTCCTCCATCGCGGTCTCCACGACGGCTTCTCGGGCGGGGAAAAGAAAAAGTTCGAAGCACTTCTCTGGGCGCTCCTCATGCCAAAAATTTCCTTCTTTGACGAGCTCGATACCGGTGTCGATGTTGATGCGCAGAAAACTATCGGGAACTTTCTCAAAACGCATCGCTCAGCAGAACAAACTTTCGTCTTCATTACGCACTCATTTGCATTTCTTGACCTCCTTCCACCAGATGAAACACTCGTTATGGGAAATGGGAAAATTGTAAAAACCGGAGACGGATTGCTTGCCCGACGGATTATCGAAAAAGAAGGATTTGAAGAAAAAAGGTAACCATATGAAAGATCTGGTTGAAATCTTTAATAAAATACGAGACATTCCTTACAAAATTGCAACCTCTCCCGGCGAGAAGGATTTTTCTTGTTCCGGAAAACATATACAGCTCAAGAAAGCCTTTGAGAAACTTGGCTATACATGTCGATATCGAGTGTGCAGTTTTACATGGAACAGCCTGAATTTACCGGAGACGCTATTGACAATTCCTCATGAGAACGAAAGTACTCATGTGTATCTCGAAGTAAACATTGACGGAGACTGGGAAGATATTGATGCAACATGGAATACGGGACTCGAGTTAGTACTTCCTGTCAATATGTGGGATGGGAAATCAAGCACTCAAATAGCTGTTCCTCTCATAAAGAAATTCTCTCTCAAAGAGAGCCTTCAAATAATGACCAACGAAGACAGTGAAATTTCGAAAGATCACCTGAGGAAAAATGAGGAGTTTTACTGCGCACTGAATACATGGCTGGAAAAAAAGAGAAGCACTCCTCTCGATTTCGATTATTCGTTCGGCTTTTCCATGCCGGAAGTTTCGTCACACAAAATAAAGCCTGGACTCACCAAGAAAACTGTCGAGGAGATTTCCCGCATGAAGAACGAGCCCACGTGGATGAAAAACTTCCGTCTCAAAAGCTATGCGCTCTTCAAAAAGAAAAAAATGCCAATCTGGGGACCCGACCTTTCTGACATAGATTTCAAAAACATCACCTACTACTTGCAAGCAACCAAAGACCGCTCAGCATCATGGGACGAACTGCCAGATGAGATCAAAGAAACGTATGACCGCATCGGTGTCCCGGAAGCAGAGAAAAAATATCTCTCCGGCGTCTCGGCGCAGTATGAATCCGAAGTCGTCTATGAAAGTATGAATCGCGAGCTCGAGAAGCTCGGAGTCATCTTCTGTGATATGGACACCGCTGTCAGGAAATACCCCGAGCTCGTGCAAAAATACTTTGGCACACTTATCCCTCCGCAAGACAATACCTTTGCTGCACTCAATTCCGCTGTTTGGTCGGGAGGATCATTTGTCTATGTGCCCAAGGGCGTCAAAGTCAATCTCCCCCTTCAAGCGTATTTCCGCATCAATGCCGAGCGCTTCGGACAATTCGAGCGAACGCTCATCATTGCCGACGAAGGAAGCTTCGTTCACTACACCGAAGGCTGTACCGCACCTATTTACTCAACCAACTCGCTTCACGCCGCCGTCGTCGAAGTCTTCGTCCACAAGAATGCGCGCGTCCGCTATACCACCGTGCAAAACTGGAGCTCGAATATCTACAACCTCGTCACCAAACGCGCCCGTGCCGAAGCGCACGCCGTTATGGAGTGGGTGGACTGCAATATCGGAAGCAAGGTGACTATGAAATATCCTTCTGTCTATCTTGTCGGCGAAGGCGCGCACGGCGATATGCTCTCAATCGCCCTTGCGAGCGAGGGACAAACTCAAGACGCCGGAAGTAAAATGTACCATCTGGCACCCAACACCACATCGCGCATCCTCTCCAAATCCATTTCCAAAAACGGCGGACAAACCTCGTATCGCGGACTCGTGCATATCGGGAAAAATGCGAGCCACGCAAAAACGAATGTCACCTGCGACGCCATGATTCTCGATGCAATAAGTCGCAGCGACACCTATCCTACGATGACCATCGACCGAAGCGACGCAACCGTCGAACACGAAGCGACCGTCGAAAAAATTGGCGAAGAAAAACTCTTCGCCCTCGAATCGCGCGGCGTCGTCCAGGCCGATGCCGAGGGACTTCTCGTAAATGGATTCATCGAACCAATATCCAAAGAAATCCCCCTCGAATATTCCATCGAACTCAATCGTCTCATACATTTCGAGATGACCAAGAAGATTGGTTAATACATTCTCTATGCAATTCTTCAATCTCATCAACACCCGTGCTCAAAAAATTGTGCTCCGCCGCGAACAGCGCGTCTTTTTCTTTTGGAATGAGTCCCGACACATCGAGTTTTCTTTCGAAAAGCCCGGCACTACTGCGCGCATATTCGCGCTCTTTATAGGAAATGACACTGATGCATTTACCCTCTCCGTTATTCAAAATCACAAGAAGTCCGATACCAGCTCATTCCTCACCGTCCTCAGTATCCTCGACGGACACGCACGCCTCTCCTATGACGGACTCATCCGCATCGAAGAAGGAGCCGTTCGCACAGATACTGCACAAACCAATCGCAATCTCCTCCTCTCTGAACACTCACGTGCGAGCACTTCGCCGAGACTCGAGATCCTCGCCGATGACGTTTCGGCACGCCATGCTTCCGCAACGGGCACAACCAATCTCGACGCACGTTTCACGCTCGAAACGCGCGGTATAGAACGAATCTCTGCCGAGAGACTCCTTGCCGAAGGAACACTCCGAAACTTCTTCGACGAAATGCGCACATATACTCGCGACCCGGAAGTAGATGCACTTGAAAAAGAAGCGCTTGAAAAATTGAGCATTCATCCACACATATGATCCACCCGGAAACAATACGAGCAGACTTCCCTGTCTTCACGCATCATCCTTCCCTCATCTATCTCGATTCAGCAGCAACATCACTAAAGCCGCGCATTGTCATAGAAAAAGAACGTGAGTATCTCGAGAAATATCCGGCAAATATATCACGCGGTTTGTACGAACTCTCCGAACGCGCAACGAGAGAATACGAAAAAACCCGCGATGCGGTTGCAGAGTGGATTGGCGCAGAAAGGAACGAAATTGTCTTCACAAAGGGAACAACCGAGGCTATCAATCTCCTCTCATACACTCTCGAAAATACCCTCTCAAAGAAAGACTCTGTCGTCGTCACCAGCATGGATCATCATGCGAATTTCCTTCCCTGGCAGGCTCTGGCATTTCGAACCGGCACACAATTCAAAGTCATGCCTGTTTCGGAATCGGGAGATATCAACCAAGAGATACTCAAATCCTTCGTCGATAAAGACACGAAAATATTCGCCTTTCCACTCATTTCAAATGTGCTCGGTTCTCTCGCTCCGGTCCGAGCCATCGCCAACACTGTCCGCGCACTCGCACCAGAGGCGCGCATCATCCTCGACGCCGCTCAAGCCGCTTCGCATATGACGCTCGATGTAGAAGCGCTTGGCGTTGATTTCCTCGCGCTCTCTGCACACAAATGTTTTGGCCCAACCGGTGTCGGTATTCTTTGGGGAAAATACGCGCTTCTCGATTCGCTTCCGCCCTTCCAATATGGCGGCGATATGGTAGAAAACGCTCGTATCGAAGGGTCGATATTCAAAAAACCGCCCTATCGATTTGAAGCCGGCACGCCAAACATTTCCGGCATCATCGCCTTCCGCGCCGCTATTGAGTATATACAGTCGATTGGCATGGAAGCAATCCAAGAACACGAACACGCTCTCGCACGATACGCGCTCGAAACACTCCACCAACATTTCCCAGATATCCACATACTTGGTCCGCATGATAAAGAAATGCAAAGGAGTCTCATCTCATTCTCACTGCCGAGTATTCATCCGCACGACCTCGCAGAAGCACTCGCGCGAGAAAATATCTGTATTCGCGCCGGAGCTCACTGCGCACATCCGCTCCACAGCGCTCTCAATATCCCCGCCTCCGCGCGAATGAGTTTTTCGATATACAATTCGAAAGAAGACATCAATCGTGCTATAGAAGTTATGAAAGAGACTTTTCTCATTTTCTCAAAAAAGAAATAGTATGGACTCTCAAGACATTATCCTCGATCACTATCACCATCCGCGACACGTGGGGCGACTGCAAGAAGTGACACACTCAAGCAAAACAGAGAATCTCTCCTGTGGCGATTCTCTCACCATGGACATCGTCATCAAGAACGGTATAATAGAGAACATCGGTTGGGTCGGGAGCGGGTGCGCCCTCTCGCAAGCCTCTGCTTCACTCCTCTCGGAGAAAGTCGCGGGAATTTCCCCTGAAGATGCACTAAAGATTTCTGGAAGTGACATCACCGAATTGCTTGGCATAGAAACACTCTCCCCTGCACGTGCCAAATGCGCATTTCTCTCGATTGAAACACTCCACCAAGCTCTGAATAATACTAATTCGTAAGAAATAATGTTATGACGAATGTAAAAGACGCCGCAAAACCACATGGACCAATTACTCTGAAAAATGGTTGGACAGTCGAAGTGGATGCCAATACCTGTATCGGTGCCGGGCCATGCGTCGGCGTCGCTCCAAATACCTTTGTCCTCGATGACGCCGCCAAGGCAACCATACTCGAAACCTGCGACCAAGACGATGCTGACACCATCATAAATGCTGCCCAGTCCTGCCCTGTCTCCGCCATCACCGTAAAGAACGAGAAGGGCGAAGTCGTTTTTCCAAATTAGAGAGCATCTTTTACTCCTCATGAAATAGAGAACAAAGAGACGGGTGTGCCGTCTTTTTGTTTGAAAACTACCATGACACCAAAGAAACCAAGCAAAGCTGCCATTACCAAAGCACTCAAGACGATTCTTGATCCAGAATTATTTGTTTCCATTGTCGACCTTGGTCTTGTTTACGATGTCAGTGAAAAAGAGGGTGCCATAAAAATCACCATGACGCTCACTACCATCGGATGCCCGCTCTTTCAGACCATTGAAAATGAAGTGAAAGAAAAGGTGTTGGCAATTCCCAATGTGAAGTCTGTCGAGGTCGAGCTCACTTTCGATCCTCCTTGGGATCCATCTCGTCTTTCCGAAAATGCCAAAGCCGAACTCGGGATGGAGTAATATCAAATTACATGAGATCCTGTTAAAAAAGTATCAAAAAGGCGTACTTCTCACACTGTTTTTCTGAAAAACAGACTTTCTTAACAGACTCTTACAGTCTTCTCTCGTCTACGTCGAGACTCCGAAAAGAAACTCTTCAAATATGAGTTCAGCATTCGCAAAGTATGTGAGAAAAATAATCTTTCGCAATCAGAGTAACCTCCAAAATAGGAGCTACGGGAGTAAATTTGGTATACTGTTCGTATAGAAACAAAAAATATATGGATCAAGACATTCGCGAAAAATTCGAGGAGCAGAACAAGAAGCTTGATACTATCTGGCACTCGGTCGAGAAAATACGAAAACAGCTTTTCTGGAGGTCTGTCGCAAATACCATCCTCTTTCTCCTTCCACTTATCGGCATCGCCATCAGCATCCCCTGGCTCATAGATTTCTTCAATCCACTGAGTCGCATCCAGTAGGACTTCTATTCAAAAAGAGCCTCTCGGCTCTTTTTTCTTTCATACTTTGCTTCGCACGAGTTCCTGAAACGTATCACTGTTCACCTGATGCCGATACAATGGTGCTCCATGATTCGCCAGTTGTTCCTCGAATATTTTTCGATCGGGATTCTCGTAAAAAATTCCCAGTGGAAGCAGATCTGTTTCAGTCGCGCGACGAAATGCTTCGACGCGATCATGCGTATCATGCGTATCCTCAAGTGCATACGTTTTCTCCTTGAACCACTGATAGGTATTCATCTTGTTGAACACCGTGCAGGGCTGGAAAATATCCACGAGCGAAAATCCTTTATGGAGGATAGCTTTTTTGATAATCTCTTTCGCTTGCGGCACATTGCCCACAAATGCGCGCGCCACAAATGAACAGTTGAGTGCAATCGCAGAAGCTATCGGATTGAATGGCTCGAGAATAACCCCTGCCACCTGTACCGGCGTCTTCATACCCACTTCCGACGTCGGCGACGCCTGCCCCTTCGTTAGTCCATAGACCATATTGTTGTGAATAAGCGCTGTGATATTTGGATTCCTCCGAATCGTATGCGTGAAGTGATTGCCTCCTTCTCCATACGCATCGCCATCGCCCGTTTCGACAATGACGGTGAGCTCTGGATTTGCTACCTTAATCGCTGTCGCCGGAGAGAATGCGCGTCCATGAAGCCCGTTGAAGACATTGCCCTTGAAATAGTGTGGTGCCTTGGCAGCCTGTCCGATACCGGAGACGGTGACGAGCTTTTCCGGTGCAATATCAAGCTCCGCAAGCGCCATCTTCATAATAGTGAGAAGCGGGAAATTCCCACACCCCGGGCACCAGGCAATATCCGTCTCCGCCGGCATGTCGAACGATTTTTGGGAAATTTTTGTTTCCATAGGGTTCTATTGTCCACTGCCAATGCTTGAAATTTTCTCTGTCAATTCTTCCACCCCAAATGGTTCGCCATCATATTTCACTACTCGCTCCGATACGGAGATGCCATGCTTTTCGAGGAGGCTTGCAAATTGCCCTGAGTAGTTATTCTCGATAACAAGGATGTTCTTCGAATTTTTGAAAAGTTCTTTCGCATTCACAGGAAGTGGGTAGATTTGTCTGAAGTGAAGATAGGCAATATCTGTTCGACCGGATTTCTCGAGTGCCTCGGCAATCGCGCCGTGCGTCGACCCCCAGCCAACAAGTATCGTCTCTGCACCTTCGGCACCGAGACGAACTGGCAGGAGGACATCAGCCGCGAGTCCAGCAAGCTTCTTCATACGTTTGTCCATCATAAGGACGCGCATATCGAGACGTTCGGTAAGGTGCCCATCCTCAGTATGTTCGTCGCTGTCGACTACTACCAATCCCTCACCCCAACCTGGAATTCCCCGTGGCGAAACTCCATTCTCCGTAAGCGTATATCGCTCATAGTCTTTGGATGTTTCGATAATGTCTCGCGTTTCTGAAGTCGCCACGAACACATCCTGAGGCACGGTCGATACGGTGTCGAGGAAATACTGGTCAGAGAGGAGGAAAACCGGCGACTGCCATTTCTCCGCCATGCGAAACGCCTGTTGCATCGTCTCAAAGGCCTCTTCATGCGTCCCGGGCGAAAATATCGCGCGCGGAAACTCGCCGTGTCCCGCGTAGAGCGTGAGCTCGAGATCGCCCTGCTCGGTCCGCGTCGGGAGCCCCGTTGCCGGTCCCGGGCGCTGTGCGATATGAATCACGATTGGCAATTCCATCATCCCCGCAAGGCTCACACTCTCACACATAAGCGCAAAGCCGCCGCCAGAGGTCGTCACCATGGCGCGCGCACCAGCATAGCTCGCACCAAGCCCCATATTAATCGCCGCAATCTCGTCTTCCGCCTGCTCAACGGCAATGCCGAAAGTCTCCGCCGATTTGGCAAGAAATTGCAGCACACCGGTTGACGGCGACATGGGATAGGACGCAATGAAACTGCACCCTCCTGCAATTGCTCCCATTGCAATTGCTTCCGTCCCATCTACCATCACCTCGTTTGATATACGAGCATCTTGTCTAATGCTCAAATCAAGATTCTCTGTATAGGCAAGGTGCTGCCCAATCTTGTAGCCCTGCTTTCCCGCTTCAATATTTCCCTCGACAACCTTGTCCCCCTTCGATGCAAAACGAGTCTGGAGATAGGCATCAAGCCCAGAAATATCCGCGCCGAGAATACCAAGAATCACGCCCGCCGCTACCGTGTTTTCGAACAATGGATTTCCCAGTTCTGTCGCAAGGGATGAAATCGGCACATGCACAATCGAATGATCCATCCCGCTTGCCACCAGTCGTTCATCTGCCAGAATAAGTGTCTCCGGCGTCATTCTCCGGCGCAAATGCTCAAATGCCGCCCTGTCAAAAGGAAAGCAAATATCCATCGATTGCCTATACGCACGCGGTTTATCTGCTCCAATGCGAATCTCGGTTGAGTTCGACCCGCCCCGCACCCGCGACATATATTCCTTGGACGCAAAAACCGGATATCCCTCACTCTTCAAAACCGAGAGGAGTATCCCTTCAACCGTCTGCACCCCCTTCCCCGCCGCACCAGCGAGGACGATGGAAATATCATTGTGCATATTCCTCATGCCATAGAAATCTTACTCCCTCCCGTTTCCACTATTATACAACGAGGAAACATCCGATGCAGAAAGAATTCCATTGTAAATACGAACATCATCTATCTGACCGTCGAATACAGCATAGCTTGAACCAAAATCCCCCCCTACCCTCACAGGCTCATCATTGTCTGCAGCATCATCTCCAGCGGAAAAAGTTCCTGAACTACCACAATGATGAGCAGCTGAACCAGGAGTCTGCAAAACCCCATTAACATATATCTTCATCGAACCATTATCTCGATCAATTACACCAACATAATGGTACCATGTATTCAGATTGATTACGCTATCAGCGGTATCTGTACACGCTTCTGTTCCAGAGCTATTCGACGATGTAAGATGTACGAAACCAAAACCATTGAGCCACACGGAATACGCGCGAGAAGACACTGTCCCCGACGAATCCATCTTCGAAACCAAAGAAGCCATAGAGCCAGCAGGAGGAAGAGTATCAGCTTTAAGCCATAAAGAAATGCTGATAGTTCGGCGCAAATCAAAATTTGACTCATTGTTAATTGTTACAACACCTGATCCGCTATTAATATACAAAGCGCGATTGGCAAAGGAAGGCGCATCAACAAAAGTTGGCAATGGAGAGCCTGAGAGAGAACCATCATTTGCGCCACTTGTCTCGTCGTCCGCATTGTTATTAAATTTCCACCAACCAATCGGCTTAATCGATTGAACGACCACCTGCACCGCTCGCGCCGTATCGCCATAGGTACCGACAGATTTTACAGAGGCAACATCAGATACATCTGCACCACAACCAAGCTGAACAGCTGGATCAGAAGCGTCAAAAAAAGTCACTCGGTACCTTCCCTCAAGAAACAGGTCTTTGTCGATACTCTTCGTACTATTATTACAAGAACCGCCATCGATATCACTCAATTTATCTCCATCCGCCGCAGCTTTCAATTCTTTAATAACTGCCTGCGATCCAGAGTCAGCTATCTGGAAGGCATTGATAGATTTATCGCTCAAAGAGACTGTTTTGAGATTCGTTACTGATGCTGACATCATGCCGATTGAGGCAGTCAGCACAATACCAAGCAAGATGAGTGAATAAGCAAGAATCGATCCACGAGAGAAGTTTTTCAATGCGCGCTTCATGTGTTTTTGTATTATTCGCATCAACAGACAAAAAAACAAAACTGCGTTTAGTATAGCATGATTTTCAAAAAGAGACGACCCTATCCCCCCTCAAGTTCAACATTCTCACGCAAAGCAAGCATCAATTTCATCCACAAATTTATATTCCTCACGGCGCGAGAAATGCTTGAATTCTATTTACTACATCACGATAGGTCGCCGTCCCTACGGAGTAAGCAAAAAGATGTCCGCCACTTGCATACCATTTTGCTTGCACCGTTGATGGATTCGAAGCAAGGAGAGCACTGTAAAACGGCTCTGCCTGCCCACCAAAAGAAACAAGTTCATCATCCTGTGTCTGCAAAAGAAGGAAGCGAGAGGAATTTCGATTACCCGCATACGTAATCGGACTCGCCTCAACTGCTGAAGCGCCATTCAGAAAATTATTCGCCATTGTGCGGACATCACCCGTGATTGTTGCGAGATTGGTTGGACCAGCAAGTGCCACAATGTTCTTGAGAGATGGTGAGGAAGCACTCCATGGACACGACGTGTCTTGATATGCGGATGGTCGAAGACCATAGAGCAACGCTATATGTGCACCGGAAGAATATCCACCAAGAGAAATCCTATTCACGTCGAAACCATACGCCGAGGCATTGGCAACAATCCATCGACGCGCGCAATCCGTATCCAGAAGCGGTGTCGGATAATACCCTGAAGGCACAAGCGTGTAGTTTGGAGCAATCACTGTTATGCCAAGCGCCGAAAGACTCGCTCCCAAACGAGCCGCATCATCCGTTTTGTCGCCCTTGTACCATCCGCCACTATGGAGAAAGAGAAGTACTGGCGCATTGGTATTTCCATTTGCAGCAGGATAGACGTCTAGCAAGAGTCCACCTTTGTATGAAACATCTCGCAATGATGGTGGAGTGGGAGTAGGCGTGGGAGTTGGAACAGGAGTGGGCGTTGGGGTAGGAATTGGATTCGGTGTAGGGGTCGGCATTGGAGACTGGACACTTCCATCATCTGCTCGTACCTGCCGTTGGACTACCATAGACATACCACGATAGAAACTTATGCTCCGCACCACTACCACCGAGGCAAGTTTGCTACCACATCCAAGTTTTTGGTCTCCACTCCCATAGAATGTCACTTCGTATTTCCCGATAGTAAAATAGTCTCCGCTAAATATACCGCCTGAGCACGTTCCAAGAGTTCCGAGAGAAGCACCCTGAGAAGCGCCTTGGTATTTCTCCAAATAGAGACGAAGACCAGCATCTGCCACCTCGAAAGAAATTGCTGAATCCGTGGAGAAAGCCGTGCTTTTCTTCACAGCAAATATCGCCGTGAGACTCAGAAAAAATACCAGAAACGCAGCAAAAAGAAACCTTCTTCGCACAGAAAGATGCCTTCCAAAAAATTCTCGGTTAAGCGACACCATATTTCTACGACAACACACTCTTCAATTCTCCTTCTACATCCACAAAAATCCCTCGAAGACACGCGGGGGGACATGCCATTTCAATACCTGAATTGCAAAAGAAATAGTTCTAGCAAATTTCCCTACCGTGTTCTGCTTGAAAATATACCATATCTCGCCACCAAAAACTATGAATTCCAAAAAATTCTCAGTCCATTTTTTTCTTTACTTCGTCGAATCGATTCTCTATCTCGCCGAGACGCTTCCGACTCGCCTCAAGAAGCACCGCTGCTTCTTCAATTCTTTTCAACCCCTCCTCAAGATTTGGTTCGCTTTGTGTTTCAAACCATACTGCTATCTGCTCAAGTTTCTTCAGTGTTTCATCTATAGACACTGCGTCTGTTTTTTTCATAGAGATACCTTTGAGTTGATTAAATACCCATCATCACTTCATTTTCCAAGCGTTATTTCTTGTTGCGTCGAATGTCTGTCACATTTGCCTCGATGCTTCCGTCAACAAGAAGCGCCTCGAACACCTCTCCAACAGCGACATCTGAGACATTTCTGACAACACGACCATTCTTCCGAAGCACGCTATATCCGCGCTCCAAGAAATGCTTCGGATTCCCCATTTCAATCCGCGAAGCGACAGCATCTAGTCGTTTCTGCATCGCCGACACAGTAGCGAACCGAAGAAGCGCACGTGAAATATGCAATTGCTCTGTGCGCGCCCTTTCACACCACGAGGAAAATGTCGACGAGAGACGAATACCAACACGATCAATCTCTCTGATTGGCGCCACCACGCGTTCACTCGCCCGACGCAGAGTATTCGAGTACTCTCGAATCCGCTCCGCAACATCAAATATTCCACCTTGAAAATTCTCAAGTATACTTCGCGCAAAGAGAGCAAGTTTCTCCCTCGCTTCTTCCTCAGACACACTCAGCGCTTTGGCAGTTGCTGTCGGCGTCGAAACCATGACATCCGCCGCAAGTGCTGCAAGCGATACGTCTTTTTCATGCCCGATACCGGCAAGCGTCGGAATAACTGACTCTGCAATAGCACGAACTACACGTTCACTATTGAAAGCCTCGAGGCTCTCGAGGCTCCCGCCGCCGCGAATAATAACGAGCACATCCCAGTCTTCCGGATGTTGATTGAAAAAAGCTATGCCTTCGAGTATATCGCCAACAGATCGCTTTCCCTCGACATGTGCATCAAACAAGGTAATCGAAAACCCATACCGCCCAAGATTGGCAGCGAAATCACCAATAGCCGCCCCTTCACGAGAAGTGATGAGCGCCACTCTTCGCGGGAACGGCGGAATCGCACGCTTCTTCTCGGGCAAAAATATGCCTTCACGCTCAAGTTTCAGCCGAAGTTCGTCATACGCTCGTTTGAGCGCGCCCATGCCGGCAAGTCGCATCACAGACACACGAAAAGACAGTCGCCCTCTCGGCTTCCAAATATTTGGCACGCCCTCAACGATTATTTCCTGCCCTTCTTCGAGAGTGACGCCATGAAGCAAGAAATCATTTCGAAATATGAGGCACGACAACATAGCTTCTCCATCAGCGTCCTTGAGAGAAAAGTAGATGACATTCCGTCGATCTTCAACACCAGACACCTCGCCTCGAAGAGAGAGGCGCATGCCGACAAAACTTTCGTTCAAGACATCGAGAAAAGCTCCGACAGCGAGTGGCTCATCTCTTCCTTCCTCATCAGTCACATCAAACGGCAGCATAAACACAGTAAGACTCTGCTAAAGAAGTGTCGACAAGGAAAACCTCCGCACTGTTTTTCAGAAAAATAGCCTTTCTCAATAGACGCCAAGAGACATTGATTTACCAGGCTCTACGCACCCAATGCGGTATCAATTGCCTTTTTGAATTCTGCGTACGGCATCGCGCCGGAGATAAGCTCGCCTTCGACCGAGCCATTACTGCCAATTTTCCCTATAACAAAGCCTGGTGTGCCAGATATACCCGAAGTTGTCCCTTCTTGCAAATCAGCATCAATCACGCTCTTAAATTTCCGGCTGTCCATACACGACGCAAGCGACTTCCCACCTGCTTTTGTCGCAAGATTCGCCAATGTTTCATCTGGCATACCCTTGCCATTCGTCCCTGTCGTCGTATAGACATCATTCACAAAGGAAAAGTATGCTTTGTCTCCAGCAGCTTCGCGTACGCAGAGTGCTGCATTCGCTTCTTTAATCGATGCATCGCCATGGAAATCCAAAGGATAATTCCGGACAACGAAAAGTATTTTTCCCGTATCCACATAGTCCTTCACAATAGAATCAAATGTTTGCTCATGGAACTGCTTGCAAAACGGGCATTCGAGGTCAGTCCATTCAACGATTGCCACTTTCGCCGTTTTCGGATTCCCGAGTACTGGAGATGTCCCCATTGAAGCAGTTGCTACCGTCTTCGCAGCTGGTGTTGGCGCTGGTGCTGGCGCATTTGCTGCCGGTTGAGATCCTTGATTTCCCGCAGTCGGCGCCGTCACCGTACCACTCTGCGCCGCATCAAGCGAGGTAAAAAGACTCGACTTGAGAATGGCAAATGTTATCGCGGTCGAACCCGCAACAATCGCAATCGAAACCAGTATCCCTGCGCCCCACATACTCGAGGCAACGAGTGACCCCTCTGACCGTCGACGCCGAATCGGCGTTTCCTGCTGTTCTTTTTCCATAAGAAAAATTTTAAGTATTTATTATTTTCTTTTCTTCCTGCCAAAATGGGAGCTTCGTTTTCAAATCCACACCGTGCAAGAAAGTATCACGATATTCATGCAGTATCTCACATATGCGATTTCTTTCCAACCTTAGCCAAGCCGACTGATGATGTCCGGACGAAACATAAGCAAATACCCGAGTACAAGCATCAGTACACCACCAATGAACGCCGACCACTGTGAATATTTCTCTGTCAGATGCATCTTCTCAAATCCCCAAATCGCCAGTCCAAACACCAACAAATCATCAATCATGTAAAAGAAGATATATATCGCCATGAGCGACTGTGTCTGCCAAAATCCCAAGTGATTGAGCTCGATGATTTTGGTAAACGCCTGGGGAATACCGATTGAGCAGGCGAATTCGATGATATTCACTGTGAAGGCAAGTCCGATGATACCAAGTGCTGCAAGAACGGTAAAGTCTCCCGTAATAAATGCCTTGATTTTCTGAACAATCTTTGAGCGATTCTCAGCATCAACAATCTGACACGCCATCTTCGTACCAAGCGATTTGTACCATTCATAGAGAAAAAATACGCCGCCACCCGTGGCGACAATACCCACAATCGGCGTCACGATACGATCGAGCCCGATGAAATTCCACGTCGTAAACCACACATTCAAAATGAGATAGTACATGACCGTCTCCGCCACAATGAAGAGTCCGGCAACCTGCAAGAGTTTCTTCCGCGATCCTGTCTGTGCAAGCAAGATGAGAAATGTCACAAGGACCCACATAGCGCACGGGTTGAATCCATCGACGAATCCGAGTACCACCGAGAGCGTGGGGAGAGAAAATTGCGAAATATCCACCGTCTTTCCGACAAATGGAATGGAAACGAGATACGACTCAGTATTGGGCAATGCGCAGGTCGTCCCATCCGCGCATGAACCTCCCACCACCTGCTCCGCTTTCGAAGCGCGATGATCTCTGTCTGCCACGAGGTATTGCTCAAAAGTGATTTGCTCTTTCCCCTTACTTGCATCAAGAAGCGCTTCGATACGACGCCCCGTTGTCTCAGCTGTGTCGAATCCCTGCAAGATTGTCCCACCGACAATAGTGACTGGCGTTGCCTTTGGAAGTCTCTCTAGAGCGGTAATTCGATTGAAGAGATCTTTCCCCTCGCCATCTATATCAAAGAGTTTCACCGAGAAATCATCTCGGTGCGCAGCGAGATTGGAGAGAAAATTCTTTTCTTCTTGACAATGCGCACAATCAGAGCGCTCAAGGACTTCGATAACTAAGGGGTCATCGGCATGTGCGATACTGACCGCCGAAAACATCCCAACGAGAGGCCATGCAATAAGGGAAACCGCGATAGCAAAGTGCCGAAATTTTATTCTCCATCTCATACATTTCAAAAATACAGCTCAACAGAACAACTCTCTCATCAAGTTCATCAGTATACCTGAAAAAAGAAAAAGGGCATACACCCTTTGCAAAATACCCCGCCAAATCTACCTGCTGCGCACAAAAAGCGCAATAAGAAGCGCTGAAAATATAGCAATAGCCGAAATGAGAAACAATTTCATACCATATTTCTCCGTAACACCCTCGAAACGAGACCGATCCCAAAATATCGGGTCAGCCCCCCAGGAATGATGCACGCTTCGATTCTTTGTAAGTGCCATAATCAAATCAATCACATTCTTCGGCGCCGAGAAACCGCGCACAAAAAATCCATCAACATTAAATTCAACCGCCTTGGCACGATCAATCTGGCGATCATTGTGACTATTTACGATGAAAAATGGCTGCGAGAGATCGCTCGCGCGAATATTTGTGATAAGCGAAAAACCATCCGATTCCGGAAGATCAATGCCAGTAAAGACTACCTGTGGAAGATGCTTCTTGAATTTCGCAAGCGCATCTTTCCCATTAGGAGATTCGATAATGGAAAACCCTGCGAGTTTCAAGAGGTCGCGATACACTTCTCGTGTCGATTGATCATCATCAACAATCAGGACACTGACATCTTTTCTTTTTATTCTCATACTCTCATCTCATTGCACAAAGAGCGCACGCAACAAAAACCCTCCAGCGACACTCTGCACACCTCTTTGAAAAATATTGTTTTCAGTATACCACGCGTGTGAAAAATCAAAGAATGGTATAATACACAAAGAGATGCCGTATTTGCAATTCGCGCCCTTTCTATGTCGGAACCAATCATTGCTATCAATCGCCTTCGCGTGATTTACAATCAGGGAAAATCAAACGAAGTCCGCGCACTCGAAGAAACCAACCTGGAAATTTATCCAGAGGAATACATCATTATCTACGGACCTTCCGGATGCGGAAAGTCAACGCTTTTGTATTCCATATCTGGACTGCAGAAGCCAACGTATGGCGACGTCATCGTCAAGCAAAAACCTCTTTCGAAAATGACCGTGCGCGAAGAACTCGAATTCCACCAAATGTGGATTGGGATGGTTTTTCAGGCATTCTACCTCATCCCCTCGCTCAATATTGTTGAAAATGTCTGTCTCCCAAAAACATTTCGCGGCGAAAATGTCGCAAGTCGTCGCAAAGACGGCATCAAACTTCTTCGGCGTTTCGGCATCGCCGAACAGATGGACAAGTTCCCAAGCCAACTTTCTGGTGGACAAAAACAACGCGTCGCCATTGCGAGATCTCTCGTCAATAATCCAGAGATTATCCTCGCGGACGAACCTGTCGGCAACCTCGATAGCGAGTCTGCACAAAATGTGCTCGAAATTCTCAAAGAACTCAATGATATCGACAAGAAAACCATCATCATGGTGACGCACAATGCCGAGCATCTCCCTTATGCCGACCGTGTCATCTACATGAAGGATGGACGCATTGAAAAGGAAGTCATACAAAAAGACAAACGAAAAATCGAAGTGAAAAAACCCGAACAAGAAGTGGTTGAGGATAATCTTCCACCAGAACTTAAGATGCTCATGGGATCATTCCGAAGCCTCTCTTCTCAGCAAATGAACGTGCTCCTCATCCCCTTCAAGGCAAAACAACTCCTCGCTCATGTTCTCTCCAACCTCACCGAAGAACAACTTGCATCAGCAGAAAGCTTCCTCAAAGAATACCTATTCAACAATATCGACCGGGAGCAATTTTCCAATAAGCTCGACCTGGATCCAGAGAAGGGTGGCGGTGGCTGGAACAAAAAACAAGCACGAAACTTCTCCGATCGAATTGAGACACTCGTCATGCAGTCGAAGTCCGTATCCGACAATCCCGACAGAGCACATACCGCGCTTGCTGAATATCTGAGCGAGCAATTCAAAATCAAGCTCTCTGGCGTCGCCCTCGACCGATTCCGCGCCGCACTCAAACTCCGCATCGACAATCGCATCAATCGTGCCGAGCTCGAAAAACGCCTCGACGCGCCGAAAACGCTCGGCGGCGTCGGACTCTACAGCAATACTGCCGATCGCGTTGTTCGAGAAGTCGAGATTATTATGCTCCTCAAATATTCCTAAGAGCTCGTTAAAGAAGTATCAAACAGGTATATTACCTGCGCTGTTTTTCAGAAAAAACAAACTTCACTAACAAGTTCTCAGAGCGCATTTATCACGAGATTCCGAAATTTGAAATTCTCTTTTCCTCCATATGCACTTCTCTGACATCCTCAAACTCTCACTCCGAATGTTCCGCGCACGCACGATGCGGACACTCCTTACTATTCTCGGTATGTCGATTGGTATTGCCGCGATTCTCTTCCTAGTGTCGCTCGGTTATGGTCTCCAAGAAACACTCCTCCAACGCATCACGACATCCGATGCCCTTGCAACACTCGACATCGCCGAGGACCAAGCAAAAGGCGCAATAATCAATCAAGAGTCCATAGATACTCTTCGCAATCTCCCTGGCGTCGCCGCAACCATTCCAGCTGTCCGAGTTCGTGGTCAGGGGAAGTTTGGCGATATCACCCTCGACCTCGATACCCTCGGCTCCTCAGCAACTTTTCTCCGTTTGGAAAATATCAAAACTCTTTCTGGAAGCCTCATTTCGACTGAACCAAAAGCTATCGTCATCACCTCCGGTATCGCCAAAACATTTGGGAAATCGCCAGAAGAAATGATTGGAAAGGATTTCACATTAACACTGTTCCTGCCACTTGAAGGAGAGGTTGGAAAAACGACCACAGCCGGTCCTGAAACATTCCACATTGTCGGTGTCGTCGAAAGCGAAGAAAATGTCGCCTATTTTTCTCTCGACGATTTTCCTGCCGCCAATACCGGACGATTCCAAGCGCTCAAAGTAAAGGCTGAGACTGCAGAGCAAACTACATCTATCCGAGACAAAATACTCGCACTCGGCTTTTCTGTTTCATCTATATCCGACACTATCAGTCAAGCGAACAAAGTATTTGGAGCCATTCAGATTATTTTGATGGCGTTTGGATTGGTCGCACTCTTCGTCTCGGCAATCGGCATGTTCAATACCATGACCATCGCACTCCTTGAGCGAACCGAGGAAATCGGTATCATGCGATCAATCGGCGCCTCAAAATCGAGTATCTCGCTCATGTTCATCGTTGAAGCGACCCTCATGGGTTTTCTCGGAAGTTTGGTCGGCGTTCTCCTTGGGTGGCTTGGCGGCAAAATCTGCAATTCTCTCCTCAATTTCGTCGCCACTCGTTTCGGTGGCACGAGTGTCAGTCTTTTCTCGACACCTCTGTGGTTTATCCTCGTCGTCATCGCTTTCGGCTCTGTCGTCGGACTCTTCACGGGAGTCTTTCCTGCCAGACAAGCAAGTCGCATCGATCCATTGGATGCTCTCCGATACAAATAAAGAGAGGTGCAAAGCACGCACTCTTGTTTCAATTTCAGCTTTAGTCCAACAAAAACTGTTCACTCTACATTATTACTCATTTCTCGCAGGATTTCTCCAATCACCCGCTTGTCATTCCAGGGAATGCGACGACTACCAATCGCCATTGTTTCTTCGGCACCTTTTCCAGTTACCGCAATGACATCACCAGGCATCGCGAGCTCAATCGCTTTCGCGATGGCTTTTTGTCTCTCCATTATGATAAAGAGATTTTCTTCAAGTGTCTTATTTGCAATGCCTGCTTGTATTTCATTAATAATCCGCTTGGGATCTTCCGTATAGGGATCTTCGTTGGTAAGGATAACAATATCAGCATATGATGAAACAATTTCACCCATAATAGGACGCTTCCCTCGATCACGATCACCACAAGCACCAAAAACCGCAATAATCCTTGTCGCCGATGACGATCTCATATTCGAAATGAGTCGATAGAGATTTTCCAGTGCATTTGGTGTCACAGCATAGTCGATGAGGAGCGTAATCCCACGCTCGTTGTCCACACGCTCCATGCGACCCGGCACACCCCGCACTCCAGACAATGCGCGAGCCGCAACATGATAAGGGATACCACAAGATACCGTTGCAGCAAGAGCTGCAAGTGCATTTTCGACATTAAACAAGCCTGGAAGCATGAGGTGAAAATCCATCTCACCAACACGAAATGTTGACCCCTCAAGTGTCGAGACTATATTCTCCGCCAGCACATCCGCAGAAGCATCCACACGACTATACGTCACGTGCTTCAGGGGCGGCGTTTCGAGAAATTCCGCCGAGTCGTCCATGTCCAGATTCACGACACCGATTTTTGCACGATTAAAAAGTCGCCGTTTTGCCCGGCGATATTCCTTCATCGTTCCATGATAATCAAGATGTTCCCGCGTTATATTGGTAATAACCGCCACTTCAAATGGGACACCACACACTCGTCCCTGATCAAGAGCGTGAGACGATACTTCGAGGACAGCATATTCGCATCCGGCAGATACCGCTTCACGCAAAAATTTCTGCACCTTCCAACCAGAAAGTGTGGTAAACTTAGACGAATTTACCCACTCACGCTCCCCGATACGGAAATTGATTGTCGACGCAAGTGCTACCTGTTTGCCAGACTCCCGCAAAATAGCTGCGATACATTGCACGGTTGTCGTCTTCCCATCCGTCCCCGTCACACCAATAATACGAAGCTTCCGCCCCGGAAACCCAAAAACAGCGCCCGCCAAGGTGGCAACAGAAAGATGATAGATATTCTTGACTGATTGCGGAACAATCCGCGTAAAAGATGCCAATACCATGGCTTGAGTATAGCACGAAGAAAATACTCGCCAAAAAAACAGCAATATGTCCAAAAAAATCCACAAAACCAACAAAGCTGTCCAGTTCTTGACAAAATATAAGAATGTGCTACCTTGGAAATGTAGGTACGGGTGTCTGCACACTGGTTCCCAACGAAGAATCGGAGCAGACATGTTCTTTAACCCTCCGAAGTCTCGTGCGCACGAGGCGAAAGGAGACTCTCCCATGAAGGAGAAAGGTCATGCCAGTTTAAACACCACCATGGGTTGCAGGCTCACACTTGCAACCCATCAACTTTTTCCACTTTTTCCAAGCGAAAAGACCGCCTCATATATTGTGACGGTCTTTTAAAATCTTTTCACGAGTCATGAGACCAGAATATTTTCCTCTATTCAACCTCAGGACTTTTCTCTATTAACCCATTTCCACGCCAGTTCAAATATGACACGAAAAGATTGAGCAATTTCCTTATCCTCTATCACCACTCCCATAAGCCTATCTTTAAAAGAAGCAATCCGAACCTTGTCTTCATAAAAAGCAATGTCACAACTCACGGGAAAATCTTTTGCCGGTAGCCTTACCATATTCGCATTCTCAACACCAGTAAGATCACCTTTCTCCCGAGAATAAATTGCTCTTGCGGAAATTTTATTTCCAAGCCGTTCCTTTCGAAAACGAGTTAATTCATCAGGAGTCATTACCTGTTCAATAATATCGCGAGAAAAAACCGTATAAAACACCTGATTTTTACTCAGTTTCATGTGATCCAATGTCATTGAAATCACCCCTTCCTTCCCCTCATAGTATTTCACCACTGGTTTGTCTTTGTTGCGATTATTGATTGATTGGAGTTCGGGAAGCAAACGCTTAAATTGCTCTTCGCGAAGTTCCAAATCTTTTCGTTCCTTGGCAATAAGATCGAGAATGCGTTCAGGCATTTCCGCCATGAACAACTGCTTCTTTCCTTGGTAATAGCTCGACATGAGTCCGCGTTCCATCAAGTTTTCAATGATAAAATACGTCGTCGGGCGTTTGATGCTCGCCTTCATAGAAATCTTCTGCACCGTCGCTTGTCCGAGTTCGAGTGAAGCGAGATATACCTTCGCTTCCTTCTCATTGAGACCGAGAGATTGAATATCTTTTTCAATCATAGACATAAAGTTAAAGCTGTCTGCCTCCATTCAGACGCGTAATTATCGCAAGAAATTATTATTTTGTCAAGTGTCTTTTCGCTTTTATGACAGCTGCCTTTGACATGCTTATACTCTTGTAGAGTACATATCGGCTTGGTATAAGCACTATATCATAACTCCCTGGATACTGAATAGCATTGACATTTTTTGCAAATCCCTGCTTGAATCGCGTGATGCCTGAGAGACTCGGCACTTCCCCAGTCGTATCAATTCCACCAAAATCATATCGAACACCATTGCGACGTCGCGCTGTTTCTATCGCATGTGACTGCAGGAGATAGGGTGCCATGAGACCGCGGTCATCGTCACTCGAGGCGCCATGCAAATAGGTCGCCGTATCGCCGAAGAATGCGACGAGTATCGCCGCAAGCGTCTGCCCGTCATATCGCGCCGTGAAAAGTTCGAGCGTCTCGTGTGGAAATGATTCGAGGAGATGTTGGTAATGCCGGTCGGGATGTGTTGAGATGTGATTCCGAACGGCTGTCTCTCGATTCATACGAAGAAATTCATTAAGCGTCCGCTCATTCCGATCGGAAGAGATTTCAACCCCGCGTTTCTCAGCGAGACGAATATTATACCGCGTCTTTGGTTTCATGTTTGCAAAAAATTTCTCCTCGCTTTCAGAAATATCTACAGCAAGAATTTCTCTCGGCTGCATATCATGTGGCGCCTTTTTGACAGCATACGCCCTCGACCATTCCTGAAGCATTGCGAGTTCCGCATTATTCCTTGGCTCTACCCGTATCCATGCCACTCCGCGCTCTTTTGCCTCCGCAAGAATATGTGCCCATTCTGGGCTCTGCGTCGCAGACGAAGTGCCTGCCAAAACCGGTCCACGTGGCATATACCAATATTTCCCCGCAAATGGAAGCGTGTGTTCTATTGCATTCCCCCACAGCCCACCGCCTTCAAAATGCTCCGTCGAGAAACCTTCTCGATTTTTGAATGCGCGCCACATTTCCGACTGAAGGAATCCTCCATCGGGACAATGCCTATTGAGCCACGAGATACACTCGAATTCATGCATACAACAATCTCAATATCAACTTCTTACTTCACGCAATAAATAATCATCACTTCTTTCCAAGAACCTTAAGAAGCGCTCCTATCTTTTCCTCGACACGAGTTGTTTCCGGAGCAATCATCTTCATCGCTTCACGCACCTCTCCCGGCGCATATCCCATAGAGCTCAATGCCTCAATCAACTCACTCTCCTCCGTCGCTCCCTTGAGACCCTCTTCGGTCAATGCACCTACCTTGTTCTCAAGGTCAAGCAGTATTCGTTCTGCAGTACGCTTCCCTACGCCGGAAATCCTCGTTAAGATAGAAATGTCTTTCCCGACAACCGCTGCCCGAATCGACGCCGGTTCTGCAACCGAGAGAATGCCAAGCGCCATCTTTGGTCCGACTCCGTTTACTGATATGAGCAACTCAAACATCACCAATTCCCCTTCATCCAAGAAACCATAGAGTGTAATTGCATCCTCCCGGACATTGGTAAATATATGAAAACGCGCAGACGATGACCCTGCAATTTTCCCTAGCGTATAGGGCGTAAGATGCACTTTATATCCCACGCCACCTGCCAACACAATGGCAGAATCATGACGTATAGCGGCAATTGGACCCTCAAGTAATGCAATCATAGTCATTCAAAAAGTGCCCTCACTCTACCACAAAATCCCGCCTCTTGCCAAAAAACAATCCGCATGGTACAAGAGAGAGACATCTCATGCGACATGAGAGGCTAATTTATTTTTGAAAGTGTATGCCGATCAAAGACTCCGCCAAGAAATACATGCGCGTCACTGCCAAGAAGACCGATCGAAACAAGATCGTAAAAGGTGTCTTCAAAAGCGCCATCAAGAAAACTCGTGAAGCAGTGATAGCAAAGGATGTAAAGACCGCACAGGCGGAACTTAAACTCGCTATCAAGAGCCTCGACAAAGCGGCTGAGAAAAATATTATCAAAAAAAACACCGCCGCCCGTAAGAAGTCGCGCCTCAACGCCCTCGTGAAGAAAGCGGTATTGGAGAAATAGTTCGAAGCACATTTCAAAAAAAGTCTCTCAGAAACCATCCTAAGGAGGACTTCCCATGACAGTTCATACTTGCCCATTTTGTAGCACAAATGCTACTCCTTGCATTTCCCGCAAGCAGTTCCCAACAGAAACAGGAAAGTTGCTTGAATTTCTCCGAGCAACTTGCAGAAAATGTTCTCGGTGGCTTGGAGACATCCCACTTACTCTGGATGGGAAACTCCTACAAAACGCGAGATAGTCCCCTCTAAAAAAATAATAGGGGTTGAATCTCACTCAGAACCCGCCGATGATTATCATTAGCGGGTTTATATATTGTTCCAAGACCCTGTTTACAATTCCTTCAACAACAGTCGTACAAAAAAATTCACGCGACCATGATTTGGTTGGACTAATTTCTTATTCTGCGAACTGATACTCACTCTCGCCAAAAAGCATCCGGTGGTACTGCAGCTAAAAATGTGAACAACAAGAAAAATCCCCAGCCAACTGGTCGGGGATTTTTATTTGAAGAGAAAAATAATATCCTATGTGCTAACGAGATATTTTCTCATGGTTACCACTGCAACCAGAACAATCGCCATCGCCACAATCGGGACATAAAAGAACTTCTCAATATCGGAGGCAACCAGAATCGCGATGCCAAAAACAATCATCCGCCCAAATACCGTCGGGATTTCCCGCAGGATAATAAACTCCGCATCCTGATCCCCTTTCACTTTACGATAAATCATCGCGAAATAAGACACCAAGAAAAGTGTCATGGTAAATGACGATACAACCGTAATAAGGTATGCGGGGAGCGGTGTAGCTATAAAGAACCGCGCGCACCATACAATTGCAAGGAGGGTAATACTCACAAAAAGGATAGAAAGTGTACTCTTCTGCTTGTTCACGTATCTTCCTACAAGAATCGTAAAGACAGCGCCCCCTAAAGATTCAAGAGAACCAACAATGCCGGGTGTCGCGAGCGAGCCGATGAGAAGAAAGACAATAATGCCCCATAACCATTCCGATTCTTCCACGATATTGTCGAACCCTTCGAGAAAGAAAAGGAGCTTTCGTCGCCGAAACATCGAGAATACTTCAGAAAAGCGAAGGTCTATTCGTTCGTCACTTTCAAGCGATTGAAGAGGGAGAGATGAAATAAGAAGCCCAAGGAATGCAACTGCAAATGTTGCCCCAAACCCTACTGAAACAACAAGGATTGCTCCCAAAATCGGTCCTACGAGACCAAAAATCGTCGGGAGTGCAAAAAACATTGAGAAATCTTTGGCTATCGTTTCTCGATCCGTGTGCTGCATGAAGAGCACATTAAGTGGTACATAGTACATCATATTGGCAATGCCACCAATTGCAGCTGCCGCCCATATGGAGAAATCTCTACCATTTCCCAAAAGCAAAATCCCAAGAAACAACATCTGAAGCGGGTAGTACCATCGAATAGTCGTCACCATTCCCCACTTTCGAAGCATTGGCACCACAAGCGCAAACACAGCAACAAGTCCGACACCATGAAACACAATGAAGAACAGAATCGTCCCGCGCAATGAATACCCGTGCGTCAACAGAAATGCCGGCACATACACGCTCACGAACGAAAGTGCTACTGATCGCAATACGTGCGCCGTCTGCACGCGGTATATCATTCGGCTATTCAAAACGGAAAAGAACTTTTGAATGGTTTCTTTCATCATAGTTATCTTTTTACAAGGGTAATGGAAAATTGTGAAAAATAAGGAGGAATATCATTGATATTTCGACGAGTTTTAAATGGTTTTCCGTCAAAATTTACAAAAAGTAAGGCAAAGATTATTTTTGAGATAGGCTCTACTGAAAATCTTACCAAAGAGCTGTCATGCCACACCGGGATTCGTAACGGTGAAAAAAAGGCTTATCACCCTCGTCCGACCACAAACCCTAGGAGTGCTCCCTCTGGATCGCGTTCGCCGGACTTTGCTTCGCGGTCGAGGCGAGTGAGGAGAGAGAAAGATTGCTCGAGTGAGTCAAAAGAAGATCGTGAAGCGATCTCGAAGCACTTTCCAGCGGCAAAGGGATGCATACCGAGAAGCTTTGCCGCTTCCATCGAACTTCGAATCTGTCCATCCATAAGCGCACCCTTCACGCGAATAATGTTTCTAAGTTGCCACGCACACATACCAAGAAGTCCGAGTGCCTCGCCTCCGTTCGCGAGATGCGCAAAGAGCAACGCCGCTTCTTTTCGTCTGCCAGAAAAGAGATTATCAAGCGCCTGGAAAACATTCTCCTCACTCGCAGGAATAGAAGAGAGCTGTCGAATATCTTCTTCGCGAATCGTCTCGCCGACACGATACGCGGCGAGTTTCTTCAGTTCTGCCTCAAGACGGAACATATCAACCTGTCTCTTTTCGCCTGCCCGCTTTGCTTCGCTCAGGCAGATTTCCGAAAGAAGTTTCTTCGCCGGAAGTTCCATATCGGTCGAACCAAACTTCTTCACCGATTCGTCTATCCACTTGAAAAGTGCCGCCCCACTGAGAGAAGTAAACTCCTGAGATTTTACCTCTTTTACAGAAACCGCCTTCCAGAGCTTCTCGTTTTTCTTCGGCTGTCCATTGTGAAAGAGAAGTAAAATTCTGTTTTCATCGGCAGAAAGTTCCTTTACGTTCTCTTCGAGGAATTCAGCGAGCGAGCGCCGCGTATCTATAGGCGCGTCAAAAACATTGCCAGCAATTACAAATTTTTTCACCGCAAAAAGCCCTGCCTGCGAAAGACATGCTGCAAGCGCCGCCGTATCCGTCCCGTCCGAAAAATCGAATTCGAAAAAACCCGTCGAACCCGGGTTTTTTTCAAAAAATGTCTGTTTCAGAGCAAGGCGTTTCTCCCTCAACCGAAACGCATCCTCACCAAAGAAGAAGAGAATCATACAGTACATCATTCCTGCGAAAACAGGAACTCGTTATCACAGAACCAAAAACCATCACGCTATAAACTCAATTTGTTGCATGTTTATCGGAAGCTCGTGAAGACCGGATTCCCGCCTTCCACGCCTACTGACAGACAGTCACGGGAATGACGAAACCAACCAAGTTCCTCTTCTACACTCCCGGTTCCCATTTAATTCCCTGTCCAGGTTCCATCACATCCACCCATATCTGCCCAGGAACAAAGAGTATCTCTTTGCCAGATTCATCGAGGAAAGTAAGTTTGCTCTCCAAACTTTTCTTGTCTTTTTTCCACGTACCTTTGTACTCTTTACCGTTGAAATAGTAGAACGCATCACCACTATCTTTCGTATCAAACCACGGATCACCCATGTTGATATTGTTGTATCGACCAACGCCGCCATAGTCCAATCCCGCTTGTTCATCTTTCGGAACCAAATCCCACGGATTCTGAACGCCGCGTGCGCTATAATCGGTCGCGAGTTTGATTTGCTCGGACTCAGCAATCAAGACCGCGATGTTTTTGGGAGCGATACGCGTGCCATTATTCTTGTCCGTATCTGGTGATTTATCCCACGTGCGAAGGTATGTGTTTGTCGAACGATCATAGTCGTAGGAAACGTCGTATGGATTGGGAAAGGCGAGGCGCAGATGCCCGCCTGTCGGACGACTGTCAAGAGGAGCATCTTCTTGATGCAGATAGCCTGAAAATGTTCCTGTCGTTCGATAGCCATATTTTTCAATTGCCTGCTCAATAGCGCTTCTGGTGATATGCCCCGTGTCTTCATATTTCATAATACCCGTCTGTGGCCAGCGCGGACAAAATGATGTCGTAAGACAATTAATATTGTCTATCACCTTCTGGGAAAGAAGCGTCTCTGCAAACTTGGAATATCCCCAGTGAACAAAAATTGCATCAAGGCTTTTCGCAAGGGGCAAATAGTCATGCCGAGCACTTCGCATAGAGCCGATATCATCCGGAATATCGCAAAGGTACACCCCCATAAGCCGTGTATTTGCTCCTGTGAAAACAGGCATTTCAAACACCATGTCTGCCGCAGAAAATCCTGCCGCAGGGCGTGCCGATACATCTGCTGGCTGCATCACCGCAACTGGTCGACGATCCCAGTGTTCGCAAGCAACACCGGTAATCGGACTCACCGGTCCGGTATTTTTCATCGGCTCCGGCGCCATAGACTTCCCCGTTTCATTATCAATCTCAATCGCCTGCCGAGGCTCTCGCGCAGTAAACGGCCAAAATTTAAAGAGATACGCAACACCAAGCACAATCACAACAACTGAAAGAAATATGCCGACTTTTTTTCCTGTAGACATAGGAAGTTATTCAAAAGAAATTACCTTTTCCCACTTTATCACAAAACAGGAGGAGAAAAAACTGAGAGTGCACGGGGAAGTGCATAGGGTAAATTTTCATCCATAGAGACGTAAAATTTATGTCTCTATGAAATTTCAAAAACCTTTCTCTTTGAAGAACTCCCTGAGCAAAGAATAATTCTCGACGGCGCAACATCAAAAGACTCCGCAAGCATTTTTATGATTCTCTCATTCGCCTTTCCCTTCTCCGGCACTACTTTCACACCGACACGAAAATGTGTATCCTCGAATTGCTCGATGTATTCTTTTTTCACATTCGTCTTTGCTTCCACAAAAATCTTCATACAAGAAACACTTCGTTCTCAATTTTTCCTAACACTATATCTCTCCCCAGTTTTTTCCCACCGACACGTCAGCAATAAGCGGAACGCTCAGTGCGTAGACAGACTCCATCACTTCTTTCACTTCGTGTGCAAACACCGGTGCAACAGATTCTTCGACTTCGAAAATGAGTTCGTCGTGAATCTGGAGAAGAAGTGTCGACTTCCCCCTGAATCGCTCTTGAATAAATTTATCAACCGCAATCATGGCAAGCTTCACAATGTCTGCCTCGAGTCCTTGCACAGGCATGTTAATCGCCATGCGCTCCGCCGAAGCAACAATCTGCCTATTATCACTCGCCATTTCTGGCAAGAATCGCCGTCGCCCGAGCTCGGTCTCAACATATCCTTTCTTCATCGCAAATTTCTTCATCGATTCCATAAAAGCACGAATGCCAGAAAAGTGTTCGAGATATTCCTCGATAAATTTTCCCGCTTCTTCCCGTGTCATCCCTGCCGACTGCGAAAGCCCATATGCTCCCATGCCATAGATAATGCCGAAATTGAAAGCCTTTGCCTTGCGTCGCATATCGTCCGTCACACTTTCGGGCGACACCCCATAGACCAGTGACGCTGTGCGCCGATGAATATCTTCGCCACGCCGAAATGCCGCGCACATTTCCGCATCATTTGAGAGGTGCGCTGCAACGCGAAGCTCAATCTGCGAATAGTCCGCGCCGACAAGCAGCCTTCCTGAAGAAGCGACAAAGGCACTCCGAATCCGCTGCCCCCATTCACTCCGAATCGGAATATTCTGAAGATTTGGTTCCGTCGATGAAAGCCGACCTGTTGCTGCAGTCGCTTGTCCGAATGTTGTATGCAAACGACTTTCGGAATCAACAAGTCGTGGCAAGACATCGAGATAAGTATTCTTCAATTTGGTCCGCTCGCGATATTGTTCAACAAGCGCCACAATCGGATACTCGTCTTTGAGTTTCTCAAGTTCGGACGAAGCCGTCGAAATATTCGTCTTGGTTCGCTTGAGATTTGTTGTCGGGATTTTGAGCTCAACGAAAAGCATCTCCGAGAGTTGCTTGGGTGATCCTACATTGAATTCCCGTCCAGCAAGCGTGAAGATCTCTTTCTGAATATTCCCAACTTCCTTTTCCATCTCTTTCGAGAGTGTCGTGAGAATAGAACCGTTCAATTGAATTCCGGCGCGTTCCATCTTGCGGAGAATCACAATAAGTGGCATTTCGACCTGCGAAAAAATATCGAGAATTGTTTTCCCCTTCTTTTGCTCTCTCGCTATTTCTTGGAGTTTTTCCAGGAGCTTCTCTCGGAGAGTCTGAACAAGCGCAGACGAGCCTTCATTCTCCGTTGATCCAGCATCTCCGGCATACTCAATCGCAAGTGCCGAGAGAGACACTGTTCCGCCGGCGTTCAAGAGATATCCTGCAAGGAGACAGTCGAAATCAACATTCCGAAGTTCGATGCCGACCGTCTCCAAAATTTTCATCGCCGCTTTCGCATCATACGTCGTCTTTGGAATGACGCTTTCAAAAAATCCTTTGAAAAATTTCCGGCTCTCCGCGTCGAAGACGACGCGCGCGCTTCCTCGCTCGCCTTTCTTTGCAAAAGTAATATCACACGCAAAGGCAGATGTCTGAAAAAGAGTCCCTTTCTCAGGAAGAATCAGGAACGTAATTCGGTCTGCCGAAGCGCATTGCTCAAAGAAGAGCTCACGTTCTTTTTGTTTTGTGAGAATTTTTCCAAAAGCGTTTTTTGTATCAACATCCTCTTCCGAAGAACCCGTTCCGTTTCCAGGAATTTTTTTGACAAGACTGAAAAATCCCAATTCCCGGAAAAATGTTTCGACCACCTTTCGATCAAAATCCCGCACCCGACACGCCTCGAGATCAAGTGTGACCGGCGCATTCGTATCAATGGTTCCCAACTCACGAGAGAGAAATGCTGACTCGCGACCTGATTCAAGCTTGGCTCGCACGGAAGGCGAGATCTCGTCGAGGTGTTCATAAATCACATCAAGTGTTCCATACTTTTTCAAAAGCTCCGTCGCGCCTTTTTCTCCGATACCTCGCACACCGGGAATATTGTCCGATGTGTCTCCACGAAGCCCTTTGAACTCGATGAGTGTCCTTGGTGAGAAGCCGTACTTCGCAACAACGCCCGCCTCATCATAGAGCACGGTATCCTTCACGCCCTTGCGAAGGGCAAAAACATTCACGCAATCGGAAACCAATTGCAATGCATCATTATCACCCGTCACAATGATAGTCCGAAGCGCAACATCTTGCTGTGTTGCCTGTTGCGCAAGTGTCCCTACGCAATCGTCTGCTTCGAAGCCTTCTTTTTCATATATCGGAATATTGAACGCACGCATTAACTCCTTCACGCGAGGAATTTGCGCATAGAGTTCATCCGGCGCTTTGACGCGCGTCGCTTTGTAGTCAGCGAATTTCTCATGCCGAAATGTCGGCCCAGCAAGATCGAATGACGCCGCAATATATTCCGGATGAAACTTCTCCAAAACGGAGAGTAATGTCAGTGCAACACCATAAACAGAATTTACCAATTCCCCCGACTTCGACGTGAGCGGCGGGAGTGCATGGTATGCGCGATGTATAAGCGCATTTCCATCGAGAATAACCAGTGTTGGTGTTGTCTCTTTCATACCGAAAGCATATCGCATAACCCCTTCATTGGGAAGCTCAGAAGACCAGAATAAAGCGTTTGGAGAAATCCACGTTTACAACCCTTGACAAAGTGCCTGAGAGGGGTATACTGTTCGCTTCAGAGGATACCTCGAGGAATTCCTCTGAGCAGCTTAATAATTAAGAGACACCTATGGTGCGAGTTTCTTTGCTTGCCGGACCCTATTCCGGACAGGTAGTGGAGGCGCCGTTTGGGCTCGTGACCCCGCAGGATATCCTGTGTGGAGTCGCTGGCTATCGCTACCCGTGGACGACGGATTATTCCGACGCAACGGATGACGAACGAAACCTCTGGGAGAGCCAAGAGCTTTCCATGAAACTTGTGCGGGCACTCGTGTCTGGCGCAACGGTAGCATTCCTCGGAAAGGAATACCGAAGCGACGGTATCGAAGGTGCCTTTGAGATAGCCTCTCGGATCGAGGAAGATATACTCGATGCCGGAAAGGTTGCATATCTCGAATCCGAGACCGATGACCGCGTCATCCTCGGCGCACGCTAGAGAAATAGCAGGACACCGCACACGCAACGTCGTCGCGCGACCCAGCTACTTTTTCTAGAAAAGGCTACCCCTCAAAGGTAGCCTTTTTTCAATGCTAAGTTTTTCCAAGAAAAACGCCCAAACACTTTTCAGTTTGGGCAATTGCAATGGCATTGAGAATTTTCTCTAATCTCCGTGATGAAAAACATCTCTCATTTCTTATTTAAGGACATCTTTTACCAAAAATTGTAAAAAACTGGCTGTCGGTTTAATGCTCGATAGAGTCCCACAGAAACATTCGGGTCGCCCTCACGGAGAATACTATCCACCGTTCTTGCATCTTTCTTTGTTTCACCATCTACAATCTCTCGTTTCTTTTGAGAACCTTTCGAGAGAATGTCACGTGCTACTGCACACGCATTTCGTCGCCTTTTTGCCATTCAATTCTCCTTCCTTCTTTCTCAACGGTAAATGAAATCCAAATTGCCTTTTCTGGCACAAGACCGGGCGCGCGTTCCGGCCATTCGAGAAGCACGACGCCCAGAGGATTATGTGCCCATTCGGCAAATCCTTGCGCACAAAGTTCTTCTTCACTGATTCGATAGGCATCCACATGATAGACACGCTCGATGCCACGCTTGGGCGTCGAAAGATCGTACTGCTTCATGATGACAAATGTCGGGCTTGTAAAAGGCTTCGTTGCTCCCATGCCCGCAAGGAACCCCTGCGCAAATGTCGTCTTCCCTGCACCAAGCTCTCCCGACAGCGCCACAATGCCCGGATGAACCTCTTGAGCAAACCTCGCCCCCAATTCCCGAAGTTCCTCTGCGGATTGTGAGTGAAATACCTGCATAGAGAAAAAAGCAACCCTCTCAAGTATGCGAGCTTGGGAGGGTTTTTGCAATATTATTATACTACCAAGGATCCGCCGGAAGATGCGGCCACCGTCTTACTTTAGACAGCTGCTGCATACCAGCTCGCCCCCTTGAATCCTTTGACGCGGCGTGTGAATAGCACTTGTCTGTAGGATTCCAACCTCCAAGGAGATTGTTGCATTCGCAACACCTGCGCCCTGGACTATACTTTCTTTTCATTTCTTTTGTTGCCACCTCATTCTCCCTCTCTGAGGGGTAGTAGAGAGCCCTCGTTATTCTCTTTGGCAAGTCCACCAAGACCTATGCCTTCGCAAGAAACAATACGAAGACCCTGAGCCAGACACATTGACGCTGTTGGCCAATCTGGAGACATAAAGCAGCCCAAAGGAACATCTCCTTCCCTATACCCCCATTCTTCAGGAAGAAACTCTTCACCCAGATTGTTCATCTTCTTCTCCTCATTTCCCCGAAAGATGCGGTTCAGGGATTGCCGCTGTTGAAACGACCATTTCCCTCTTTTGGACAAAAGCTCATGCGTATCGCCCTCAAAAAGAGAGAAATATCGTCCCAACATCACCGACTCGGCGAGGGTAGAAACTGTAACATCTTTCTATTTTTCTGTCGCTTTTCAAAGAACATTTGCACTGTATCATTCCAAATTCCGTTTGTCAAGAGTGACAGACATCGAATACCCTCGTGATATTTGACCGCTTTCGGCTTCTCTGCTAGGTTTGAGTATCTTAGAGTCTGTTAAAGAAATATCGAAAGGACGTACTTCTCGCACTGTTTTTCAGAAAAAAATGTTTTTTGCGGCTTTCGGAGCAAGCGGAGACAAGTAAAAAAACATTTTTTTTCTGAAAAACAGACTTTCTTAACAGGCTCTTAGAAGTTCGCGAGAGTGCAATAAAACACACATCTTACAATCTTCTCTGTACACACCCTATACTCTCCCTTTCATCTCCGAATATTCTGTCTATGTCCCTCCCTCCCGAACTCCAAGTCAAAGAACTCATCGAGAAGTCCACAAACATCCTCATCCTCGTCCCCGAACACGCAAGTGGCGATGCCTTCGGCGCAGCGTCTGGCATCGGCGCCTTTCTCGAAAACATTGGCAAAGAGGTCACCATCGCCGGCAGTGGCATAACTGCTATCGCAGAACCTTTCGGCTTTCTCAAGCCGCCCGAACACATACTTCCTTCCATTTCAGGCGTGCGCGAGTTCATCCTCTCCTTCAACACCGAACACAACGACATCGTCTCTGTCCGAACCGAGCGCGGCGAAAGCGAATACAACATCTTCATCACGCCAGAAAAAGGCTCGATTGATCCGCGAGACTTTTCATTCGTTCCAGCCAAGTTCTCCTTTGACCTCGCCATCACTGTCGGGGCACCAGACAAAGAATCACTCGGAAAGATATTCGAAACCAATCCAGACATCTTCTACGAAGTTCCCATAATCACCATCGATCATCATGCCGAAAACGATCGCTTCGGACAGGTCAACATCATCGATATCACCACATCATCAACAAGTGAAACAGCGACAACGCTCCTCGAAAAAATAGACGGGAAGCACCTCGATGCTCGCGTCGCAGGGCTCTTGCTTGCCGGTATCGTCCTCGGCACAGAGAGCTTTCAGAAGAAGAATCTCTCCCCAAGTGCGCTCGGTGCTGCATCACGCCTCATGGACAAGGGTGCTGATCAGCACGATATCATTTTCCGTCTCGTCAACACGCAACCGCTCTCCCTCCTCAAGCTCTGGGGACGCGTCATGGCAGGACTCAAATGGAATGAAGAGCGCCGGCTCATGTGGGCGCGCGTCACGCCAGACGACATCGTCCAGTCCCGGTCGCGTCTCGAAGATCTTCCCCTTATTCTCGAAAAAATTCGTCACCATTCTTCTGTTGGTTCACTTTTCATGATTCTGTCTGCCGAGTCGCCCACACAGACACGGGCCCTGCTCAAGTGTCACACCAACAATCTCCTCTCAGAGATAGCCGAGCATTTTCCAGAATCAAAACTTCGAAACGATACGCTCGATATTTCTCTTCCCACTGCGTCCCTCGAAGAAGCAGAGACGCTCATGCTTGAAAAATTGCAACCAGCACGATAGCAAGGAAAAATCCGTGGTATACTTGAGACATATTTCTCTTCTGTCTCACGTCTATGGTCAAAGTTCTTCCTCGCAATGCCTCACCCGCAGATTTCCGTGACGAACGCGAACAGCAAACCGCCAAAATTCTCACCACCCTCAAGCGTTCTTCGGAAGAAAGCGAAGCCGCTGCGCTCGCTCATGGAGCGCGGCTCCCCTACGTTGACTTGCATATTTTCCCCATCGACACAGAGCGTGCATCAATCATTCCCGAAGGAGACGCCACATCACTTGGCATCGCCCTTTTTCAAAAACGGGGTAAAGAAATTCGCGTCGCCATTCTCGACCCCGATAACCAAAAAGCACTCGACTATCTCCGAGCATTCGAAGAGCGTGAAGGACTTACTGCCAAGCTTTATGTTGCTTCACGTCCTTCACTCGAACACGCCTGGAATGTCTACAAAAAACCACTCTTCCTCGACTATCTCGATCATCTCAAAGTCAATCTCTCTGATAATGACCTAGAAAAATTCGAACAAGAATTTGGCAATCTTCTCGCCCTCAAAAATCGCATTCTCGAAATTCCCACAACGCAGGTACTCGAAACCGTCATGGTCGGCGCCATCAAACTCCGCGCAAGCGACATTCATCTCGAACCGGAAGAAAAAAATGAGATTCGACTTCGCTACCGAATCGACGGCGTCCTCCAAGACATTGGGCGCTTTCCCGGGAGTATCTATCCTCTCCTCCTCTCGCGCGTCAAGATGCTTGGAAAAATGAAACTCAATATCCGAGACAAATCCCAAGACGGGCATTTCTCGCTCAATCTCGATTCACGGAAAATAGACATCCGCGTCTCGAGTATACCGGGCAACTTCGGCGAGAGTCTCGTCATGCGACTCCTCGATCAAGAAACCGCCCTGCAAGATATCTCCATACTTGGGCTCCGCGGTCTCGCCTACGAACAAGTCGAGCGCGCCTTCCAAAAGCCAACTGGCATCGTCCTCAATACCGGCCCCACAGGAAGCGGCAAGACCACGACCCTCTACGCCATACTCCGCAAGCTCAACACTCCCGAAACAAAAATCATCACTATCGAAGACCCGATAGAATATGAAATTCCCAACATTACACAGACACAGGTATCAAGAAGTCGGAACTATACCTTCGCCATGGGACTTCGCTCCATCGTCCGTCAGGATCCGGATGTGATACTGGTCGGTGAAATCCGCGATGACGAAACTGCGAATATCGCCGTGAATGCCGGGCTCACCGGTCACCTCGTCCTCTCGACTCTCCACACCAACAACGCCGCTGGCAGTGTTGCGCGCCTCATCGAAATGGGTGTGCGTCCCAATACGATTCCCAATGCCGTAAACGCCTTCATCGCTCAGCGCCTTGTCCGCATCCTCTGTCCCGAATGCAAAGAATCCTACGAACCCGCCAAAGAAACATCGAATTCCCTCAAAGAGATACTTTCACTCATCTCCCCCAAAGCAAAGATAGACATTCCAAAGGAAATACAGAGTCTCTGGAGACCAAAGGGATGTCTTCATTGCAATGGTACTGGCTACAAAGGTCGTATTGGTATCTTCGAGGTCCTCACCATCTCCGATGCTATCACTGAAAAAATCGTCTCGCTCGCAAGCGAGAACGACATCATGAAAGAGGCTCTCGAGGATGGCATGGTCACCATGGCGCAAGACGGCATCTTGAAGGCGATTACCGGTGACACCTCGCTCGATGAAGTCTGGCGCGTCACCGGACAAACCGAATTCCTCGAAGACATGTACGACGAACTCATGTCACAAACACTTGCCCGCGCCTTCCCGATTGAAGACATGATTCTCAAGGAGACAGAGAAGAGCCTCGACTCGTTCGAACATTTCAGCGCGCTCGTCGAAGAAGCTGAGCAACGCGAAGCACTCAAATATATTTTCTCCGGCGCACTCATCACCAATGCCAATGACATTCATATCGAACCGCAGGAAAATTCCGTCGATGTTCGCTTCCGTATCGACGGCGTCCTCCAAACTGTCGCAACACTCCCCATGAATGAATATCCATCGATTCTCGGTGATATTAAACTGCTCTCCGGACTCCGTACCGAAGAGCGCGCCGGCATTCGAGATAGTCGATTCATGGTCAAGACCGAATCACCCCTTACCGGAACGAGCGAGCAGAAATTCGACATTCGCGTCTCTATCATTCTCGGCGGCTTCGGCGAAACCGTCGTGATGCGACTCTTAAATCGCGGCGCAGTCGCACTCGACATTCATACGATCGGCATCCGCGAGCAAACGCTCCACCACCTCTTGGACGGTGTCAAGAGACCAACCGGCATCATCTTAAACACCGGTCCTACCGGAAGCGGCAAGACAACAACCCTCTACAGCCTGATTGATTTTGTCAAAACGCCGGAGATAAAAATCATCACCGTCGAAGACCCGATAGAATATCAACTTTCCGGAATTCTGCAGACGCAGGTAAACGAAGAGGGCGGCTATACCTTCTCGTCCGCTCTCCGCTCACTCCTGCGCCAGAACCCCAACATCGTCATGATTGGCGAAATCCGCGACGACGAAACCGCCGAAATAGCCTTCCAGGCCGCGCTCACAGGACACCTCGTCATCGCCACCCTCCACACCAACAACGCCGCCGGAAGCATCCCACGCCTCATTTCCATGGGCGTGCGCCCCGACGACATCGTCAATGCCGGCGGCACCTACATGGCGCAGCGCCTCGTCCGCCGTCTCTGCGACTGCAAGAAGAAGGCACCTCTCGATGGGGAGATTCGTGAAACCGTCTCAAAAGTCCTCGGCATGTTCAATGAGAAATCTGCGATTGTCGTGCCGGAAATCCCTAGCGAGCACTGGGTCGCTGGGAGTTGTGAAAAGTGCAACGGCACCGGATACAAAAAACGCCTCGTCTTGAGCGAAGTGTTAGAACTCGACAAAGAGATTCAGCATCTCATCATGAGTGGTGCCCTCAATATCGAACTCGAAGAAAAAGCCATACAAAACGGCATGATCACCATGCTCATGGACGGCGTCCTCCAAGCCCTCGAAGGCGAAACCTCTCTCGACGAAGTGTTGCGCGTGGTGCATCCATGACAAATGGAGAACTTTGAGAAAGTTAGAAGCCGGCGCACTGCGTCGGCTTTTTGAATTTAAACAAGACTTGCACGTAGCGACCGACGTTTATCCATCAATAGCTACTTGCCGTTTCAACAATTACCTCTTTCGGCAGACTTCGAACCATACGATATATAGGCTGAAGCGATCGCTCTCGAAACATGAGAATAACCATACACTCATCACCTCTTGGAATCGCCAGAGCAAGTGTGTACATACTTTGATGCGTAAGCCTTCCGTTTTCATGACTTAATCTTCTCAATCCACTGAATCCAAAAAGGCGTGTATCAACTCCCTTGAAATTTAAAGGAGATGCACTTTGCTTACTCGTCGTCGCACTGTAGAGCATTTCATCATTATGAACAATCGGAAAATCCCTCTGCTCAAGGTCGCTACACCAACACCAAGACAACTCCTTAACCCGAGGACTCATTCCAAATGGGACAAAGCTTCCGTGAAACAGGAATATGTGAGCATGAGGCAAAAGCTTCTTGTTTGGTATACAAATCCAAAAATGTTGCGAGGATCCTATACCTTTTATCCAGCACTTCTCCCCGGAATACTCGATTTCACTTTCCTGTCTTCGCAGCTGATCCCCATGAAAAAGCGTCCACACCGGAACCCAATTTTTATTCATCACATCACCTCCGCCCAAAAGGGCAATAGTTCAGCTCCCATAGCGAGTTTTCAATCGCACTTCATGGGTCGATTGATCTTCCACCGACTTCTCTCGTGATACAGAGAAAATGCGATCAGCGACATCTTTCGGTGTATCCCAAGAAAACACCCAGATCTCTGCCCCGAAAAACCGCGCATAGACACCCCTATCCAATTTTTTCGCCTCCGCAATCTGTTCGACAGCCCATTCATGTCATGCAGACTTTTCATTTCAATATCCTCCAATACATTTTTAAGAAAGGCAAACATCCCCGCCAGCCTGTAGACAAATCCTCGAAAATAAATCCCCGAGGGAGTACCATCTATCGTTCCATACATCCGCTTTGTTAATGTACTCCCTACCAAGACCTCAAAGAACGACACTCCACAATAACGCGGAATTCGTATTCCGTCAAGAATGAATACCTTATATCTTGAAGAAGAAGCCTTCACTACTTGATAATCCTTCAATCAAGTGAAAGTTTTCACACACCATCGGATTCATACTCACTGCTTCCAAAACTTTTCTTTGATTTTCGCTCAGGATTGTTTCGGCCATAAAAGCAGAGTGAGGTAATTTTTTTGTTCGGATCCAAAGTCATTTTGCTCCAATACTTCCGAAATTCTTTTTAATCGATTCGTTCTCCGCCCAGACCAAAATTCACCAAATGCTCAAGACGCCACAGCGCGTATTGCTCCGGATCTTTTTTGAGTTCAGCGATATCGGTTGACCAGTTCTGCATAGCTTGATTGTAGCGCAATAAAGGGAAAACAGCAAAGAAAATTCCCTCGACGAAGTCCTCTGTGTCGTGCATCCGTAAAGATTTGGAAAGATTTTGAGAAAGAAAAAAGCAAATATTCTTATTTTGGATAGAATATTCGCTTTTAACAAGAAGTTAGAAATTGTTCAAAATTACGTAGAGATTAGTTGGTCAAACACCTTTTGGAGCAACTGATCATCCCTATTAAATGTTCGAACAAATGTCCCTTTTGTATCACCGTGATTAAACCGTATGACAGCTTTTTCTTCCGGAGTGAATTCTCCATGCTGAAGCGCATATGCGAGAGCTTGTGGCGAAAGTACACGATCTGGGTATTTGCCACGCTTATATTGCTCAAAACAGGAACGACCCAGTGCTTTTAATCGAATGTCCAGTTGCTCACGAACGTATCGTTCCTTAACGATATCATTTTTGAGTAAGCATTTCAGAATATTTGCGGAGTCGCTATCCCAACTCATCTGAAATATGCGATCACCACATAAATTGATCCTATTCACAGACGACAGTACTGCGCCACGAATAGCCTGCCTTATTTCACGAGCACTCATCTCACCACCTCCTTTCGTAAAACTTTGAAAGACGAGACACATCCCCGCCAGCCTGTAGACAAATCCTCGAAAATAAATCCCCGAGGGAAGGAACGGTGTCGAGGAATGGAAGAGCCGAAACCCTTCCACCCGATCTGGGCGAAAGCTCCCAAGATTGAGGACAAAAGATAGAAGCCCCCAATTGTCTACAGACGGGCGAGTCTGTTGTGCTGTGCTGGTACTACGCACATCGACATTGGAAAGTGCGCAGCGCCATATACAAGCGATTACTCCTACTATATTGTCAACGAGCAGAAACACAGCGGAACTGGCAATGTTAGCATGGCTTTTATTTTTTGTCAACAGGGGGTATACTGGCGTGAAATACGCATTTATGACTCTTACCTCTTCCACTGCCAAGGCCGACGATCCCGTGCTCGATACAACACTCCGCCCACAGGGCTTCAGCGAGTATATCGGGCAAGAAAAGATCAAACGAAACCTCGGCATATTTATCGAGGCAGCACGCAAACGCGGCGACCCTGTGGAGCACGTGCTCTTCTATGGTCCGGCTGGCCTGGGCAAGACAACACTCTCTCATATCATCGCCAAAGAAATGGGCGTCGGGATGAAAGTGACGAGCGGTCCCGCAATTGAGCGTGTCGGAGACCTCGGCTCAATCCTCACAAACCTCGAAAATGGCGACGTGCTCTTCATCGACGAAATTCACCGTCTCAACAAACTCATCGAAGAAGTTCTCTACCCGGCAATGGAAGACTACAAGCTCGATATCATCATCGGGAAGGGTCCCTCAGCGCGCACCATCCAGCTCGACTTGCCCAAGTTCACCCTGATCGGCGCAACCACTCGGCTCGGCTCCATTTCCAATCCGCTTCGCAATCGCTTCGGCTCCGTACATCGCCTCGAATTTTATACCGAGGAAGAGATAACTCGCATCCTCACGCGATCGAGTCGCATCCTTGATATTGGCATCGACCCCTCCGGCGCAGAGCGGATTGCCCAGGCAAGCCGACACACCCCTCGAGTTGCCAATCGTCTCCTCAAACGCGTCCGCGACTACGCGCAAACTCGAGATGTCGAAATCATCACTCGAGACGTCGCTATTGAGGCGCTCAGTCTTCTCGAGATAGACCATCTTGGACTCGAGCCGACCGACCGACACATTCTCTCTACATTGATTGACAAATTTTCCGGCGGTCCCGTCGGCGTCCAAACCATCGCCGCCGCAACGAGCGAAGAGCGCGAAACCATTGAGGACGTCTACGAACCCTTCCTCATCCAGCTCGGACTCCTCACCCGCACCCCCCGCGGCCGAGTCGCGACACCAGAAGCCTACACGCACCTTGGTAAAACTCCCCCCGAAGAACATGCAAAGAAACTCTTGTAGTCCCTTGAATAGCACCTTATATCTGAATCGCTTCTTTTTCTCTTTGTTTACGATTTACAAGAGTAAATTTGTGGGAGTGATTTCAAAAAGCGAGAGTGAGTTAAAAAAATTTAACGCCCCTTTTCCACTTCGTGATATAATACACTCATGAAACTTTTTGTCGGACCATTCTACGCGCTCTTCATGCTCGGCATACTCTTTGCGAGTTTTTTCATCGTGTTTCACTTGGCAAATTATTCCGTCAACCGTCGCGTCTCGAGAATCACTATTCTTGTCTTCTGTGTTGGCATGGCTATACTCCTTTTCGTCAATGTCGCTCTTTTTCTTTCCACTCCTTTCGATACCATCAGCTCCCTCATACCATCCCTTCCCAACACAACGGGGAGCTCATTCTAAGAACCTGTTAAAAATATCAAAAAGCCATTGCTTTTTCACTGTTTTTCAGAAAGATAGCCTTTCTTAACGGACTCTAGCTCTCTATACTTCCAGCGCATTCTCTTTCAAATTCCTTCTTCCCGCTTCTATGATGACACCCAACAAAGAACTCACACGCTCATGTTCCTTCGAGGGGCAGGATGCTGATGAAGAAATCCTCTACGTGATTCATCGTCACTGGTTCAACATCTTCGTGCAATTTATTCCCTTTATAATCGGGCTTTTCGTCGTTCTCAGTACCTTTGTATTCTTTTCCTTCATTTATCCCGATGCATTTGTCACCATCGACAGGAGACTCTTCGCCTTCGTCGAGAGCATGCTTCTCATTTTCCTCTGGCTCTTCGCGTTTCTTATCTGGATCGACTACTACCTCGACGTCTGGATTATCACCACCAAACGCATCGTGAACATCGAACAAAAAGGACTTTTCGTCCGATCCATGAGCGAGCTCTACCTCTTCCGCGTTCAAGACACCACAAGTGAAGTGAAAGGGTTCTTCCCTTCCATGCTCAACTACGGCGACGTCTTCATCCAATCCGCCGGGGAACAAGAACGCTTCCAGTTTCACAAAATTCCCGATCCTTACGGCGTCAAAGACACCATCATGGACATGGCGCGCGACACTCACCAGGAAGAAATCGAGTTCATGGAAGAAAACTTCCAGCACCAAGGTTCGCAGAAAAAATCCGTCGGAAAAAAAGAAATAGCCCCGACATCATAGTTCATTCCTCCTCACCCGCTTCTCATGCTATATTCCTCATGCTCATTCCCTCGTTCTTGAAAAAATAGAGGGAAGCGGGTACACTGCTCGCCAGTAGAAATTCCCTAACGAGCAACCTATGTCAGGACATTCACACTGGGCGGGCATCAAACATCGCAAAGGCGTAAACGACGCCAAGCGCGCCAAGGTATTCACCAAACTCGCCCGTCCCATCACGATTGCAGCACGCGAAGGTGGTGGCAATCCGACTACCAATTTCAAACTTCGCCTCGCCATCGACAAAGCGCGCGAGTACAACATGCCCAAAGAGAACATCGATCGTGCCATACAACGCGGTGCCGGAGGTGATAAGGATGGCGTACAGATAGACGAGCTCCTCTACGAAGCACTCCTGCCATGCCGGCAGGTAGGCGGCCCCGGCAATATCGCCCTCATCATCAAAGCATCGAGCGAGAATCGTAATCGCACCGTGAGCGAAATAAAGAGCATCCTTACCAAAAATAATGGGAAATTCGTCCCAACCGGATCCGTATCATTCCTCTTTCAGGAAGTTGGCGAAATCGCCATTGAAATCCCCGAAGAGAAACTTGAAGCCGCCGAGCTCGATGCCATAGAAGCTGGCGCACTCGATACCGAATATGATCAGCAAGAAGGCGTTCTCTTCATATACACCGCTATTTCAGACCTTCAGTCGACACAAGAATCCCTCGCGCAGGAAAAGTATACTATCGCTTCATCGGCAATTGTCCATCGCCCAACAGAAAGAATCACCCTCTCCGATGACGACCGCGCGAGTTATGAATCCCTCCTTGAGAAACTCAATGACCACGACGATGTGGATATTGTCTATGATAACGCGCAATAAAATTTCCCTAGAAATCCCCCCATTATGCGCATTCTCGGCATCGATCCTGGAACAGCAACGGTTGGATGGGGCGTTCTCGATGTGAGTGGAGGTGTCATAACCGCCATAGCCTACGGACATATCTCGACCAGTGCAACACTTCCACTCTCCGAACGTATCGCCGAAATCGCCAGCGACCTCCGAGAAATTTCGAAGAAATATTCCCCTGAAGAAGCCTCCGTCGAAAAGATATTTTTCTTCAAGAATCAGAAAACAGTCATCGATGTGAGTCAAGCCCGCGGAGCCATACTCTTGACGCTTGAGACCCTGGGCATTAGGCTATCTGAGTACACACCGCTCCAGGTCAAACAATCCCTCACAGGCTACGGACGCGCGGAGAAAAAACAAATGCAAATCATGATCAAGAGTATCTTGAAGCTCGCAAAGATTCCCAAGCCCGATGACGTCGCCGACGCCCTTGCCCTTGCCCTCTGTCATGCCAACAGCAGAACGTACCAAAATATGCTCAAAGAAAACAAGCAGAGTTAAAAACTCCCAGTCATGCCATCTTCACGCCTTCGCGGGAATGATGAAGCGTTTGAAATTTTTCATTTGAACCTATGTCTCTCCACCCTCTCTTTCTCAACTTCATCGACCAGGGAGTTCCCATCGATACAATTCGGTACATACTCATGTTCCCACTCATCGTCACACTCGTCGCCTTTTTCCGACAAGTCGTCGGTATCAAGGCATTTGGCATCTACACGCCATCAATTGTCACCTTTGCCTTTCTTGCATTTGATCCGGGCGGACTCAAATACGGCATCGCCATCTTTGTGAGCATCATCTTAATTGGCATGCTCTCGCGACTCCTCCTCCGAAGACTCCGCCTCCTCTATCTCCCGCGCGTCGCGATTACCCTCACTATCGTCGCCATCGTTATCCTTGGCATACTCGTTGCCGGCGGTTACCTCCATCGCACCGGACTCGCTTCCGTCTCTATCTTTCCGCTCCTCATCATGATTACCCTGGTCGAGAAATTTGTCGCCACGCAAATCGAAAAAGGTGACAAAACCGCACTCATTCTCGCCACCGAGACGCTCTTTATCTCTCTCATCGGGTATTTCCTCGCGCGCTCTCAGGTACTTGCAAGTATCCTCCTCCTCTCACCCTGGATTGTCCTCCTCACGATTCCGGTCAATATTTTCCTCGGTCGATGGAGAGGATTACGTCTTTCGGAATACCTGCGGTTTTCGAAATTGTTGAAATCATAGGAAATGTCTATGTTCCACTTTCTCGAAGCCTGGAAAAGAAGTCGGGATATTCTCGGCATGAATGCACGCAATCTCGACTATCTGCGCCCTTACAACAAGCGCCGAGCAAAGCGTCTCGCCGACGACAAAATGGCGTGCAAGCGACTCCTCACCAAGCATGAGCTCCCTGTTCCCGCCCTCCTTGCTCGTATCAAAGATGCACACGAGATCGAGAATTTCGACTGGTCATCCCTTCCTGGGAGCTTTGCCCTAAAGCCAAATCACGGCTTTGGCGGCGAAGGAATCATCGTCGTCTATGGGAAGAAAAAGGATACCGAGCACACCTGGATCAAGGCAGACGGATCCCTTGTTACAATTGAAGATTTGAAAACACATATCCGAAATATTCTCGATGGTTCCTTTTCACTCGCAAATATCCCCGACTCCGCATTCTTTGAAGAGCGACTGAAACTCCTCAAACTTTTCAAGCCATACACCTTCAAGGGCGTCCCTGATATTCGCATCGTCATCTACAACAAGGTGCCCGTCATGGCGATGCTCCGCCTCCCAACCAAAGAGTCCGGCGGACGCGCCAACCTCCAACAGGGCGCAATCGGCGTCGGCATAGACCTCGCCTCCGGGACAACAACAACCGCCGTCTGGGGCAAGAATCGCATCATCGAGAACATCCCCGGCACCCGACTTGTCCTCTCTGGTATCCGCATCCCCTATTGGAAAGATATCCTCAAAATGGCGATCGAAGCACAGCAAGTCTCCGGACTCGGATTCCTCGGCGCTGACGTCGCTATCGATCGCGATCGCGGCCCAGTCTTCCTCGAACTAAATGCTCGCCCGGGACTCTCGATACAAGTCGCCAACCTTGATGGACTAAAAGGTCGACTCGAGCGCGTCTCAGGACTCACCATCAAAACCGTCGAGAAGGGTTTACGTATGGGCATGGATCTCTTCGGTGGCGAGATTGAAGAAGAACTTGAGGAAATCTCCGGCAAGAAAATCATTGGCACCGTAGAAAAAGTGAAACTCATCGGCAAAAACGGCAAAGAAATAGAAGTTGAAGCAAAAATAGACACCGGCGCCGACTCCACCTCGATTGATACCGAGCTTGCACGAGAGTTGGGATTTGGGGAAACTGTGGATGGCTATCAGAGTGCGCAAAAAACATGGGGGAACCTCTCTGCACTCGACCGTGAAACACGATGGAAAATGTTCGAGGGAATTCCGAATGTTGTTTCATCTGTCCCAGTAAAGTCTTCGCATGGCACCACGTATCGAATTAAGATAGAAATACAAGTTGTCATAAATTCGTTTGTTATCCTCACAAAAGTTACCCTCATCGACCGTTCGGAATTAGACTATCCCGTTATTATTGGAAAAAAGAATCTACGGAAGTTTTTAGTGGACGTAACGAAATAAAAAATCATTCTATGTCTCCAAGGGAAGTCACGAAGTCTATTCAACAAAAAGTTCTGAAAACTTATTGCGATAACATGGAATCGCTTTCAAAAGCCAAGCAGTTCCACTTCAACTCGAGATTATTTCTATGGACACAAGAGTCCTGCTATGAGAAAAGATTAATTTCTTTAAAAGATTTTTTTCTTGAAAACATTGAAGAAATCCTAGAGAACGTAAAGAACCCTGTTGCAGAACACTCAAGAAGATTTCTACATCAAAGACAATTCGCGCTCGAAAAATATCCTTGGATTACCCAATACAATGCGCTACTTTTCAAGTGGTTATTTCTAAAGACCATTTTTAGAGTTGACATCCGAGAGAGAGTTCTTCTTGCGATACCTAAAGATATCCTTCAATTCTATGCAAAGACACTTCTCAATGATCCTCATTCACTCATAGCACTCTCTACACTCGGTATAAATTTCCTCTACCTTACCAGGGGAATCTTGCAAGATTCTACACTGTTTCACCCTGAAAATCTCCTTCATATCGCCGAGAAACACTATCCTGATACAAACGAATACGCCGAACTAAGTCTTTACTATTTCACACACTGCATTATTGGAGAGTCAGAATTCTACAACAAAAAACCCCTACAAGAAAACACCGATATATACCAATCCATAATTTACTTGTGTGAGGAAATTCTTGAGAAGCATTTCCCTATAATATCTTTAGACAACAAAGTAGAATTTCTTGTTGCAGCAAAGCTCTGTCAAACACAGTCAGCTCTCCTCAAAGCAATACAGGAAGAATGTGTTGAAAATTTCTCTAAAAAATTAGGATACATACGTGACTTGAGAAGGGCAACAAAAACAGAAAGCCTTTCCAGTGAAGAGCACCGAAATGTTCTTTACATAATGTCTAATTTGGAATTTACAGCACATTCTTCATAAAACTTCAGAGAAATTTTCTATGAGAAAAGTACTCCTCCTCTTCGGGAAAAGCAATTGGGAAAATAAAGTTCCGTTTAACGATAGGGGGCGCCAATATTCTTACGAACTATTCTATTCTCTCTGCAAGCAGGGAGGAATTCAGATGTACCGCGCATCCTACCAGTGGTATGATTACAAGAAAAATATATTCCGTCACGCATGGACATACGAAGATAATCAATGGAAACGTGTCCACGACATAATTCCGGATATTATCTACGACAAGACAAGAAGTCATGCAGAATCATCCTACAAAAAAGAATCTATCGGAATGCACTATTCCTTCATAAACGATTTGCACTTTACTCGAATAATTGATGATAAATTTCTTTCCAGTTTACTCTTCCAGGAATGGAGCAAGAAAAGCATACTCGTTAGAAATCCGACAGAGCTTCAAAAAAATATTTCCGAAATTACAACAGAAAAAGTTGTATTAAAACCGATAAACGAAAGCGGAGGAAAAGGGATTCAAATTTTTGAAAAAGAAAATGCAAAAGACATATCATTTTCAGGTGAACATATCATTCAAGATTTTATAGATTCCTCCCATGGCGTGCCGAACATATCATCAAAAATGCATGATTTCCGTATAATTCTCGTTAACGATGCCATAATATACGCCTATATACGTGAGCCAAAATCTGGGAGCTTTCTTGCTAATCTCGCTCAAGGAGGGAGTTTAAGGATTATTCACAACAAGGATATTCCTCAATCAGTCCGTCCGATTATTGATAGAGCACAATCAATCTTTTCATCATTTCAACCAAAGATTTATACAATCGACATCATGTTCGACAAAAACAGATTCCCATGGATTGTTGAACTCAACTCCATGCCTGGTCTCTATTTCACGCCCGAAGAAAGACCCAGTATGGAAAAAATGTATCACGCGCTTTTAGCAGTCTTTCAAGAGAAACTCTCCTCACTCTAACTCCTTGAATCTACCTTCTTTTCGCGCTACAATAGAGACATAAATGGCGAAGTGTTGCAATGCATTGAGCCATGAGTAAGCCGTTTTCCGGCGAACAATGGAACATTTGAAATCCATCCTCCGGGATGTGAAAGACGCGTGGCGACGTCTGCGAGAAAATCCAGACTCATTTCCTTCCCGACTCGCAGACTCATCTGTCGGGCGCTGGTGTGCGCGCATGACACATCGACAGGGCACATCAACACTTTCCCGAGGACCCCTTGGCACCATAAACCTTCCAACAGACGCCATGAAGAAATCCTCATTCTCTTCATCGCCGAAGAAAAAATCCGGATTCTGGAAATGGGCTCTCCGAATTTTCCTCGGGCTTTTCATTGTGGGCATACTGTCTGTTGTTGGTGTATTTGCATATTTCGCCAAAGATTTGCCTAGCCCCGGTAAGGTGAATACGCGTTTCATTGCCGAGTCGACCAAGATCTTCGACCGCACCGGCACACACCTCCTCTACGAAGTGCACGGTGAAGAGAAGCGCACTATCATACCTTTCTCCGAAATGCCGGCGGCTGTTCGAGCAGCAACCATCACCCTCGAAGATCAAGATTTCTATTCTCATCACGGCATCAAGTTCTCCTCCATCATGCGGGCAGTCTTCAAGGACTTTGTCGGGGGTGGCGCTCAGCAGGGTGGATCCACTATCACACAGCAATTCGTCAAGAATTCTCTCCTCACTCCCGAGAAAACATTCACACGCAAAATACGAGAGGCAATACTTTCCGTCGAAATGGAACAGAAATTCTCGAAAGACGAGATTCTCGCCATGTATCTCAATGAAATTCCCTATGGCTCAAATGCCTATGGACTCGAAGCAGCAGCACAAACATTTTTTGGGAAAAATGCGAAAGACCTCACACTCGACGAATCCGCCCTCATCGCCTCCCTCCCCAATGCGCCAACCTACTATTCCCCTTACGGCTCACATCTCGAGGAACTGAAGGCGCGACAAGCGAAAGCACTCACAACCATGGCAAGTCTTGGCTATATCACTGCCGATGAAGCTACTGAAGCAAAATCAATAGACACGCTTCAGAAACTCACTGCTCAGCGCGAACAAATTGCCGCGCCGCACTTCGTAATGTATGTAAAAGAATATCTCGCCAAACACTACGGCGATGACCAGATTGAACAAGGTGGACTCAAAGTGACAACGACACTCGACTGGGAAAAACAACAGGCAGCGGAGCAAGCGGTATCCGAAGGCGCCGAAAAGAACCTCCGCTATAATGCCGAAAATGCCTCCCTCGTCGCCATCGATCCCAAGACCGGGCAAATTCTTGCAATGGTCGGCTCGAAGAACTATTTCGACACCAAGATTGATGGGCAGGTAAATGTCGCCATCCGAGATCGCCAACCGGGATCGTCCTTCAAACCCTATGTCTATCTCGACGCTTTCACCAAAGGCTATGTCCCTGAAACCGTAATCTACGATGTACCAACAAATTTCTCTACCGAAGACGGCAAATCCTATGAACCGCAAAATTACGACGGAACATTTCACGGACCACTACCCCTCATGAAAGCGCTCGGCGGATCACTCAATGTCCCCGCTGTCAAAGTGCTCTACTTGGTCGGCGTCAAAGATGCTATTACGCTCGCAAAAAACCTCGGTATCACCACCCTCAATCAGCCCGAACGCTACGGACTCTCCCTTGTCTTGGGTGGTGGCGAAGTCAAACTCCTCGATCATGTGAATGCCTATGCCACTCTCGCAACCGGTGGCGTCAAGCACGAGAAAACCGCGATACTGAAGATTGAAAATTCCAAAGGCGAAGTGCAAGAAGAATACAAAGACTCACCCGGCGAACGTATTGTCGCAGAGAAATTCGTTGCCATGCTCGACTCCGTACTCTCGAAGAATGAAAACCGCGCGTGGGTTTTCGGTGAGAACAATCCGCTCCGCTCCGACAATCGTCCTATGGTAGCGAAGACCGGCACCACCAATGAATGGCGCGACGCCTGGACAATTGGCTATACTCCCTCACTCGCCGCCGGCGTCTGGGCGGGCAACAATGACAATTCCCCGATGAAGCCTGGCTCCGACGGCTCCTATGTCGCCTCTCCCATCTGGCGATCCTTCATGGATAAAGCACTCGAAAATACTGCTGTCGAAGAGTTTCCCAAATATAATCCCGATGACGAAATTGCCCCACGAGATAAAAATGGTGATCTCAAGGACACCTCAAAAGATGCACCTACTGTTCCAGATTCAACAGTCGTCGAAAATACCCCTCTTCCAACTCCAGACACTACCAATGAAACAACCAATGATCCACTCGATCCGCATTTCCCAAAGATTACCAAACCCCTCCTCGGCGGATGGATTGAGAAGAAAGAAGGTGTAAAGGTCTGCGAGATTCCAAAGAGCAGCAACCTCTGCCTCGCAAGCGATGCCTGCCCTGAGAAAGAGCAATTCAAACGAGACTTCATTAGTCCGCACGACATCCTCGCCTATGTAGACCGAAGCGACCCGCGCGGTCCCATCCCCGACAAGCCTGAACGCGACCCGCAATACAAAGCATGGGACAAGGCTGCCGAAGATTGGTATGGCAAGGACAAGAAAGTCATCTTCGAAAGCCCTCCGACAGAGAAATGTTCCGAGGAAGATTTCGTTTCGAAATTCGGTCCGGAAGTCTCGCTCTCAGTTCCAAGCGAAACATCCTCCGCATCACTCTCCATCTCAGCCAAAGGCGATGCACCATACGGCATTGATTTGCTCGAGATATATGTCGATGGCGACAAGGTTGACTCCGCCGGTGGCAATTCACTCTCCACCACCTACGCCATCCCTGATGGGAAACTCGGCAGCACTCTCTCCATCGAAGCCCGCCTCAAAGACAAACTTGGCAACGAAGTAAAAACCTCAAAAGATGTAAAAACCAGCGCCCTGCCAGCAACACCGTAGTTACCTGAAAAAACAACCCCCTTCGGAATTTCGAAGGGGGTTTTGGATTCAATCAAAGTCTCTTGGTCTCAGTCCGGCATCTTACTCCATCTTTTTGAACGTTCGTCGAATCATCTCCGCAAAATCTTCTGAGCCTGCATGCATACGCTCAAGCAATTCTTCATCTGTCGGCTCCTCACAATCTTGTATATCTCCTCTAGAGTCATGCATTCTTCTCTCGATATCTACCGCACACCAATCGTAAGATTTCCCAATGCTCTCGTGCGATGATTTGCCAGAAAAAAGCCATGGAACAAGATGCGAGAGATCATCACTAACATCCGAAGAAGAGAATTGATACATCAAGCCTTGTAAATCCCGTCGGACATCCTTGTAATCCATATTCAAAATGCCAGGATAAAGCGTCTCTAGTCCGAAGCATTGAGTCAGAACATTTGCAACCCGTTCTATCACCTCTTGCTCAATTAACTTCCTCGATTCTTCGGAGAGAGCGATAATACCCTCCTCGGAAGTCGCCTGTCGCAATGCAACGAGCAACAAAAGCAAAAGCTCTCCACAGGCTATCTGCCGATCAGGTTCTGAAATATCTTCCAGCGACTGTAGCAGTGCAACTTTTTCATTCAAGCTCATGGTCATGAAACACCTCCACTGACTGAAATCTTTCAAAAGAACTCCTGTACACCAATCCCTGCCCTCCAATCTTGCACACTATCGCTCTCGACGCAACTTCTCTATATCTTGGACCAAGGCTTGAAGTGCGCCTTCTATTTTCTCCAGCTTCTCATCGGTTGATCGTCGTTCTTGATCTTCTTCGGTCTCTTCTTTCTCGATATCCTCCGAGATTTCTTCAACATCATCGCCAATTTCTTCCACTTCTTTTTGAATGCCTTCGACATCCTCGCCGATTTCCTCAACATCTTCCTGAATATCTTCAATATCCTCTGAGATATCTTCCACATCTTCTTGAATGTCATCGATATCCTTCTGCACTTCGTCGATATCTTCCGCCTGCCGATTCACCGTCATCTGAATGAATATGGCAAGATAAATCGCCTCAAGCGAGACGACTGTCGTTAAAATAAGAAGAATTTGATCAAAGGTGAACCTGAAGAAAGAAAGTGAAAAAATCCCGACAAAAAATATCGAGTGAATTGTCAACGACGTCACCGACCCGATCGCCCGCGCCGATCGCTCCGCAAGCTCCTCTAGGGGACTTTCTCCCACTCCCAATTCTTTCACCTCATTCTTTGCACTCCCAAGAGATTTTTTTTCCATACCCAAAGTCTACACCGCTTCAGCACGAGAGGCAAAACATGTCACTCAAAAAGACACCTCTTTAAATGCCTTAAAAAAACAAAAAGAGGAGACACGTTGGTCTCCCCAAAAATCCATCCTATCCCTAAAACCATCGCATCCCGACCATGACGTAAGCGAGGAAATACCCCGCTACCCGACGCACCTCAAAAGTTGATTTTCGGTTTTTAGTTTGAACTTCCGGTGCCGAATTCTGGATTGTTCGACCATTTTCCACTATTCGGCTTTGGTTCACTCGACGCTTCCGGAATTTCCGTTTTCGGAGTTTCTTCCCCTGCTTTTCTTTCCTGATCAATCGCCTCGACATACAAGGCGACTGCGCTCTGCGCACCGTAATACGCGAGGGTAGAAAGACCAATAGAGGCAGGGACCACCAGAATCAAAACAAACACAAGTCCCGCGCCCCGATTGACACTACTCCCCCGACCCGAGAGGAGGCAACCGATACAGTGGGTCACCATATAAGACACAGCAATCGCCAGTAAAAACCCGCCGCCGACGCCCATCCACCAAAAATCAAAATCGAAAATAGACTCAAACATTTTCCTCTCCTCCCGGTTGAAAAAAATTTGTAAAAAACAAAATCCTCTCGGAGATTCTTTTGAGATTCCAAAAGAATCTCGATTGAGAGAAGAACGCTTCGCCCGTTTCCGAGCGAGACGGCAATTCCGAAGACTACTCCGGAACCGCCGTTCCGCCAAGAAAAAATTGTCTTTCCACACTAACGCTCGATTGTAGCAGAGAATTCATAATTTGTCAATATGCGTTGAACATAATGTTCTCTGCTGACCTCTTTTTAACTCAGAATAAACAAAAACAGGGTATTCCCCTGCTCTTTTTTGCGGATATTTAGCGCATTAAAACGTCGATTCCGCCACACCGAAACCATTAGTACATACCCTAATATACCTCGTTTTTAATCAACCATGGTTGACTAACTTGACAGAAACCAATATTTCTGCTACACTTCTCACTGTCAGTCGTCGCAGTCGCAATGTCGAACGCTGTCGAAATGACAAGTCCGCCGTCATGCGTGACGGCGTTTACAACTTTTTCTCCAAGCGGTGTGAAAGCATGTGCGCGGAGGAAGGAGGTATCATGAAACAGCAACTAAGAGGACCGGGCGGAGGAATCCGCCAACAAAATTCGGGACCAGGCGTCGGCTAGGTCCCGGAAGCGGAAGTACCCCCCCCACAATGAAAATTTCTCAAGGAATATGTTCCTTTAGGAAGAAAATTCATTGTTGGGGGTTTTAAATTTCTCCTCTGCTCGTTCAAACGCAAGACCAAAAAGAGAGCGAATTGTCATCGCAATAGCTTTATTTTCTATGACAATCCCCAGCATATCTTCATACGAGATAAACTGAATCGTGTCTTTATACACCGAGATATCTCCCGGGAAATTGCAAACTTCTTGAGGGACACGAAGGATAACGTCACCTTCCTCTGAAACAAGATTCTCCGACGCATTGCAGAGCGCATGCGCCTCCATGTGATTCTTTACCCGTTTCGCCCGAGCTTTCGCCGTCTCTTCCTTGGAAATATATTTGTCAAGCTCATCCTTTGAAAAAACGGTATACAGTTTTTCTCCCTTCGCGTACTTAAAACTCGAGTGAGCCATCCGGAGAATTCCTTCTTTTCCAAGATAATATTTCACAACCGGATTCTTGTTTTTGAGAGCGTTCCGCTCCGAGAGCTCAGAGACAAGTGCCGAGACGCGCTCTTTCTGCGCTTCGAACTCTATGCGCTTCTTTTCAAATATCGCTTCGAGCTGCGATGGGTCCTCGGGGAGAAAGTATTGCTTCGTTCCCTCATCAACCGCACTCGCAAGCCCCTTCTTCATGAGGTTCTCCATGACAAAATACGTCGTTGCTCGGTTCACATCCGCTTTCTTGGCAATGTCCTGCGCCGTCGCTCGCCCAAGCTCGAGCATGGCGATATACACTCTTGCCTCCTTTTCCTGCAGTCCTATTTCTTGCAATTCTTTTTCGAGATTCATGGAAGTTTCATTAAGAGATAACCGACGTTCCGCTATTTTTCGTATGCTATCACAAACCAGAGAAATAAAAAACGGATCGATTTCCCTACCGATCCGCTCAAAAATATCAGGGAGTTAGCCCGCCGCCAAATCATTTTTCTGATCCTCCACCTCTGGAAGACCAAATTCTCTCCGTTTCCGATTGGAGAATGCAATCAAGGCCTTTCGGTAATGAATATCGACGACACTTCTCAAAGGAGTCCCCCCTTGCACACGTCGCTCTTCAGAGTCCCAAGTTTGAAACTCCCTATACTCGAGACTTTCCAGGAACTCTTCGCGGAGCTGTTCGTGAAGAGGTTGGGAGACATCTTCCTCATTCGAAGGAAGAATCGGAGAAAACCCGATCGATTGAACCGCCGATTGAACATCACTCTTCATACTTATTTCCTTTCTTTGAAAAAACTGCATCGAGTATACCACGGAAAATAAACGCCGTCAACTGTCAAATCCGAACACTCGCAAGTACGCCCCAAGAATTCGTCTCTTTATCCCGCGAATAGATCACGGAATAAAAGTCAGTGTTCCCTTTATGAAGATACCCTCGAGAATTTTCATTCTGTCCTTGGTTCTTCGAAAGAAAATCGCGGAAAGCGTTTTTGAGAGCGCTCTTGCGATCTTCACCAAATCCTTTGCATTCTTGGTCAATAATGTCTTCCCATTCTTGCGATCGAAAAGTTCTCGCAAACCTCGTAATATCTTGTTTGCCTTTTCCCTTCAGCATATCGCCTTTTTTCCTTGTATCATTTCCTTTCGAAGAATCCTGAAAATCTTCGATCGTTTTTTGCGCAAACGATACAAGCCTATTGTACGTATTTGAAACATTCTCCTCATTCACTAACTCGCTTGCAATAAAGTCTTTCCACTTGGTTGAAAATGTTCCATCATTGAGATTATCCTCTATGAACGACGCCACCTCTTTGGAGAGAATTCCTTGAACGAATTCCTTGTGCGCTATCAGTATTTTTTCATATTCCAATTTGCTCGGAGGGCTGTTTTTACACTGAACCAAGTGTGCGATATACCGCCCATCAGATCCTTTTTCTATCTTTACAAGATCTATTTTTCGCTCCGAATCAAGCTCCGTATTTGTTCCAATTTCACAAGTTCGAGAGTTGTCCGACTGATCAATATAGTTCCGTTTGAAGCTACATTCCCTCACAATATATTGATATGGCGCCTCAATACCACTCATGTCTGGCGGTCGTTTTCCCAAAATCCCTTTCCAGTCATTATACAATGCAAGAATATATTTCCTTCGCAAGGCCTCCTTTTTTTCACGCCTTTCATCTGGAGAAATATGAGCCCCAATCAATGCATTCATTTCGGTTGCAAATCCCTTAATTTCACCAAGCTTTCCACTGAAAAACTTCGACGTCAATGCAAGTTCTTCTTGGAAGCTTCCCGGAACAAAAATGGAACTTACCCACCCGAAATTCCTTGTATTCGCTGGGAGAATACCCTGATCAATCGCTTGCATTAAAACATAGTTCAGTGCAGCATCTTGGATTCGAATACTCCCTGCATGTTTCGCAGGGTCAGCCATCTCCAGAAAATAAGCATCAGCAATATCCTGCATGAAATCCTTGAGGGATCTTTCATCTTTCTTCTGTGGAGATTCAAGAGAAATATCGTGCGAATTTCCCTCCTTTTCTCCGCGGATCTCAAAAACAAATTGTCTGTTTTCCATCCCCATAAAAAATCCTTGAAATAACAAATGGCTCACCTTCCGTATTCGTGCGACGCCTTGATATCAGTGACACTGTCCACTCCCTGCTCGGAGAGCCGCCGAAGCAAGTCCGCACGAAACGCAATCACTTCCTCGACCCAAAGACTGCTCTTGCAAGAAAGGAAAAGTTTCCTTCCATCAAAATATCGTGGCACTACCGAGGCGACACCTCGCTTACCATATTCTTCTTCGAGGATTTTCGCCACGAGAAAAAATATTGTCTTCTCGTCAATCACTCGCACCTTCCGCTTGCGAGGTGCCGAGTCCTGACGATACTTCGAAGCAAGAAATTTCGCGAGCGATTTCATATCCCTATTTCTGTATCGGCATCATGATATACGTAAAGCTGGCGCGAGGCACATCCTCATCAGTCATTGTGAGCGCGACTGGTGTCCCTGTAGTATTCCCGCGAAACGCAACAGACGGCGTCTCCATAAAGCCGACACCATCAAGGAGTGATTTGGGCGGAAATACCACGCGAAGCCGTCCGCTTCCAGAAAGAAACTTCGCCGGAACTTCTGCTTGTTGTTCCCCGACACCACTCGACACTGCCTCAACAAGCACTTTGCCATCATCGGAAGCAAGTTCGACAGCAATCTCTCCCGCCGCAAACACGGTCGCAATCTTGAGCGAACGCAAGAAAGCTTCTTTCTCAATCACAGCAGAAAAAGAAAATTCTTGCGGCATAATCTGTCTATAGTCGGGAAATTTCCCGAGAATAAGTCGCGAAATAACCTCGATGCCTTCCATTTCAAAGAAGACCTGATTCTCATCAAGCGTCATGGAAATGGTTTTCTGTGTCGGGCTGATGGCGCGAGATACTTCCATAAGAGTTGCTGCCGGAAGGATGAGCGATCCTGAGGCACTCACTTCGGCGAGCAAGTCTTCTTCGAGAAACTTTTCGAGCGGGAGAATTTCCTCCGCCAGACGAAAGCTATCTGTCGCTGCAAGCGCAAGTTCCTTTTCAGAAAAAAGGAAATTGACACCTGTCAATTCTAATCTCGTTTCTTGCGTTGCAACGCACGGCAAGAGTCTCGAGAGCGCCATCCGAAATGCCTGCGCCGGGAGCTCTATAGATTTAGTATTCTTCTTGGCGGGAATAATTGGAAAATCCGTGGCAGGGAGTCCTTTTATTTTCACCTTGTACCCGCCGCAGGAAATAGAAAGTGACTGCGCCACTTCCTCGAGCGTCGCCACCTCTGTCCCTGGGAGATTCCCCACAAACTGCGAGAGTACCTTAACTGGCACCGTAAGACTCCCCTCACTCTCCACCTTGGCGCCAACTCGCGCCACAATGCCAATTTCGAGATTGGTCGCCGAGAGCTTGAGTCGCCCCGACTCTGTCTCGATGAGCACATTTGCCAAGACCGGAAGTGCACTCTGCCTTCCCGCTGCCCGCTCCACTGCACTAATCGCTCGCTTCAGATTTTCTTGCGTACACATGAGTTTCATAGGCACTACATACAAATTACAAATGCTAAATTTCGAATGATATAAGAATTTTTTGAATACAAATGCCTCGGACTTTTCCCCTTATTCCCGATACAGTCGTTCTCGCAAGCTGACCATGTCTTCTTTGAAATGACCGTCTTTCTCCATATCTTTTTGAATACGATCAACCGCATGAAGCACTGTCGTATGATCGCGCCCGCCAAAGTGCTTACCGACACCAGAAAGTGAAACGTCGAGCTCAGTGCGCGCGAGATACATCGCCGTCTGGCGCGCGAGGGCAATCTCTTTCTTGCGCCCTTTTTTGTACAATTCTTCTTCGGGAACATTGTAGAACTCCGCGACAATCTTTGTAATACTCTCAAGCGTCACCGTCTGTTTGTGTGCGGTGATAATTTGTCCGAGCACCTTGGCGACATAGGCAGGCGTTGGGCGAACTTTCTGAAATTCCGCCGAGACGAGCACGCGATTGAGTGCGCCCTCAAGCTCACGGGCATTGTTAGTAATATTTTCCGCAATGAAACGAATACAATCCTCTTCGAGCGTTGTGCCCTTTTCGAGTAATTTGAGTCGCAGTATCGCCATGCGTGTCTCGAGATCAGGGCGACTCACATCGGCAATCATACCGCCTTCGAAGCGACTCTTCAGTCGATCTTCGATAGTCGGAATCGCTCGTGGCGTTCGATCGCTCGTAATCACCACCTGCTTATTGAGCTGATGGAGATTATTGAAAACATGAAAAAATTCTTGCTGCGTTTTCTCACGACCAGAGAGAAACTGCACATCATCAATGAGGAGTATATCAATCTCCCGGTATGATCGCTTGAAGTCCTCCATGGTCTGATTCTTGATATGATTGATGAGCTCATTGGTAAACTGCTCAGAGGTTGTATATCGCACAACCATGTCCGGATGATTGCGGCGCGCCTCATTGCCAATCGATTGCAATAAATGTGTTTTTCCAACACCAACAACGCCATAGATAAAGAGTGGGTTGTAGAGCGTCCCCGGACTCTGCGATACGGCAAACGACGCCGCGCGCGCCAACTCATTATTCTCTCCGATGATGAAATTCTCAAACGTATAGCGAGGATTAAGATTGGATGTCACTGGTCGATGCGAAACCATCGGAGCAGACACTGGAAGAGGGCTGTCCTGACCAACACCAACTATTGGGTGAACCGGCAACACTCCCAGAGACATCCTCGTTGAAGATGGCAATGCCTCCGGGGAAATTTCTCTCTTCATACCGTCATGAGAAACAATGTTATCTTCCCATGTTTTTTCTGTGTGATGCACATGAAGAGAAGGCGAATTTTCCGACGAATCCGGCGCCACTGATTGAGATACTTCCACAGTATGAGTAGAAGGAGCGGGAGAAATCTTCTGAGTCGAATCCGTTGATGTACGGATGAAGCAGGAAATCTCGCGAATAGACGAATCTTGTTTTTGAAGTGCTTGAAGAATAATGTGATTATACCGATTCTCCAGCCATTCCTTGGTAAAAGGACTTCCCACCGCAATGCGCGCAATGCTGTTTTCGATAGATACAAGCTCTGTATTCAAAAGCCATGTCTCAAAGTTTGCCTTCGAAACAGACAGTTCCAATTCCCCTAAGACTGCTTTCCAGAGTTCTTCATACTTCATAACACGGTTCGTTCCCCACTTTTCCACAGAAATTGTTGTTCACTTCTCCACACTACACCACTTCGATATCCCTTGTAAAAAGGGCTGTGCACAACCTGTGGATAATTCGACCGTTTGACTTTTTTCTCCCTTTTGGTACACTTCGAAATACTTTTTGCATCAGACAGTGTCCTATGAAACGAACGTATCAACCAAAGAAACTGAAGCGCAGTCGTCGACATGGCTTCCGCAAGCGGAGCGCAACCGTCGGTGGACGCAAGGTTCTTGTCGCACGAAGACGAAAAGGGCGAAAGAAACTCACGGTATAACCACGGTGTGCTATGATACCGAGAGCCTACCGATTATCCAATCATCAGGAGATACGTCGAGTGTTTCGTCTCGGAAAGAAGGCTTATGGAAGCCTTTTTTCATTCATATCTCTCCCCAATTCACTCGAAAAAAGCCGCTTTGCCGTCATCGTCAGTAAGAAGACCGCGCCTCGCGCCGTCGATCGCAACCGCATCAAGCGCTTCGTACGAGAGGCTCTGCGTCCCAACCTCCCCCATATCACCCCCGGATACGATAGCATTGTCGTCTTTCTCAAGAAAACTCCCGAAAACCCAGATTTGAAAGCAGTTTCTACCGATATAGACTTCCTTCTGCATCGCATCCGACTCTTGTCGTAAAAATCCACTCAAGGAAGTGTCAAGAAGATATACTACCCACGCTGTTCTTCAGAAAGATACCAAATATTTCAATAAAATTTCATCTTAAAACTCATTTTCTCGAATCATGTCTACACTCTTCCATTCCGGCGTCTACCAACCAATATACAACCTGCTCGTCTTTCTCTATGACACCATTCCCGGGGGAGATTTTGGTATCGCCATTATCGTTGCCACTATTCTTCTCAAGACAGCGCTCTTCCCCCTTTCTCAGAAACAAATCGAGTCTCAGAAGAAGATGCAGGATATTCAGCCAAAGATAAAAGAGCTTCAGAAAAAGCACAAGGGTGATCGCGAGAAACAAAGTCGCGCTATGATGGAGTTCTACAAAGAAAACAAAATTAACCCGCTTTCCGGTTGTCTCCCGCTCATACTCCAGCTCGTCGTCCTCATTGCCATTTACCGCGTCCTCTTTAATATTTCACATGCCGGTTTCGTTGTTTCAACCGAAGATCTCTACACATTCGTTTCCAATCCGGGAGATATCCATCGCTTCTTCATTGGAATACTCGATCTCTCAAAGCCGAGCATACTCCTCGCCGCGACTACTGCGCTCGCTCAGTACTACCAAATGAAGATGATTATGGACAAGAAGCAGAGTCCAGAAAAATCTCCCAAAAAGTCTCCTCCTACGAAAAATTCGGATGCGCCAGACGAATCTCCCGATTTCAGTCAAATCATGACCAAACAGATGCTCTATATCGGTCCCGGGCTCACGCTCTTCTTTGGTATTACATTCCCCTCAGGACTCGCACTCTACTGGCTTGTTTCCACCCTCTTCATGATTGCTCAACAGCAATATCTCTTTAAGAAAAGCTCCGATCCGAAGCGCCCAACGTTCATTCGCAAGTCGGCATAGGATGCATTCGCGCATTTTTGAATCCACTCGCTTTCTTTCAACCCTTTTCATCGTGGCTCAACAATGGTATCTTCTCTATCAGGAGGGAAGGGTCGCTTGCCGACTCATAACCACATGAGAAGTTTCTATGGATAACCAACGAGCAGAAACCGTCCGCACACTCGTGAGCGATATACTTACCAAAATGACACTTCCAGCAGAGGTGGACATTCAAGAGCCAGCATTTCCTCTACAAGGAGAATTTGTGTGTCACATCTCCACCAGTGAAGGCTCAAATCTCTTGATTGGTCAGCGCGGACTCAATCTGGAAGCACTGCAAACTATTGCTCGTGCATCCGCGCGCCGAAAGCTTGAAGGATGGGCGGATTTTTCAATAGACGTCAATTCCTACTGGAAAGAAAAAACCGAAGCTCTCTTTGCAGAAGCAAAAGAGGCAGAACTCAAATCAACGACAGAAAAAACTCCCGTACTCTTTCGCCCTATGACGCCCTTCGAGCGAAAATGCGTACACATGGCGCTTGCCGATTCTCCTACCGTCACCACTGAAAGCTCCGGCACCGGCGAACACCGCAAAGTCGTAGTAAAACCGAAAGAGGCTCTCTGAAAATTACATTCGTCACACCCGCGAAGGTGAGTGTCCAGGTTCCGTCAGTCCATGGAAAGCACACTGCGAACTTCGCCCTAAGAGCGACTGTGCTTAGCAAGTGGTGACTGTCCCCCTACCGCAAAACAGGACTAGCGAGATTCTTAACTCTGTTTACTTTGCAATAGAGTAAAGAGCATAAACATTACTCCATCTCATGCCACTCGCTCGACGCATCGCCTATAATGTCGTGTTCAATTCCGTTGCCAAAATCGCTTCGACGGTCTTGGCGCTCGTTGCGATTGGCTTTATAACGCGCTATCTCGGCACAGAAGGCTTCGGAAATTATGCGACCGTTCTCGCCTTTTTCGGACTCTTTGCTGCACTGGCAGATTTCGGACTCTCTCCACTCCTCGCGCGAGAAATATCCCGAAAGGACGCGCCCGAACAAATTATTGTCGGCAATGTCGTTACACTCCGCATCGTAAGCTCATCGATTATTCTCGGGCTCGCACTCATCGCTGTGCCTTTCCTGCCCTATGATCGAGAGCTTCGCCTCGGCATTATCATCGCAGCAATCGCCTTTGTCTTCGCTTCCTCTTCCGGCATACTCAATGGAATTTTCCAGAAGCGTCTCGCCATGTTCGAAGTGGCAAGCGTGGAATTTCTCGGCAAGTGTCTCCAACTCAGCATTATTATTGCTGCCGTTTCTTTCGATTGGGGGTTCGGCGCCATTATCTTGGCCCTCCTTGCCTACATGGTCTTCAATGCTGGCGCATTGTTCTTCTTGAGTCAAAGACTCCTTTCATTCAGACTTTCATTTGATATTTCATTTTGGAAAAGCTTTCTCCGCGAGTCCCTCCCTGTCGGCATGATTTCCATCGTTTCCTTCGCTTATTTCAAAATGGATACGATACTCCTCTCCGTACTCCAAGGAAGCGCCGATGTCGGCATCTACAATGCTGCTTACAAAATTATCGAGAACCTCACCTTCTTCCCTGCCATGATTGCCGGACTCGTTCTTCCACTCTTCTCCCGATACATCTTCCACGAGCCAGAGAAGTTCCGTCTCGTTGCTGATAAAACCTTCAAAGTATTCGTCGTCTTTGCTGCGCCACTCGCTATTGGCGGATTTTTCCTCGCTGAACCACTCGTACTCCTCATTGGCGGTCCCGATTTCCTTGCAGCTGCTCTCCCACTGCGCATACTCGTCTTCGCGCTCGCTGCCATATTCTTCGGAAATTTCTTCAACGCTATACTCATCGCCGGCAATCTTCAGAAGCGCCTCCTCGCTGTCCTTTCTGTAGTCGCCGCTTTCAATATTGTCGCCAATCTCTTCCTCATTCCCAAGTATTCTTTTGCTGGCGCCGCAAGCGTTTCACTCACGACCGAAGGTGCCGTCGCGCTGGCAACCGCCTTTCTCGCTTTTCGTTTTCTTGGATATCGTCCCGATACCCGCGGACTCTTTCGAATACTGCTTGCTTCCGGTATTCTGGGTATCTTTCTCTTCTTCTGCGCCTCTTTTCCCTTTCTTGTACGACTCCTTGGTGGCATATGTGTCTATCTCGTGTCTCTCTGGGCAACTGGAGGCATTGGCATGGATGAAATTGCACCGCTTCTTTTCCGCAAACATTCCGCACTCGAAAACAACGAAACAAAATCGCCCCTCATATGAACCGATCTCCACTCGTCTTTATCTTGATACTCAATTACAATGGGCGTGCCACACTCCCTAGTTGTTTGCGCTCCATTTTTCATCTTAACTATCCACTCTTCCGTGTCGTAGTCATCGACAATGCTTCCATAGACGGCTCCTTTGAACAAGCAAAGAAAGCTTATCCGAAAGCGCACTTCATCAGAAACTCTGAAAATGTTGGCTTCGCACGCGGTATGAATGTCGGTATCCGCTTCGCTCTCGACCAAAGAGCAGAGTATCTCTGGCTCATCAATCCAGACGCCGTTATCCCAAAGGATTCACTTTACCCTCTCGTCAGCGTCCTTGAACGTCATGGAGATGTCGGGATGGTATCCCCATTCATCACAGCGCCAGGAAACAAATCTCTCTGGTTTGGCGGCGGAAAAATATCCTGGCTCCGGATGCGCGCCATTCACACACCACCGCGCAGCCACACTATGCCCTTTGAAACCGGCTTCCTCTCCGGGTGCGCGCCACTTATCAAAGCTTCGGTTTTCCGAATCGTTGGACTCTTTGACGAACGATTTTTTCTCTACTACGAAGACGTTGATCTTTCCTATCGAGCCAAGAAATCCGGCTTCTCTGCTATTGTTCATCCAGGAGTCACCATCACTCACTCCGAAGAAAGCGCAAAAAATCCCGAGAAAACCTATTGGCTTGTCCGCTCAGGTCTCCTCTTCTTCCGAAAGAATATGCCACTCCTCGAGCAACCTTTCTTCTGGACCGCTCTTGCTCTGCGAAAATGCTGGAATATACTCCGCATTGCGCGGCACAAAAAAAACAAAGACGTCTCAGCGCTCTCCGTACGCGATGCCTTCAGAGACTTCTGGAAATATGGATACTAATACGAGACAGAAGACGCCGAAGTTTTCATTTATTATCGTAAACTACCACAGCGCAGCGCTCCTTCCGGCGTGTTTTTCATCGTTTCAAAATATCATTCTGCCCAAAGAATACGAATGTATTGTCGTCAATAATGACCCGAGCGAAGAATCAGTTCTTCTTTCCTTGAAAGAAAGGTTCTCCTTCACACTTGTCTCCCTCGCCAAAAATCACGGCTTCGGTTTTGCAGCAAATCGCGGCGCCGAATATGCAAAAGGCGACATACTTATATTCCTCAATCCCGATGCGCGTTTTCTTTCAGGAAACATGCAGGACATAGCAAGTATATTCAAACAGTATCCGTCTGTTGGCATAGTTGGCATGAAGCTCCTCATCGAGCCAGAAAAGCCTCAACCATGGAGTGCCGGCAAACACATCACACTCGTAAATATCTTCAGAAACCACCTCGGACTTTCGGCAAGCACCTCACTCTGGAATACAAAAAAGTCTCGATCTGTCACATGGGTAAGCGGTGCTGCACTCGTCATTCCTCGCGCGCTCTTTTTTCAAATCCATGGCTTTGACGAACGATTTTTTCTCTACTACGAAGACGTCGATCTCTGCACTCGCACAAAAAAGCTCCACAAGAAAATCGTCTTCACGCCACGCGTGAACATACTTCATCGAGGAGGCGGGAGCATGGAGCATTCCCGAGAGCAACAAAAGCGCGAGTACTACACCTCCCAAGACCAATACTTCGCCCTTCATCGCCCACGACACGAACGATTTCTCCTTGCCATTTTTCGAAAGATATTCTTCCTATGACTCGCTTTTTTTTCTTGTTCTTCTTTGCGACGCTTCCCTTTCAATTTGCCCTGAGTCCGATGCCGGGCATCGACCTTCACATCTCCAGACTCTTCGTCATCGGGCTCTCGGGACTATGGTTTATTCATTCACTCATACGCCGATCATTACCACTCCCCTCAAGATTAGAAGCATTTCTCTTGCTCTCTGTTTTCTTTCTCTTGGCATTTTCTCTCTTCTTTGTTGAGAATCTTTCATGGGGACTGCGCAAACTCAGCTTTCTCCTCTCGTTCTTTCCAATTTTCTTCGTCGCTTTTTCAGTGTTCCGTGAAGCAAAATCGCGAGAAATATTTGCACGAGTGCTTGTGTATGGTTCAGTGATTTCTGGTATTGTCGGCATCGCACAATTTTTTCTTCCGTTTATTATCGGCCTCGATCCAGCCATACTCTTCTGGCAGAGCACTATTCTTCCACTGTTTTCCGGACACACTTTCTCCGATGTTGTTTCGGAATATTCCAGCATGGTGGTCAATGTTGGTGGAACAAATTTCCTCCGAGCAAGCGCTTTTTTCCCCGACCCACATATCGCCTCATTCTTCTGGGGCATGACGATTCCACTTTCACTCATGCTCGCTTTCTGTACAACGCAGCCAAAAACACGCATAACCTTTTCAGTGGCATCTTTCATCATACTGCTCGCAGATATTCTCACTTTCTCTCGCGGCGGATACCTTGCTCTCCTCATCACAGCGCTTTTCGCTTTGGGTATACTCTTTTCAGAGCTCATTCACAAACACATTCTTGCCTTCAGCATATCGGGACTTCTCCTTGTACTCATAGCTGCCACACCAAATCCGCTCTCCAGTCGACTCATTTCAACCTTTGATCTCTCTGATCATTCGACAAGTGGTCGGATCGCCATCTGGAGCGAGGCAATACATATTATTGAGCAACACCCATTTGTCGGCGTCGGTCTCGGCAATTATTCCAATACCGTACTCCCCTCAGCAACCTATCGTGAACCGCGCTATGCTCACAATACCCTACTCGATATCGCCGCCGAAACCGGTATACTATCGGCAATACTCTTCTTCCTCCTCCTTTCAATTACTCTCACACGATCACTCACGAAATATCGAAATAACCCACTCATCTTTGCTGGAGGATGCGCACTCCTCATCTTCTCTCTTCATAGCCTCTTCGAAACACCGCTCTATTCGGTACATATTCTCCCACTCTTTCTTAGCCTCATTGCTTTCGTACTGTAAAATACTTCCAAAATTCACCCCTTACCATCTGAACCATTATCAGTCCATGCAAACATTCCTTCTCTTCAATATAATTGCTCTTTTTTTTCTCCTTCCCTTCGAAGGTGCGCGCTTTGTGTTCTTTGGCATACCAATATATTTCATTGAACTCGCCGTCACATTCTTTGCCACAAGCATTCTCCTTGCAAAAAACACCTCACTCTCACAGAAATCTCAAAAAAAGAGCGTATTTGTATTCCCACCATCCGCAATAAACACTGGTATTCTCCTGCTTCTTGGAGGCGTCATTACTTCGATTCTTGCCGCGCATTCAGAGAGTGCAATCTGTCCACTTTCATCCGAATCGTTTCTCCGATCACTCGGTATTTTCAAATCATGGTTTCTCTTTCCTCTCCTCTTTGGATACAGTATATATCTCGCTTCTCAACGGTATTTTTCGCGCGAGAATGTGATATTTCTTTTCGCGGTATCTTTTTTCCCTTTCGGAATATATTCTCTTCTCATGTGGCTTTTTGGAAGCGGAATGACCTATGACGGACGATTCGAAAGTATTTTCAATTCTCCAAACGCTTTCGCACTCTTTCTCACACCAGCGACTCTTCTCTCTTGGTACTTTTTCCGAACGCGAAAAACATTTCTCTGGCTTGCATACACTGCCATGTTTTTTATTCTTCTCTTCTCCGCCCATTCCTTTTCAGCGTGGATTGCCACTTTCATTGCCATACTCTCGCTTGAGGTTGTACAACATCGCATAACCTTCAAAAGACTCGCAAGTGTCCTCAGCATCGCCACAATTTTCATTTCAATGGTCGCATTCTCCCAAAGAAACACCCCGCGATTTGAACATTTCTTCAATCTGGACTCGCGATCATCATTCGCGTCGCGCGTTATGATTTGGAAGTCCGCCGAGAAAATGCTCATAGACTCGCCTATCTTTGGCGTCGGACCGGGAAATTTCCAAAGTTGCTACCTTGTCTATCAACAATACTTCCCACCCTATCTCGAATGGTCGGTGCCGGAGCCACACAACATTTTCCTCGCTTTTTGGCTCGGAAGCGGCGTTGTCGGACTTATTTCCTTTTGCATTCTCATTATCCTTTGGTTTCGAAACACCCTTCGAATATATACGAAAACAGAGAACCCTTCGGTTCTCTTGACGCTCATGGCAATCATGCTCGCACTCATTATCCATGGACTCTTCGACACGCCCTATTGGAGAATGAGTCTCGCCTATATATTCTGGATTATATTTTTTCTCGGCATTCTCCCCGAGAGAAAAGCCCTCTTTGATTGCACTGCGGAAAGGGGATGTTCGCTTCGCACGGTTTTTCAGAAGAAATTGTTTTTTTGCGGCTTTCGAAGCGAACATGCGAAGACAGGTAAAAAAACAATTTCTTCTGAAAAACAGCCCCCTCACAATCTCTAAAAATTCTTTCTCTCAACTAACGACCCCGCCAACACAAATGTGCTACAGATTGATTCGATAGATTTTCCCATCATGTCGGTTGTGGAAGAAGAGCATGGTTTCATCGGCATCGAGCACAAGGTTCTCGGCATCATAGCTCTGATCAATATCATTTGGATCCACTACGCGTGACTTCTCGCCGGTCTCGACATCCACTTTCCAAAATGTGTCCATTGTCAGAATCGGTTTGCGATAGTAGTCATTCGGAAGAATACTCCCCGCCGGTATCGACCCGGGAAGGGCGTAGTAGACAAACCGGCTATTCTTCGACCACACCGCCTTCCCCACAAGAGACGGGACAAAGAGATTGGTATATTCACCACCTTGGTCATTGAGAAGTGCGAGGGAAATGCTCGAGCTTCCTTTCTCAATCGAATTGGACACGAGAATACGCGTGCCATTCGGTGCAAAAAGGTAGTCCGCGCCATAGTTGGCAGAAAAAATCTCTCGCATATCCCCGCCCACAATCGGCAATGCTTTGAGCGATGTCCGTTCAAAAGCATTTCCTCGATTCCACACCGCCACCATCGAACTCTTCGGCACCGGGCGCATCTCAAGAAACTGAAACGGCGTCTCTCCAATCATCCCCCAATCGGAACCATCGGGATTGGCAATATTGAGTGTCCGCTTCTTTGTCGTCGCATCGAAATATTTGTAGACAATGCGATCGCCAAGACTCGTCCATGTCGGACTCTCTATCCCGGGCTTCAAGAGAGACACCATTGATTCGCCCGATCCGCCTTCATTTTGCCGGACAAAGAGCGCCCACTCGGTGTCATTCTTCTTTACCAATGCCTTCCCGCCATCTGGCGACCACACGATATCCTTTGGAATGAAAGGGAAATTGACCACCGTTTTCGGCAATCCCGTTGCGAGAAAAGTTTCTTTGAGCGCTTTCTCATCTGGTGCAAGATAGAACACTGCGCGATCTTTCGCATCAAAGAACGGCACAATTCCCTCGCCATCGGTAAGCGGCGCTATTTTCTGATCTTTCATCGCATCACTCTGCTTCGGAGGAGAAGCACTGGGTTCATTTGGAATCACCGCGACATTTGGCACCTTCCCATCAAGCGGATTATTTCTGAAAAGAAAATTATATATCAAGAAAAACAAGAGCAACACTCCAAACAAAACCGCCGTAATGATGAAAAATTTCTTCATACGCCTACTTATGTCCATCACAATCACAACCTGATACACTTATATGTACATGATTTCCCTCATCATTTATAAAAGGGGTACCACAACTACGAGCAGCAACCTTTATTTCTTCTTTCGACGCAGCTCCAGCATTACTCGTATATGAATTTGATATATCAGCAGCACATGATTTTGATGCTTTTGCTTTCCCACCATAGTGGCATGAGTTGGTAGTATGCTCACAAGGAGGTTGACTATAGCTATCTCTACATTGAGTAAACAGACTCTTTCCTCCAGAATCTTCGGAAATGCTCGATATTTGTATCTTCTTACTTCCAAGTTTGTCAACTATACATTTAAGTGCATCTGAAACAGCTTGCGACGCGTCTTCGCAATGTGCTCCGGATTGAGTCTCTGCACCACTGCAACCCGACCCAGACCCAGCTATTGGTGTTTCCCCAGAGCTAGAATTCGATCCGCTCGTTCCAATTGCGCCATTCAGTCCACTCAGTTTCAGATTCGTCAAATCGCCATTTATCGTATCGAGGAGGAGCCATGAGATAAGTGCAATCACGAGCCCGATAAGTGCGGAGTAGATATACTTCTTGGCAGTGCCGAGAAGCGAGGTATTCCCCGCACTTGAAAGATAGAGAAATCCTCCTACGACGAGCATAAAAAGTGCCGATATCCCCACAATCCACAGCGCCAATTTATAGAGATTCCCAAAATACGTCGCGAAATCCCCACTCTGCCCATCAAACCCCGGCAAATTTTCAAGCGGGGTATAGTTGAGAGAAGTGGAGCCAGATGTGTTCGCCGTAGGTGTTGTCGTAGGCGAACAATCTTTTGGAATGCAACACACAGATCCGCCCTGTTGATTCGATCCGCACGATCCATACTGCGTCAGATTACCACAACCCGGAGACGCCGGCATACATGTTCCAGAAATCCCATTGCCACATTGCAGCTTATTGCAAGTCACATCTGGATTTGAACTAGAACTTTTTAAAGAGCAGCATGTAAGATCAGGAAGATTTGGCGCTCCTTTCTGGCAGTCTTTTCCAACGCCAAGGTCATCCTCAGTCGAGGAACTACATCCATCTTTCTCTTTGCATAATCCTGTTCTTCCACTTGCTTCACAGTTTGATCCAACACTCCCGGAACGAATACAGCAGACTTTTCCTGTTCCGCAGGTACCATATTTGTGCAATACACCAACAGCGCAACTGTCGACACCAATGTCGTCTCTACATTCTCCAGCATTCGGTGTAACCGCTTTACATTCAGCTTCTGTTGTCGGTTCCGCACCAAAAACCATCTTTTCAGAAAATCCGAAAACAACCAAGACTCCAAGTAAAAAAATAGAAATCTTCCCAATTTGTTTCAGATACTTCATACGAGGTTCTTTATATCATCAGTCCTTCACGTAGATACGCAGACTTTTGTGTTTTTGTCTATTCCTTACGCCACCTCTATTGCCCTTCAGGGAAAGACGCAAAATCTTACGTCTCTACGCCCTATCTTCCTTTGTTTCCGGAGCGAATGAAAACACTACACCGATAATCAGAAGGATGAGCCCCATTGAAAGAATAAGTCGGACGGAAAAAAGTACAAATGGAGGTACTGCCGAGAGAATCGATGCAAAGAACGTATTTGATTTTGTCTTACCAAGATAGTTGTTCCCATCAATCAATTGAATCTGAATCTCTTTCGAAAATCGCACCGTTTCAGAGCTAAAGGGAGAAATACGCCAGATATCATAGAGCGCTTTGCGGAGCTCGCGAGGTTGATTATAGGCACCAGAGAGCGTCACGGTATAGATATCGCCGACATTCCCGTCGAGCGAAAGTGAGAGACCTGTGTCATTCCACTTGAAAGGGTTGCCATTAATAGACCAGATCATTTCATTTTGATCATCACCCGCTTTGACACCATTCAAGACAAATGTACCGAGCACTTCCGGACGGAATATTGCGGACAATTGCGCAACACCTCCCACGACTCCCTCAAAGGACGTCTTACTCATATCATCAGACTCCGAACCATCAAGATTGACATACTTACCGAGGTATTTCGGCCAGGCCGCCTCAGTATCAGTCGAAACAATGTCAAAATCTGGATCCACAATCTGAAAGCGTCGCGATACTGTGAATGACTTTCCCGTTTCAGCATTGTTGGCAACTACCGTCACGATATACATATCCCCCACATTTCCAGAAATAGGGAAAAAATTAACCGCTCCCTGCTTCGTATCATCACATTCGCCCGACACTCGGGATGTACACGTAAGCGCCTGACCATTGAGTGTCCACGCATAATCACGGATTTCTCCCTCACCCGTCGACAGGAACACGCCTACCACTTGATTGTTCAAAACAGGGCAAATGGTTTGCTGGAACGTATTGCTCTTACAGAGTTCTGTGCTATTCCGCTTGACGCTCACAAGTCCGGTTGTCGAGTCTTTCACTGTATCAACATCGTAGACATCGACAGACTTGTTCGCCACGATTTTGACAACAACCGAACTTGATCCACTCTGACTGACTGCACCGGCAAAATTCGTCGTTGCGCTCACCATAATACGGAAATATGCCACATCGTCAACAAAGTATTCACTAAAACCAGGGATAAGCGTGTTCGTTTTCGCATCAGTATAAACAGTACTATTTAAATTGAGGTTAATCGAAAGGGAAGAAACATTGTTACCACTTGGCACACTGATGTTTTTTGCTGTTTGGAGATCGCGCGTAATATCCGTCCACACATTCTCGTCACTGAAGCGAGTATTGAAGGTGCCGTCTTTACTCGCCTGAACGCGCCACGTGTAATTGGTAAGCGCCGTGCTTTGCTCCACATTTGAAGAAGCGGCATTGATCGTCAACATATCCCCTGTCTGAGCAATCAGCTTGGCATCGGTCGTATCATCCCCCCAAGGAATAAGCTTCGCAGAAGGCGCATCCGGCGCATACGAGAGAGAAACGTCGACATTTTCTGCTTGTGCGCCCTCTGTCGGATCGACAAGGTTATCTTCCAGACAGTCATTAATATCCGTCGTCGAGGTATTAATGGTCACCTGTGCTGTCGCATCACTCGAAAAGCCTTTTGTTGTAATTTGCTTCGTTCCTTTCCCAACAACCGCGCAGACATTCTTGGGCAATGCCCACATAATCATCATGCTCGAATCATCGTACTTCGTTGTATAAAGAGAAGCGCCCTCCACAACAACGCCAACTCTATCTTCGGGTTGATACGTCCACTTAAATGTCCCTTGTCCCAAACCAGCTATATTTGCTTCATCCTTATTGCCATTTTGCGCAGTGCTCGGGTCCTCTGGATCAGTACGCCAGAAATGCTCTTCATCTATAGAAAACGAATCGTCACTTTCTCCGATATTTCCGTCACGAAAGATACGTCCATTCCCATCTATCTTATAATTATTCGGAAAGAGATGCTCACACCCACTGGTCAATTCGTAATTCTCCCCATCCTGAAAATCATGAATATAACAATAGGAATTTTGTCCCGATTTCCCATCACCTCCATAAGTCGCGCGGTAGCCATCCGCATCGCGATCGTTCCCCTTGTTCCCCGTCGGATTCACCCGACTTGGCGCATCGGGATTGTACATATTCTCCGCACAGTTTGCACGCTCTTCATCAGTAAGACTGCCATTGAGCGAACATGTGGAGTCAAAGCTTTCCGCAACAATTGCCTGCATAGCTTCAATCTTCCAATCCTCAACAGATATGACCCGTTTATTTCCAAATCGGTCAACTCTCCAGTCATTGCTACTTGGACTCGAATCCCGATCGCAGAGTTTCAGGGTTTCTTCATTTGGAGAGTTATTCAAATCACAGCCTTTTCGACGAATATACCACGTGTAATACAGTGTATCCTTCTCATTCCCAAAAAACTCAGGGAAGGCACGTGCTTCCATCTCCGTTCCCGGCTTCGGATCAGAGGGGCTGAAATAGAGCAATACTTGTGGAGATTGTCCTTTTTGTGAGGAGACATTGAAGTTTTCCCCCTGATTCTGCAAGCTCTCCAGATTGAGATGATACCGACGCTCGAAATTTTCAACCGTACCGGAAAATGTCGGCATATTGGTGACAAACACATCCGTAATGTCAGCAGAAACCCCTTTTGGAAATACCAAAAAGGCAGCGAGAAAAATCGCAGCGAGAAATGTTTTTGAAAAAAGAATGCCTTTTTGTTTCATGATATCGAAATCGCAAGAACCGATATGAGTATAGCAGAAAACAACGAGAAAAAGAACGACACAAACACGGATTCTGTCACAAATGCAAGTATTGAGGCGATGACTGACCAGACAATGGTAAATAGAAACGTCACCCCACTCCCCGAATCAGCAAATATTTGAAGCTCTTTTGTAGAGACAGCTGCAATGAGGAGGAAATGCGCTACAAGACTCCATCTATACGCATATCGTTTCCAGAAAAGCAAGAAAAATCCACGAAAGAAAACTTCTTTCAAAAAAACAAACCACGCGAGAAATCCTAGGGACCCGAGAAACACCCAGAAATCGCTATGTAGTGCCGCATGAGCTCCTCGAGACACATTCAGAAATGCTTGCCCAAAAGATGTGCCCGCAAGCACTCCCCACACAAACATACCAAACACGCAAACGCTCAACACTATCAATGCGACATTCGAGAAGATACCTCTTTTCCCCCATGAAAAGCCAAATGTCGACAGTGGCTCTCGCAATACCAAACGGACAAATACTGCCGGAAGTAGAAAATATGTTGAAAATGCTAAAACAAATCGCTCTACTGTGCCCGAAATCGGAAAGAAAAGCGCAAGCACAATACTTGCCGCTATTATCGCATTCATCGCGAGAAATCGCCGATTCAAACATGACTGAATAAGCGGGTATTTTCTTTCAGAAGGTGCCATAAAATATACCCTTTAGTGCCTCTTTTACGCTCCAAGTGTAGCTTCATATTCTGGAGTATCCCAAGTAGACTGCATCCGTTCAGATACCCTGCTTTTATCAGAACTTTTCCGATTATCCGCTGCCTGTCGAATAACACCGGTAAGATTTGCGTTCATTTTCTTTCGATCAAAGCGCTTCGAATTTCGTGCAGCAACAAACTTCTTGTCGACGGTATAAATCATTCCAACAGCTGCCACCGTAAATGGGAGAAGATTAAATGGAAACGCAAGCCCTTCAAGAGGAATAAGTCCCATCAAGATGAATGCATCTATAATAATCAATCGAGCATTCGTTGTAAGTCGATACCGATGTTTTGGGAAGAAAAGGAGTAATAATATAAGTATATCGGCACACATACTTATCACAGTCGCTATTCCCGGGAGCGCCAGCACAACAGTAAAATCGAGAAAATCTTTGAAACAAGCAACGATGAACGGTGCTGAGTAGGAGAAAATACTTACTCGTTCTGCACGCCCCATTTCCACATGCTCCGATTCAAATTCCTCTTCTTCCGAAATGGTTGCCTCTTCTTGAATGATGTGCGCCTGTTGTTGTGCCTGTCGCAAGCGCTCTCGCTGCTCACGAAAAAGCATTCGCTCTTCTTTAGCAGCCTGCTCAAGAGCAAAATTATCACGACCATTCACCGCAACACGAGCAACTGCCATAGGTATATATACAAGCAAATGCCCACTTCTTTCATTTCACTTTGAAGTAGTAGACATCATTTCAACCACCTTGTTCGTCAAATTCGCGCTTCGCTGCCTCTATTTCTACGAGTTGTTCTGGATTCGAGGTAATAATCTGGTCTTCACTATACGATGCCACCACTTTGATTGCGACGTGTTTCGATCCGGCAAAGAAAATGCCCTCACCAACAGCGCTCTCCAAAAGCAAGAATTTCTCATGATCCGTCAGATAGAAGGTCTCTGTCACCACATCAATTGACGCTGGCGACTGACGGAGCAAAAGCTGAAGCGACGAGTTGGTCACGATTGGCTTTCCATACCTCGAACCCATGAAGTCGCTGATGTCCTGCGTGATGGTTGTAAGTCCGCAATAGTATTTTCGCGCGCGCTTCGCAATACCGAAGAGAAAGCTCGCTGCATCGTCGTTTTGCATCATAATCCATGCTTCATCCACGACAACAAGTCGCCGTTTCAACTCCGAGCGCATCTCATTCCAGATATAATGCAAGATGAGATACATGGCAATCGGGCGCAATTCTTCTTCCAAATCGCGAATATTGAACACCACGAACTGATTCTGCATGGTGATATTGCTTGAATGATTCAGAAATCCCGAGAAAATACCTTGTGTATACTTCTCCAGCCGAGCAGCCAGCGACTCTGTCCCCTCCATGTTCCGCAAAACTTCATAAAGGTCACTCATCGTTGGAAATGATGATGGGGTAAGCGTCGAGAGATCCGTTTTCCCAGTAATATCACGCACCGCGTACGTCTCGCGAAGCGCCTGATCGAGTATCGAGTCCTCCTCAGCAGTGACACTGCCGAGCATGAGATGGAGGAGTCCAATCAAGGTTGCGATATTGCTCCGCAAGAGCCCCTCGAAGTCCTCTTGATCATCGCGCTTCTTTGGCAAATCAAAAGGGTTAATATGAAAAGGGGAATTTAAGCTCATGTGAATAAACGAGCCATCTACCGTCTCGGCAAGGTGCTTGTATTCATTTTCCGGATCAATCACAATGACGCTCGTATCAAACATCATCGATCGCAAGATTTCCAGCTTCATAAAATAACTTTTCCCGGCGCCGGACTTCGCAAATATCACCATGTTCGCATTCTCAAGCTTAAACCGATCAAAGAGGATGAGGCTGTTATTGTGCCGATTGATGCCGTAAAGTATACCGTCATTCGAAGAAAGATCGGCGGACACAAAGGGGAAAGTCGTTGAAAGTGGCGCTGTATTGAGATTATTCGCGACATCGAGTGTATCCATGCCAACAGGGCGGGTCGAAGTAAAGCCCTGCTGCATACGCAAGACTGCTGGCTTGATATAGACCAATTGGGATTCAAGCATCGCCTCGATAGAGCGACTCATGCGATTGAGCTCTTCGATTGACTGCGCGTAGAGGGAAATATAGATACTGAAACGGAAAAATTTCTCTGTTCCTTGCTGAAGTCGATCGCGCAATTCCTCGATATCATGAAGTGCTGTCTCGAGCACGGGACTGCGAACTTTTCCCGCCTCCGATTCTATTTGAATGGATGACTCAACGCGTGTCGCCGACTTCAGGAGATTGCGCAATATATCTCGCGTGTCGATTGGATGCACAAACATCGCGGTATCCATAGGAAAGTCCAAATTCACAACCGGTGAAAACCAGTTAGTATTGAGATATCGTGGATAAGCAATAATGAAATGTGTCCGCACAAGCGTCTCACCGGATTGCAACGAATTCGCGCTTACCTTGATAGCGGACGGCGCGATAAGATCTCGAATACGCGCTATGCCACGCTGGTAGAGCGCTTCACTTTCCAATATTTCGTTCTGTTCTCCTCCCAAAGAGGAGAGAAAGGGGACTCGCATATATGTTTCATTCCAGATTCAACGACTCAAAAACTCCAGCTACCAAAAAATGTACGCATACAGATACTCAGGGAAAATTCGAAAAACGTACACCCTTGCTATACTTTTTCAACCGCCAAATCAATCGCCTCAATATTCTTTGTCAGCCGCGTTGTAAAAAGCGATGGATTGTAGGAGTTGTAAAGTAATTCAATCAATTCTTCAGTATTAAGTGGTGCCACTTTGAGCCCCGTCTGCGACAGGCTGAAGCTCACATGATCCACCCTCTGCCACAACTGATTCTTGTAGGTTTCAAAAAACTCTCGACGTTCGGTAATCGCTCCTGCCGGATTGAAAAGTGTCGTCAAACTATGAAATAGCCCTTTTTCCTTATCTTCAACAGGAGAAAACGGTATCACAATATAGAAAAATTTCGACATGATATTCGATACTTCCGAAAGACTTTTGATAAAATTCTGATACTCAGAGATCTGAAGTCGCAACAATTCATTCCTCTGGTGATTCTCTTTGTCTTTCAATACTTCAATGTAGGGACGAATATCAAATCGTCGCGAAGAAACAACTATCTGAACCGGGAAATCAAGAGAATTGAGAAAATTCTGATACTGCAAAATGATAGCATCTTGTTCCTCTGCGGACTTGAGATCAAAGTTGAGTGATGATACCAGAAGCACCGAGCGAAACGCTCCGTTCTTGAGCACAATCACCCCATCGCGCACCTCTTCAACCTCCACATAGCGTTGCGTGCTCGATGCTGAATCTTGCGCTGCTGGTTTTTTGGTATCACTCAGAGTTTCCATAGGTAGAGAGATTTTATCCATTTGTCATCCCCACAAAGGTGGGGTTTTAACTCCATTTATCCCAAGAAAATATCGCCCAAGTCATTCATCATTATTTCATCCGTAGTATCAAAATCCCTTTTTCACAAGAATAACTTCCTTTATCGACTCTTCCCACCATCAACCGCCTTCGCCAATGATTGTATCTCCTCGATTGACAGTGACTTCGGACCTATTATCACCTTCTCTTCTTTCGGCTTCACAATGTCATTCTTCACCACACCCGGGCGATCCCAGGTATATACCTTTGGTCGGAAGAAAAACATGACCGCATTCACAGAGAAAAAGAGGAGTGACTGATTGTAAGGACGATAGAAGGCAAAGAGTACAAAGAGAATAATAATCGGAAGAGACAACACAAAGAACGTCGTCGTATCAAAGAATGTCCACACAATAAACAATACGCCGCCCATCCCAACCATCCAGAGTATTTGCTTGGCAGTGAGTGGGCCTGCTACTTTATCTTCAACATCAATAAATTGTGGGACATTGAAGAGCATAGAGCGCATTCCAATGATATCTTTTCTACACGCAAACACTCTCACATTGAAAACATTTACCTTTTTCCCAAACAAACACATTACACTCGACCTCGCGCGTTTCTCCCTCCCGAACTCCGTAAGTTTACCACACGCGGAGCATCAGAGCTACCCTCTGGCAACGCTACTGTTTCTTTCTCAGCGCCTCCACGAAATCCAGAATGATTCCCGCGCGGCCGAATCACACTAATCGCTTCTGGCTCACGAGGACTCTCCGGAACACTCGAAGGAGGACTCTGCTGCACTGGCGCATCCTGCGACGGAGCACTTGCCTCCGCAATCGCTTTCTCATGCGGGAGCACATGACTCGAGCTAAAGCTCATATTTCCCTGCTGAGGAATGGGGGCTCCCGATGCTACAGGAGGAGAAGCAGGTGTATATACCGGCGCCGATACACCAACCGCTCGTGACTTTGCCGCTTCCGGAAAAGGCTGTTGCGCAATATTTCCAAAAGGCGCTGCCACTTCAGTTGTGGATGCCTTCTGTTGCGATACTTCCGAGCGCTTTTCAGGAAGAACATTTCCTCTCACCTCTTCTCTATTCCACTCAAGCGCCTTTCGAATTGGCGCTGCCTGCGCTGGAAACTTCTCGAGCGGTCGAAAAGAAGTCTCTAATGCTGGAACCACTCTCTCCGCTGTGGTCGCAGACGCAGCATTTCCTCTTTCCTCAAATGCTGGAAAGATTATTTCTTGCCGATCAGTATCGATTGATACTGGCGTATTCTCATCAAGTGACTTCAAAAGAAAAGAAACTCTTTCTCGCTCTATTGCAGAAAGCCGCTTGGTATTATCCCCCTGAAAAAGAAATTGTCCCCTCTCCATCGTAGAATGCTTCCGTATACCCACCACATCACGATAATGTCGCAACCAATTGCGAAGAGACCCGCGAACCGGCGAAGATTCCCCCTTCACCACAATACGATCCTCCGTCACCGTCTGCTCAGAGAGCCGCTGATACTTCGCAATCGCATCAAGAAGTGGAAGATTATCCACTTGTTCAGAAGCCTCTTTTGGAATAGGAGCCTCAATAATCCTCTTTATTATAGTATTAGCTACCCTATTCGCTTGCTCCAATGATATCTCCATTTCTTCCCCTAAAAATCTGGAAATATCCCCTTTTTTTATATCACCAAAATAGAAATTACGAAGTGCTCGTGAAATACTTGCTAACTTCAAAGGATCCATTCCAAACTCTTCCCCTATTTTCTTAATAACCTCAGGAGTATATTGGAACCCAAGTTTATACTTCGCTTCAAATGGGAGCTTCCGAAATCGTTCATGATTTTCAATAACTTGCTCTCTCGTTTCATCATCTGGATTCTTAGTAGCCCAAACAAGCACCGGCGTACTTGCCTTAGCTATTTTTTGATCGTCAGTAAGTTTTAGGTAAATCATAAAACACAATTCGCACCGAACTAAATGGGAAGCTTTTACACAAAAATCTTCAAATCCTGCCCTATTGTGAATTTCTCTCCAGTCATATCATCAATTGCTTTATCCTTATTTTTACCATGATATGAACCAAATGTGGTTCGAGCAGCTGCAACCTTCGCCCTCAAAATTTCCGCTCCTTCTGAGTGAATAACTGCACCCGTAACTTTATCTTTCACTTCAATCACACCAGTTGAATCATCAATGTCATAGTCGATTTCCTTTCCAGCAGCATCCTTAAGACTAAACCAATCCTTCAAACTCTGCTCCTTCCATTTACTTGGCGCTAATTTCTTGATTTCTTTTTCTGCTACCGACTCCCCAACACGAGCCAATGCCGCCTCCCTCGACATACCAGGAGATCTTTTCATTAATTCAGTAGCTTCCTGGTTAATCTTATAATTCATAACCAAATCAATCCGCTTCTCCTTTACTTTTCCTTCAAGAAGATCAACTAAGGCTTTATCCTTAGTATCATCAAGGTCAACTCGGACCTTTGCAAACTCCTCATCCGTCAACTTCCCTTGCTTCACAAGCACCATTGCAGCAGCAATATCACCATTTTTTCTAACAAGCTCCCTCAAATCTGCCTCAGTAGTATTTTCTTTTTCATGTTCAGCAACTTTCTTCTGAACCTCTTGAGTACTCGTTCCCTTGCGTTTCAATGAAGATGCCACATCATCAGAAACTTTCTTTCTTCGATTCTCAATATCACTCCCACCCCACCATGCAGACTGCCTATTCCTCCAAGCATCACGAATTCCAAGAGTAGTTCCGGAGATTCTATTTTGGGTAACATTATCAATCGCTTTCAATGGAGCCTTTGCAGCCCACTTCGTAGTTCCCCAAGCGCCCTTTCTTACCCATCCCCCAGCCTTTCTCCCTAGTTGCGACCCAAACTTCACACTCATACCTGACATATCATTGCTATATTTCTCTGCTGAGGTAATAGCGATCCAAAAAAGCACTATTGGGATAGTAAAGAAGGCAACAGCAGATATCATATTATCATTCACGGAATTTCCCGTGGATTGAAATACCCCTCCAGCACCCGCTGTTGGATATATTGAGTCTCCAGCAGACTTCATAACAATTACCGACACCAACACAAACATGACTGCTATTGGACCATAGAACGCCCACTTAAAGAGTTTATCCCACCATCCCTTCGCAAAACCTTGCAACGCCGGTGTAATCATCCCTACAAATCCAATTGGTGAAAACATCACCAAAATAGCAAGCGCTATCATACGAACCAACATCAACACTGACAAAACAAGGAAAGAAATACCAAATAAAAACATACAGATGGTCGCTGCAAGGAGATGGGTTGTACTAAAATCTACCAATGACTTATCATCATTAATTCCTGGTATAAGAATATTTTGCATCTTTGTCCCACTCAATACTCCAGAGGTAATCTCGTTAGGCCCATCCACTCCAAATATGTTTTGTGAAAAGAAATACATTGGCACATTTGCCAAATCAATCACAAAACGCGCAATAGGAAAACTAAAATTCACCAAAAGCGCCATAATAACCAACATGGGAATCGTTTTCTTGTATTCATATCTATCGAGTTGAAATATCGTAGCAAATGCCGAGAAAAGAAGTACGAGTATAAAGAATATATTCAGAAAATCTCGAACAATAAGCCACACCTCATAGATGGCCCCCGCATTCATGAGTTTTGTAAACGTTGTCGCATTGATAACCCAAACAAAAATCCCTGCAGCAAGATTTACAATCCATGAAAAAAACAAAAAGAAAGGATATATAAGCGCATTAATCCACGCGCTCGGCGTTGTTACTAAATCCAAAAAACTACCAGCCTGCACTACATGCATGTTTGGCGTCAACAAAAAACACCCTACAAGTACCACAAGGAGCAGAGCTGGATGACTTCTCACAAAAAGAGAAGCCCGAAACAAGAGAGTTTTTTTTGTTTTACTACTTTTGTTCACACAACAAAAAAACAAAAACAGTTTTCTAGTGGAAAGTATACCACGAAAACACCTGTCAAGGAATTCCAAAATATCCACGTGTCACTTCAACTACAACGCAGAGCACCTATCCCTTGATAAGAGAAATTTCCTTTACTTTTCTCCTAAATGAGTTCACAAAGTATCTCCCCTTGCATTAATCAGTAACTGTTTTTTTAATATTTTTTAATATTATTACTATTAGTTCGGTGGAGAAGTGGAGAAGTGGAGAATGTGCGGGTATTCTCACCTTTTTCAAATGAGGTGATATGTGGTGAGTCAGTGTGTATGAGATGATCTTGCTGTCTTGGTGGATGTAGTGGTTGGTTTGTGCACGTTTTGTGTGAGTAATGCACAGAGTTTTTCCAGACTTTTTCACAAGGAATACCCTAGTTGTACACAGGATATAAACAAACGTGTCTGTTTAGTAAGGAGAGATGCAAAGGTATAGGACTATGTGGATAATTTTCAAAAGCACTTCATCTTCTTTTATTGCTACGAGAGTGCGCGCCATCTGAGGTATTAGCGTGAATGGTCTACTCCGTTGACAGATCGGAATCTCAATTGAGGAGATAGAGGGGATGCTTCTTGAAAGGTTGGATTCCTCAATTTCTCTCAGAATGGTAGAACTTTTTGTTTGGCGACTTAAATGGGAGATTATTGTTATCTAGCGTAAAGGGCGAGTTATAAAAAGAACTTCCAGGAAGGGAGTTCTTTATGTGATGAATTGTAATAGGTGTTATGTGGCACTCGAATGACTCAGGAATTTTAATAAACATATCCCTTTATACTTCTATTTGACAAAGAAATGGTGCGTCGGTCAGTTTTCCCCCAGCCGACATAGTTCATTTCACTTACGATAATAGAATCATCAAGCACTTTCTCTACAAGGGCGACGTGTCCGTAATAGCGGTTTTCTGTGGTGACGACAATAGAGCCAACTCGTGGTGATTTCCCGGTTTTATACCCAAGCGCCTTGGCATTGTAGAGCCAGGTACCAGCGTTTCCTCCCCATGGTACATAGCGTTTTTGAGCGACATACCAGGTGCAATAGCCATAAGGGAAGGTGTGTCCTGTGCCGGCTTTGCCACTCAGGGTGCGCCAGCCGGAGATGTCTGTTGCTGCTCCGCCGCTCGATGTGGCATATTGGCGACGATCGAGGAGGCTGTCAGATGCAGGCTTTGGTGTGTCTTTGTAGCCGTCGGGGATAATAAGCTCTTGGTTAGTCTCTAGTCGACCATTGGCGGGGAGGTTGTTGAAGGCGATAATGCGCTCAGTGTCGCCATGGTATGTCTTGGCAATATCTTGTATGGTGTCGCCTTCTTTGACGATGTATTTGAGTCCAGCGATAGGGAGAATGAATATCTGGTCGCCAGGGCGAATCTCATCAATATTGCTAATGTCGTTTGCCCAAAGGATAGTATTGATTGTGATATTGTGATCCTGGGCAATTTTCCCAAGGGTATCACCTTCTTGGATGGTGTATATTTTGACTCCCTCGCCTTCCTCAGGGTCTTCTTGAATGACGGGAGCAAGGTCTGAGGAAGCAATAATAGTGTTGCTTGGCGCGTCTATTTCTGAAGGGTCTTCGAGTTTCGCTTCAGTGTCGACAGTGTTGGAGGCAAAGGCAAGTGGGGCTGATGAGAGGCTTTCGCGTTTCGCAGGGCTTTTCATGGGAAATTGCTGCGCGTCGGCGTTTTCGGTGTGAAAGTAGCCGGAAAGCATGCTTCCGGGTTGCTCATGTGTAGCGATATTGGTTCCGGTGACGAGAAAAGCACTCGACACGACGACGGTGAGCGCAGAGTATTGACGAAAAAGGTGGAGAATCCGAACGGTCTTGTGTTGTTTGAGATAAACAACACCTTTTCTTTGAAAGCGGTGAATATGAGTATTCCCTTTGTGCAAAAGCAATTGCCCTTGCCGGAGAACACGAAATAGCCCCCTGAAAATGCGCGTAGAGATACGCGAGTCCTTTCAATTGCTTCGAGTCCTAGGGGTGCCCGGTATAAAGAGGGCTCTCCATCGGAGGCGAAACCAAAGATTTTTACGCAAAGTTGAGTATAGTAAGGCAAAGGGATGCTGTCAATGTTTCCAGAGTGTTATTTTCATTTTTTTGGCTTAAAGTAAACAAAATTTCGGTATTTTGGGTGTGGTATACTGGGAGGGTACAATGAGACATCTTTTAGATATATGTGTATGGCAGGTATGCTGGCTCTGGTGACGAAATTTCTTGAGTATATGGAAATTGAGCGAGGACGATCACCCAAAACAGTGGAGAGTTATGATCGAGTGCTCAAGAGTTTTCTTACTTGGCGAGGTGCTCAGGATCCAAAGGATATTACTCTTGAGAGTATACGAAAATACCGACTCTTCTTGAATCGAAGGCAAAATGTCCATGGCGGAGAACTAAAGAAAACAACGCAAAATTACCATATTATTGTGTTGCGGGGATTTTTGCGCTATCTCGCCAAGGAGGGAATTGCCTCGGCGCCCCCGGAGCGAATCGAGACAGCAAAAACACCTGAGCGACAGGTGGATTTCTTGGAGTCGGATGAATTTGATAGGCTCTGTCAGGCAGCAGAGGGGGTAAGCGAAACAGCTCGTCGAGATCGGGCGCTCTTGGAATTCTTGTTTTCATCGGGTTTGCGTGTGTCTGAGCTTGTCGGGCTTGATCGCGAGTCGGTGAATCTTGAAGTGGGAGAGCTGAGTGTTCGCGGAAAGGGGAATAAGCTTCGTATGGTCTTTGTGTCGGATCGGGCGCGTTTAGCATTGCAGTCCTATCTCGATACGCGACATGATGTTGATCCAGCACTCTTTGTTTCGACGCGTCGCGGATTTGCCAAGAAATCTTCTGTTGAAGATTTGCGTATTACAGTGCGAACCGTTGAGCGCATCGTTGCGAGACTTGCCGCGAAAGCGGGACTCACAAAAAGTGTTCATCCTCATACATTGCGACACAGCTTCGCAACGGATCTTTTGCGAAATGGCGCCGATATTCGGAGTGTCCAGGCACTTCTCGGACATTCTTCTATTACTACCACGCAAATCTATACGCATGTCACTGATGAGGGACTTCGCGAAGTGCATGAGAAATTTCATGGGAAAGGACGGGAGAAATCGTGAGGCAACTCTTTTGTGGGGGAGTTTGAGTTGTTTATATTTTCTCAATCGGAGCAATGCCAAGGGCGAGTTTCTTTACTCCTTTGGTTCGAAAGGCTATGGTGGCGAGCGTTCCTTCTATTTTGATGACGATGCCATTTCCGAATGTGGGGTGGGATATGGCGTCTCCTGGACGCAGACTCTCCACTGTTGCTTGATTGTGTGGTGTGGGCGGTTTTGTGCTATGAGATGTATGTGTTTGCATTTGGTGTCTGTCGGCATATTCACTATTGTCTCTCCCTTTCTTTCGCTCTTCTGTTCTGACAAGGTGCTCAGGGATTTCACTAATGAATCGCGATGGAGCATTCATCTGTGTTGAGCCGAATATCATACGTGTTTCCGCTGATATGAGCCAGGCTTTTTCTTTGGCGCGTGTGAGCCCGACATACATAAGTCGGCGTTCTTCTTCGAGTTCGGCAGGAGACAGGGCGCTTCGTGAATGTGGAAAAATTCCTTCTTCAAGTCCAACAAGAAAGACGAAAGGAAATTCGAGTCCCTTGGCGCTATGGAGAGTCATGAGTTGTACGGCGTTTTCACTGCCGTCAATCGCATCTGTGTCGGACACAAGCGCAATCTCTTCCAAGAAAAATGTGATGGCGTTTTCCAGTGGTGTCCCGTCATATTTCTTTGCGACAGAGAAAAGTTCACGGACGTTTTCGAGGCGTGCAGAGCCTTCTTCTGTACCATCTTCGAGCGCTTTGATGTAGCCGACGCTTTCAAGGAGAGTGGCGAGAAATGTGGAAAGGGAGCCTTTTTCGAGAAGTTTTTGGGTGTTTTTGTGAAGGATGTTTGCGAGCTGTGCAGCAGACTTTTGTTTGGAAATGGCTATATTGAGCTGTTTTCCTTCATCTTCTCGAGCAAAGGTGATGGGGTCTGTTTTTGCACTCTTGGCTCCACTAAGCCATGATTCAAGAGTTTTCTTGCCGATTCCGCGTGGTGGTTCATTGGCAATTCTTGCAAGTGAGAGTGTGTCCCAGTGATTGGCGACGAGCCGCAGATAGGCAATGGCATCTTTGACTTCTTTACGTCCGTAGAATTTGAGTCCGCCGATGATGCGGTATGGAACGGAGTGATTGAGGCAGGCTTCTTCGAGTGCTCGGGATTGTGCGTTGGTTCTATAGAGAATGGCAAACTCCGAGAATGATCGAGTTTGTTTTGCGTCTATGTCTTTACTGGCATTTTTGGCAGTCTCCTGAATCTTTCGGATGACATAGTCTGCCTCGCCTCGTTCGTCTTCGGCTTCGAAAATAGTGAGCGGCGCTCCTCCCTCTTGCGATGTCCAGAGTTTTTTGTGTCGCTGGTTGGCGTTTTTGGCGATCACGCTTCCGGCGGCATCGAGGATTGTTTGCGTTGATCGGTAATTTTGATCGAGCGTGACAATAGTAGCTTCGGGATAATCTTTTTCGAAGTTGAGAATGTTTCGGATATCTGCCTGTCGCCAGCCGTATATAGACTGGTAGTCGTCGCCAATTGCAAAGAGATTGCGGTGTTTTTCAGCGAGAAGGTGAATGAGGGTATATTGTGCGTGATTGGTATCTTGATACTCATCCACCATGATGTAGTGGAAGAGATTTCGATAGTGATTGAGGGTTTCTGGATGTGTGTGAAAGATCTGTATGGTGAGCCGTAAGAGATCGTCAAAGTCGAGTGTGTGATTGCTGCGAAGCTCTTCCTGATATTTCCGATAGGCTTTGGCGACGAGTTCTTCGTAATAGCTTCCGGCTCGGGATTCGAAGACGAGCTCGTCGAGGAGCTGGTTTTTGGCTCTGGAGACGGCATCGAGAAGCGCACGAGGATGAATGTTTTTTGGGTCAATCTCGAGGGATTTCATGGTGCGCTTCATGAGGGCGAGCTGATCATCGCTGTCGAGTATGGTAAAGGTTGTCTTGTATCCGAGTACAGCGATATCTTTGCGGAGAATGCGTGAACAAATGCTGTGAAAAGTGCCAATGTGTGGCAGTCCGACAGGCTGTTTTCCAAAGAGAGGTGGTTTTTTCGTTGTTTGCGAGAGGAGTGATGCCACGCGCCCTCTCATTTCCTCGGCCGCTTTATTGGTAAAAGTGACGGCGAGTATGTGTTGTGCCGAAACGCCCTTTTCTTGCATGAGATGGACGACGCGATGGGTGAGGGTTTTTGTCTTGCCGCTTCCGGCGCCCGCAACAATGAGCACAGGACCCTCGGTTGTTTCAACGGCACGACGTTGTTCTGGATTGAGGTTTGAGGCGAGTGGAGTCATGGATACACTCTATCATGATTGCCGAAAGTTGTGCGAGTGGCTTTTGATTTGCTATGCTTCGTGTATGAAATTTCCGCGAGCGCTTATTCAAGCGATTGAGAAGTCTGAGACAAGTCTCGGACTGTGGCTCGGCGCCTTTTTTGGTCTTATTACTCTGCGGCTTTTGGTGGAGTCATGGCTTTTTGACTTCGGAAGTCTTTCAGTAGGATTTCTTTTCTTTGAATGGACGCACAACGTTTTGTTTTTTCTCTTGTCTTTCTTGCTGTTTCTTCCGATATTTCAGCATTTTACACGTGTTTCGTTGGCGGTTGCGTCGAATATGCTGTTGTTTGGTTTCCTTATTATTCTTTCACCTCCAATTATTGACTTCTTTGTTTCTGGCGGGACGGGACTCTGGAGTTTCTATATTTTTGATGGATTCTCTGGGCTCCTTGGGCGGTATCTCACCTTTTTTGGGGATCGACCGGATCTTGGTATTACCTATGGCGTTCGCGCGGAAGTGGCTCTGGTGACGATATGCTTTGGGCTCTATGTTTTCTGGAAGACGCGCCGAGTGCTCTGGTCTTGTTGGGCAGCTCTTTCGGCGTATACCCTCCTCTTTTTTCTGGGGACATTCCCTTCATGGGCGGCACTTCTTATTGATGGAGTCTCCAAAGGACAATGGACGCTTCGTTCTCCCGATGTGGCGGCAATTTTCTTGTCGCCACTTTCTCTCTTTTTGCACACAATTTCAGATCCTCGGTCAGTCTTGAATATCAAGATGAGTCTGACGTATGGTGCGATGCTCCCTTTTGTCGTGGGAATATGGCTCTTTTTTTCTCACAGGAAAATTTTTTACGCGCTGTTTCGAAATGCGCGCCTTCCGCAGGCGGTGTACCATGCCGGACTTTTTTTTGTTGGTATGGGGCTCTCATTTGTTGTGACAGATGCGACATTCTCTCTTTCAGCTCTCGGGCTCTTCGATATTTTTGCGCTTTTCCTTTTGCTAGTGGGGATAGTTTCAGCATGGCTTGCGTCGGTTGTGGCAAATGATTTTTTTGACAGAGCGATTGATTGTGAGACAAATACTTCTCGTCCACTCCCAATGGGGGATGTGTCCCCTGCGCTCTATGGAGCGATTGGGAGTGGTTTTTTTGTGGCGTCGATATTTCTTCCAGCAATTGTAAATATGAAGAGCGCTCTTCTCCTCTTAGTGTATCAGGCACTTGCGTGGGTATATTCTGCGCCACCCTTTCGACTTAAGCGATTTCCGGTGGTGGCGTCGTTTGCGAGTGCGGTTGCGAGTGTGCTGATTCTGTTCCTTGGTTTCATGCTTTTTGCCCCTCAGGGGACAATTGCTCATCTCCCCACGTCATTTATCAGCCTTTTCATTTTTGCCTACGCGGTTTCCATTCCGCTCAAAGACTTCAAAGATGTCTCGGGTGATGGGAAAAATTCTGTCTGGACGCTTCCGGTATTGCTCGGTGTCCGATGGGCGAAATTGGCCGTAGCCTCTGGCATTTTCCTCTCTTTTATAGCGAGTGTTTTCGTGTTTCACGCTTCTTCATTGTTTCTCCCGGCACTTCTTTTTGGTGGGGCGTCATTTTGGACCGTGCTTTCCATGAAAGAAAAAACCGGCAGGATAACCTACCGATCAGTGTTTTGGTGGATACTTGCGCTCGTTTCCGGCTATGGATTTTTGGCAGTAAGTGTATTGCTCTAGTTGATGTCTCTCAAAAATGCTGTGCAAACTGCTTCCATTCTTCTGCCGAGAGCTCTTCAGCGCGAGCGGAGGGAGTTTTCCCGATGCTCTCAAGGAAGTGTATGAGCAGTTCTCTTGAATAGGCATGGTGTGCCGAGAAATTATTGAGCAGTGTTTTCCGCTTGGAGGCAAAACCGATTTTGGCAAGGCGGAGGATGTGTTCGCGCTCTTCAAGTGGGAGGCAGTGTTTGTTTGGGGTGATGCGAATGACAGCGCTCTCTACTTGTGGCGCGGGAAAAAAAGCTTCTTTTTGGACAGCAAAAAGTATCTCAGCTTCTCCAAAGAGAGCAACTGAGAGGGAGAGGAGTGACTGACGATGGTTGTGTGCAACGATTCGTTCGGCGACTTCTTTTTGCATCATGAGCACGATGGAGTCGGGGATATCCGCAAGCGAAACAAGTATCCGGAGAATTTTTCCGGTAATCGCATAGGGGATATTGCCAAATACTGCCCAAGAATCACCCACTTCATATCCTTTCTGTTGGAGTATCTCTGGGATATTGGCGCGGAGAATATCCGCCTCTACAAGAGATACCGGTGAAGCGAGTGGAAAGCGTCTGAGGAGTCCAGGAATGAGGTCGCGGTCAAACTCGAGCGCAACGATGTGCGCTCCTTCTTGCGCAAGTGCTTCTGTAAGGACTCCTTCGCCCGCGCCAATTTCTACAATCCAGTCAAAAGTGTTTGCTTGCCCGAGTTGAACGATATTGCTCACCACTTTTTCATCGTGGAGGAAATTTTGGCTGAACGATTTTTTTGGGAACATAAGGGAAATTTCAGATTCAAAATTGAGCATTCTTAGTTGGTGATTTCCTCGACTTTTACCGGGATGATGCCGGCGCCGATTGAGGCGATTTTCTCAAAAGCGACGCGGTCGAGATCTATAATGCGATTTTTGCCGAAGGGACCGCGGTCATTGATGCGGACAATGACGGATTTGCCATTCTCGGTGTTGGTGACGCGGACATAGCTGCCGATTGGGAGCCATGGATTGGCGGCAGAGAGGGTTCCGGTGAAACTATACCATGATCCGAGCCCTGTGTGTTTCTTGCCGACTTCGACCTTGGTGCCTTGGGTGGCGATTTCCGGGAGAGGCTCTTTGGTTATTTTACTTTCTACGAGCGTTCTCTTTATTTCTTTTCCATCATGAGAAACGACTTCGTAGGTGAGCTCACGAATTCCCTTTTCGCCTTTTTGGGTAATGAGACGCTTCCTCCAAGAAAGTGTCGCATCTTCGGATTCTTGCACCGTGAAGGCAATGGGTTTACGTATCACTTCGCTTCGGATATCAACCTGAATGACGGAAATGTGAACATTGTCAGTGAGCGCTTTCTCGGTGTCTGGTGTGACGAGATCATTCTTCCCAAGTGATATTCCTTGCTCATTGAGGAGTTGTCCGACAGTGCGAAGCGTTGTTTTGCCTTCGCGCTTCCCATCCTTGGTGTCGATGGAATATTTCTTGGTAGACACAAGACTTACGAGCATATTCGTCGTCAATTGCGTTTCTTTGGATGGAATGAGATCATCCCCTTTTGTATAGGAAATACCGACACGTTTGAGGATTTCTCCGACAGTCTCGCCGGCATGTGCTTGTTCTGGTAGTGTCAGCTGATCAAGAATAAAAGTTATGGGAAATGTTTCTGGTTTTTTGGTTGTTTGTTTTGTGGAGGTGTCGCTGTGAAAAAAGAGGAATACAGCCCATCCGATGCCAATAGCACCGAAAAGGAGAATGACGCTTTTTGTATTGGAGGGTCGTTTCACCTCCGTATTGTGCCGGAGAGAAGTATGAACCGTCAATATAATGTGTGTATAATTAGCTGTTAGAAATCCCAGCGTTGATTACACGATTCGTCAAAGCTTCATCTTTGATGGTGTGTCTATTGCAGATGCATTTCTACATATGGTTTGAGGTGTCTGTGAAGAAAAGAAGAGGGTAAGGTCTCCCTAGAGAGGCGCATGTATTTGGGCATGATACTTTCTGTATCATGCCCGTTATTTTGAAAACAAAAAGTTTATCTTTTTACTCCGTCTTAAACCGATATTGTATGGCTTCGGCGAGGTGTTTGGGGAGGATGTGTTCGGCGGACTCGAGGTCGGCGATGGTGCGGGCGAGCTTAATGAGGCGGTAGTAGGCACGGGCGGAGAGATGCATGGAGGAAACGGCTTGACGTAAGAGGTCTTTGGAAGGCTGGTCGAGTGGGCAGACCTCGCGGATGAGAGCGGATCCCATTTCAGCATTGGTGAATATGCCCTTTCCAACAAATCGTTCGCGTTGTATGTCACGGGCTTTTTCAACTCGCTCCCGGATGGAGAGACTTGTCTCGGCGTTTTCTGGTGCTTCGAGTTTCTCAAAGGGAATGCGCGGGACTTCGATGTGGAGATCGATGCGATCCATAATGGGACCGGAAATGCGCGTCTTGTATCGCAGGGTTTCGCGGGGTGAGCACGAGCACAATCGATCGGGATCGCCCATATTGCCGCAGGGACAGGGATTCATTGCGGCGACCAAGATGAATCGCGCCGGGAAATGGAGTGATCCTTTGGCACGGGAGACGGTGATGTGTCCGTCTTCGAGCGGTTGGCGGAGGTTTTCTAGAACGTTTTTGGAAAATTCGCCGAACTCATCGAGGAAGAGGACGCCTCGGTGCGCGAGGCTGATCTCTCCGGGTTTAGGGAATGACCCGCCTCCCACAAGCGAAACGGCACTTGCGCTGTGGTGTGGCGAACGAAAGGGGCGCGTTGTCACGAGCGTATTGCTTCGCGTGAGGAATCCGGCAATGGAGAATATTTTGGTAATTTCGATGCTTTCCTCGAAGTTGAGTTTTGGAAGGATAGACGGAAGTGTCTTAGCGAGGACAGTCTTGCCGCTTCCTGGGGGACCGCTCATGAGGATATTGTGCCCGCCGGCAGCGGCAATTTCCAAGGCGCGCTTGGCATGCTCTTGTCCTCGTACGTCTTTCATATCGAGGAGAAAGGATTCTTCCCGAAACATTGCTTCCATATCAATATCGGGAGTGGGTGCGAGTGTCTTGGCGCCCGAGAGATGTTGTGCGGTTTCAAAAAGCGAAGTAATGGGAATGATTCGAATACCTTTTACCATCGCGGCCTCATCGGCATTTTTTTCTGGCACATAGAGCTCGGTCATGCCGAGCCTCTTGGCGAGGAGAGCGATAGGGAGGACGCCTCCTACAGGACGGACTTTGCCGTCGAGGGAGAGTTCTCCGATGAAGAGCTTGTCGCGAAAGTCGAACGAAAGCTGTTCGGTCGCAAGGAGAAATCCGAGTGCCATGGGAACATCGTAGACAGGGCTGTTCTTGGGCAAATCAGCGGGAGCAAGATTGACCGTGATGCGACCAAAGCGATGCGGAGGGAGAAAGCCGCTGTTTTTGAGGGCGGAGCTTACGCGGTCGCGGGATTCTTTGATGGTGGTATCGGGAAGTCCGACGACGGTGAAGTGATGCATGCCGGTATTGAAAGCATCAACTTCCACTTCGACGAGTTCACTTTCGAGTCCGAGTGTTGCAGCAGAGAATATCTTGGCAGGCATGACGGTAATGTGAAGGGCAAATTTCGAATGAATTTTAGAATTTTTTCACTGGATTATTTGTTTCTTTGTCTTTTTGAAACATTGGTATGAGGAGTAAAATAGCCCCCATACTTATTCCCATATCCGCCACATTGAACGTTGGAAAGAAGAATATATGAAAAAAGTCAGGAACACAACCCCGGAAGAGGCGATCGGTGATATTTGAAAATGCCCCGCCAAACACGAGACTTCCACCGAGTATGGCTAAATGCCCCAATGTTTTCCCTTGCAGCATTGCCTGGAGCGTACCCGCAATGAAGAAAAGGGAGATGATGATTGCCGGAATCAGCACGAATACGGGAATATTGATGCTGAAGCTGATACCGCTATTGCAGACAAGTGTCTTTGGCAAAAGAGCGAGTGTTGAGATTTGGCACACGACAAAAAAAACAAGGCTTGAGACACATATATGCCAAGCCTTGCTTCGGACAATCATAAGGCTATTTGTTGATGGTGGTGCGGGCAGCTGGATAGACGCGGAGTCGATCGAGGGAGATTTCTTTGCCGGTGTTTTCGCAAATGCCATAGGTTCCAGTTTCCATCTTTTCGAGCGCATCGAGGACGTCACGGAGCTCTTTCTCAAGATTGGACTCGACGGCAATATTGTCGACGTATCCTTCAACTTCGGTTGCATTGTCGTCCATGTCGGTGCCAATTGCCTCCATGCGCGTTTCATATTCGCCAGGGACATCGGTTTTGGTGGCAAACTTCGAGAGCGCCTCCTCGAGCCGAGTCTTTTCGGTGAGGAGTTTTTCTTTGAGTTCGGTGAGTGTTGTGGCATCGAGGGGCATAGGGATTGTTTTAATAGCTTGTACTTGGAGTATACGAGGGAATAGAGATGCTGTCTAGATGGAAGTTTATACGAAAATATGTTCGAAGTGGCGTATGACTGCAGTTTGCTTTTCGTCAAAGAGGACAGTAATCGCATCGAAGTGATAGGACTTGTCTTGGAGATGATGCGATTGAAGATAATGCGTGGCGATTTTCTCGAGTTTGTGGAGCTTACTTGGTGTCAGATTGTCTTCTGGGAAGACCTTATTTGTTTCTCCCTTTCGTGTTTTTACCTCTACAAAGACAAGTATCTCCTCTTTTTGCGCGATGATATCTATTTCACCAAGCTGCTTTCCTTTGGGATTTATATAGTTCATTTTGAGAATTTTAAACCCTTTTTTCTTGAGATACGTCGCTGCGATATTCTCACCCTTTTTCCCAATGGAGCCATGTTTGTCTTGAAAAATGGAGAAACTCGGTATTTTCATATGGGGCGGAGACGGCGATATGCTCGTTTGTTTACTGTGTAGTCGATATTTTAAGCTGAAACGCGAATTTCTTCAAATAAAAAACACCCTTTCGGGTTTTTCGGGACTTTCGAGAATGAGAAGTTGTGAGTGAAAAGTATAAAAGAGTTGGTTGCCGGGTGCTACGCGCACCCAAATATGAATAAGTTGGTGGGTAGCCCCCGGCCATGCGCCAACGCGTGTTCCGGTTACCTAGCACGGGTGAGGAGCATCAGTAATCCATTAAGAACTTCGCGTGATATGATCGCATGTAAGTTGTAACACTCTTCCGATTGAGTATCGCCCGTACCGTGTCCTTGGCATTTAGCCTGGTTTTTTGGAATCCTTTTTTTGATTCCTTTTTGAAAGAACTGTTTTTTTGTTTTTTCTTTTTATTTTTCTGTCTTTATTTTTGTTCGACAGGAAAATTTGTTTTTGTTTTTTGGTTTCTCCTTGTCGGATGAAGGAGAGCCTCGAAATTTTTCGAGGAGGAACAGTAGGGGGAGTCCAATCGCAAATAGGGGGAAATTGCGATTGGAACCCCGCTACCGTTCGATGAAGAGAGGACTTCGCCGGACGGGTCAACTAGTGAGTACTTTTGTTTTTTAATGAACTGCTCTTTCACTTGATAACAATCTCAGTATAACAGAAAAAAAGTGCTGGGTCAACGCGGGAGAAGTTTTTTTGGAGAATGTCTCTACAAAAGCATTCTTCGATTAATCCCATCAGCATTTTTTTTGAGGTATTTTCGAAAAATATTCGTTGGAAAAGAAAAGAAATTCTTTTTTTATCTTTCACTTGAGCCAAAATCTCTCAGAGAATCTTTTTGACTTACTTCTTTGAATCGAGTATTACATCGATGCTAGCGCGTTCTGCGTTCTTGCTTGTGCCAATGATGAGTGTGTTGTCGATAAATGTGTAATCAAACGAGAGAGGTGTCTCTATGGAGAGGTTGAAATAGCGTATTGTGGTACTCTTGTAGGAAGTGGTGGAAAAAGTTGCTGCTGGTACGGTTGGCGGAGTGTCTACAAGGAGAATATTCTTGAGACTGAGCGGAAGTGTCTTCTCGGACGCGGTAAGATATTTCTGGGCATCGGTGGGATTTTTTGTAGTGATGGTGAGCGTTGTTCGGGGCTCTCCATTGTCGAGGAAGAGTGAGAGGGTGAAGCTATTGTCGAGGCTATTGAGAAGATCGCCAGAAAGCCCGAGATTGAATATGGAAGCGAATATGAAGAAGGCAATTGGCGTGTTGGTTTTGTCGACGACGGAGAATGGCACGGGTCCGGTCATATTCGCCTGTCTCATTGTCTCCGCGTTTTTCATGAGTTGTTCTCGGAGTGTTGATACAGTCTCTGTTTCGACATCAACCAGGAATGGATTTGCATTGGTTGTTGAGAATGGAAAAGATGCGTCTGGTTTATTGCGGAGTTTATCAGTCGTATCATTGCTGGAAATATCGGGAATATTTGGGTGCGTGATTGCTAATGAGTCCATTCTCTCCTGGAAAAATCGCGTTTTCCAAAAATAGAACGCTCCACCACTGATAGTCCCGAGTATGACAACTATTAGGAGAAAATGCTTCCATCCCCAGCGCTCTTTCAAAATAATGTTGTCAGACATCACCTTCTTGTCTGTGGGTGTCTTCCGCAAAGAAATCTTTTTCGGTGTTGTTTTCTTGAGTGCTCCCTTTTTGGTTGAAGTCGTTTCTGCGGGCGCTTCGACTGGCCAATTGCCGCTGCGCAATGATTCCTGTGACGCGGAAGGTGATTTGAGACTTTCTGTTGGGGCAGGTTCTGGTTCAGGCGGCTTTTCGTACGCTGTCGATGAAGCTTGTTTTTCGATGTTGAGGTGCATGAACTCGCGAGGTGCGGGAACTTGCGCTCCTTGAAATGTCGGGAGATTAAGAGGTTCTGATGGACGTGCGGGCGGCACTGCTTGGACATCCTCCGGCAGGGATTCTTGTTGTGGTGCATCGGAAGGTGCTTGAGGTGTCTCAAGGGACAGTGCTGGTGTCTCCGGTGTAGTGGGAGGGTATATTGATTGAGAAAATGGACTGTCTACAGGGAGCGACTCCTCTTCTGGAGGTTTCGAAGAAACTGGCTTTTGTTGTGCGGACTTCTCTTGATGATCCGGTTCTATTTCGACATGACCGTTCTTGGCGATTTCATCCAAGTCATGTTGCATGACGTGGATTTTTGCGTCAACCATTTCGTGCGTATCGTTTTTATCTCCGGCGGATATTTTTTTTGAGAAGAAACCCATAGCATTTTTGTTTTTGAGCAAGAAAGAAGACGGAACTTCTTCCGTCTTCTATTCTATCACAAGTTGTTACTCTGGACGAGCTATCAAGAGTTGTGAGGCTTACTCAGTAATCGTTTTTCCCAAAGCGGCTTTTCTTGAGAGATTGATGCGACCTTGGTCGTCGATATTCTTCACAATGACAGGGATAATATCGCCCACTTGTACAATATCTTCGACGCGCTCGACTCGTTGCTCGGCGAGCTCGGAGATATGGACAAGCCCTTCTTGATTTGGGAGTACTTCAACAAAAGCCCCGAAATTCATGAGACGCGTGACTCGACCTTGGAAGAGTTCGCCCGGCTTTACTTCGCGCGTGAGATTGTTGATCCATTCAACAGCCTTTTTGGAGCTTATTTCATCTGGAGATGTGACGAAGACGGAGCCGTCGTCTTCGATATCGATTTCGACGCCGGTTTCATCGATGATGCGATTGATCATCTTGCCACCTGGCCCGATAACATCGCGGATTTTCTCTGGATTGATATGGAGTACGATGATGCGTGGTGCGTATGGTGAAAGGTTGGTGCGTGCCTGAGGGAGTGTCGCGAGCATTTTTCCGAGGATGTCGGCACGATTTCCCTTTGCTTGCATGAGTACAGCTTCAAGCATTTCGAGCGTGACGCCATCTACCTTTACATCCATTTGGATTGCTGTAAGTCCCTTGGTGGTTCCAGCGGCTTTGAAGTCCATGTCGCCGTAGTGATCTTCGAGTCCCTGGATATCGGTCAGTACTTTGTAGTTTTTCTCGTCGCCAACAATGATGCCCATAGCGATGCCGGAGACAGGTGCTGATATCGGCACGCCAGCGTCCATGAGGGCGAGTGTTGATCCGCAGGTTGATGCCATGGATGATGATCCATTAGAGGAGAGTATCTCAGAAACCAAAAGTATGGTATATGGGAAGTCTTCTTTGCTGGGAAGCACCGGAACAAGCGCCTTCTCAGCAAGGGCACCATGTCCCACTTCGCGCCGTCCAGGACCGCGCATCGGCTTTACTTCACCAACAGAATATGGGGGGAAATTGTAGTGGTGGATGTATCGCTTCTTCATGTCGACTTCCATAGTGTCGATGATTTGCTCATCGCCTGGGGAGCCGAGAGTGGCGACAGTGAGCGCTTGTGTCTCACCGCGGGTAAAGAGTCCCGTGCCGTGTGTGCGCGGAAGTATACCAACCTGGCACGAGATGGGTCGAATCTCGGTGAGTGCGCGTCCATCTGGGCGCTTCTCATTTTTTAAGACATTTTCATGCACGATTTCATCGGAGAGCTCTTCGAAGACCTGTTCAGTGACTTCGCGGATTTTTGGAATATTCGCGTAGGTTTCACCTATTTTTTCATCGACATACTCGCGAATCTCGCGAAGTTGATCGTAGGTCTCTTTCTTCCCTTTGAGATAGAGTGCTTGAGCGAGACCTTTCTCTTCAAACCATCGACGGATGTCGGTTTCGACTTCTTTTGGTGCTTCGAGGAGTGTTGGCACAAGCTTTTCTTTTCCAACCTCTTTCTGTATCGATTCGACAAAATCGGCGATTTTCTTGACAGCTTCGAAACCAAAGGCAAAGGCTTCTATCATGATAGATTCCGGCACTTCTTTGGCGGAAACTTCCATCATATTCACCTTCTCGTTTGTTCCAGCGATGAGAAGGTCAAGGTCACTCTCGGTTCGCTCGCCGTTTATGGGATTGAGAATGAAATTCTCATTTATTTTGCCGACGCGGACAGCACCAATTGGTCCATTCCAAGGAATATCTGAGAGGGCGAGTGCGGCGGAAGCGGCAATCATACCAATCGTATCGGGATCATTCTCACCGTCAAATGAGAGTGTTGTAACGATAACCTGTACGTCGTTTCTCATTCGCGCATTAAAGAGTGGGCGAATTGTGCGGTCGACGGCACGTCCGGTGAGGACGGCATCATCAGAGGGACGCCCCTCTCGCTTTACAAAACGAGACCCTTTTATTTTTCCGGCAGCGTAATAGCGCTCTTCGTAGTCGACGAGAAGTGGGAAATACCCCGAAATATTCGAGGGATTCTTGCCCATGACGGCGGTTGCGAGGACGACAGTGTCGCCATATTGAGCGCGAACAGCGCCATTTGCTTGTCCTGCGAGGAGTCCAGTCGAGAGCTCAAGGACGCGTCCTCCGATTTGGAGGGACCATTTCTGTTCTTGCATAGCTGTTTTGCCCGTCGGGAAGCCGCTAAACACGGGAGAGTCACCAAGAAATCATATTGAAAATCTTGGGTATTCTTCTGTGCCGAGGGCGATTCCTTTGGGCGTATATTAAGGAAAAACAAGCCGTATCTTCGAGCGAAGTATACGGCGTTTCAGATGATTCGTCAATTCAGAATCATATAAGCGGCGATTATGGCGCCGTAAAGAATGAGGGTGGTAATGTGAATGAGCCATTTCCAGACTTTGAACCTCTGCCACCGAATGCCAAGTGCCAAATCAACCGCCATAGAAAGACCGGCACCACTTGTGAGGAGGATGAAGAGAGTAAGAATTTCCTTGGAAGACATAGATATCTTTTATTGACTGGGCAGTGTAGGGGATTCTAAATAGGGTGTCAATATTTTTGGATATTTTTTTGCATTGTTTTTTTCTCACTTCTTTGCTACACCTCAAGGAGAATGCCGATGTTTTTAGATGCGCACTAATAAACATGTTTATGTGTGGAGTCGTGGGCTATATGGCAGCGTCTGGAGGAGATGCGGTCGAGGCGGGAGTGAATGCGTTGTTGAAGCTCGAGTATCGCGGATATGATAGCGCGGGCATTGCCGCACTCTCTGGCGGAGTGCTCCATATTGCCAAGAAGAAAGGTGGTATCAATGAAGGGCTCGTTCCGGAAATCAGCGAGCAACAATCGTCGGGAGACTTCCCTTCTGTTGCGCCGATTGCCATTCTTCATACGCGTTGGGCGACACATGGTGGAGCGACGGATGCCAACGCGCATCCGCATGCGGATTGTTCGGGGCGGATAGCGGTTGTTCACAATGGCATTGTCGAGAACTATCGTGAGCTCAAAGATGAACTTGTGGCTCTCGGCCACACCTTTCAGTCGGAAACCGATACGGAAGTCATTGCGCACCTCATAGAGGAATCACGGAAAACAACGCCTTCGCTCTTGGAGGCAATACGAACAGCGCTTGTGCGATTGCGGGGCACATACGGTCTCTTGGTACTCGGAGCAGATGAGCCAAAGAGTCTCTTTGTAGCGAAACAAGGGAGTCCTCTTCTTGTGGGCGTGGGAGAACACGAATATATTGTCGCGTCGGATCCATCGGCGATATTGTCACGGACACGTGACGTGTTCTTCCTCGAAGATGGCGAGCTCTGCCATATAACGGAAAATAACCATACGCTCTCGCGTCTTGATGGACGCTATGCAGCGACAAAAGCCATTGAGACGCTTGAATGGTCGCTCGAAGAAGCGGAGAAGGGTGGCTATCCGCACTTCATGCTCAAGGAAATCATGGAACAACCTCGCGTTATCGAAGATGCGCTTCGCGGGCGACTCACAGAAGGCGCGGCGACGGCTCGGCTCGGCGGGCTAACGAGTGTGGACAAAACTTTGGGGAAGATTCGCTCATTTCAGTTTGTTTCGTGTGGGACATCACTTCATGCGGGGATGGTGGGCGAATATCTTCTGGAAGATATTGCTGGGAAATCTGCCAAGGCGACACCTGCTTCGGAATTTCGCTACAAGAACCCGGTGCTCGACGCGGAAACGGCGCTTATTGCGCTTTCGCAGTCCGGCGAAACAGCCGATACACTTGCGGCAGTCGAAGAGGCGCAGCGGAAGGGTGCCTTGGCACTTGGCATTGTCAATGTTGTCGGCTCGACCATCGCCAGGAAGACCGATGCTGGTATATACACGCATGCCGGGCCGGAAATCTCTGTGGCGTCGACCAAAGCGTTCACGTCTCAGCTCGCGGTGCTTTCGTGCTTAGCACTCTCTCTCGGGCGTCGCGGAGCACTCTCGCTTGCGGCTGGCAAGGACTTTGCTCGACATCTCCGGCAGATTCCTGACAAGATACAACAGATTTTTACACAGACAGATGCGATACGGAGTGTCTCGGAGCACTTCTCGAGTTGCGATGACTTCTTTTATCTCGGGCGTCGGTACAGTGCGCCGGTTGCCTTTGAAGGCGCGCTCAAGATTAAAGAAATCGCCTATGTTCATGCCGAAGCCTATCCGGCAGGAGAGATGAAGCATGGGCCATTGGCACTTGTCGAAGACGGCTTCCCCTGCGTTTTCGTGGTTCCGCAGGACAGTGTGTATGAGAAAACCGTGAGCAATATGCAGGAAGTCAAAGCGCGAAAGGGGCGAATCATCGCCGTTACGACCCAAGGCAATACGGAGCTTCTCGACAAAGGGCTTGCAGACGAGTGTTTCTTCATTCCCGAGACAATCGAACCTCTTTCCCCTCTCCTTTCTATCATCCCGCTTCAACTCTTTGCCTACTTTGTCGCCGCGGCACGCGGTGAGGCAATCGATCGCCCGAGGAATCTCGCCAAAAGCGTGACCGTGGAATAATTCCGGATTTTTTGAGAAATATTGAGGAATCTTGTTCTGTGATTTCTCGCTTTTTCTGCCCGGTCTCTTTCTTGTAAATTTTACCGGATTGTGTCGGTAAAATAGCGAAAAAATCACGAGAAAAATGTTGAGTTTTTTCCTTTAAAAAGCCAATATATCAGAAATAGTTCCAAATGCACTTGACAAGATTTCAAGGGTATGCTAGCTTGTTCATTGTTGAGTCAGTTTGATAGCTTGTATCGACTCAACACAAGAGGCCGATGTCCAAGATTTCCTTGTGACTTTTGGTCAAACGAAAGGCAAACCTCAAAAGGAGGGTTGTGCTATGAAGAAGAAGTACATGAATAACGAGATCTTTTCGAAGGTGACCATCGGTGCCGGTGCCAAGTGTCGGCCCAAGCCCAGTGTGGCAATGAAGAATGTGGGTTCGATTATCTCCTCCGGCCTGGTCGGCCTCGGTTCGGCGGCGAGCTAGCAACTACCGCAATGCTAGGCATCTCCTAGCCGCTAGTCAGCAGCCAAATTGAGTTGCGCATTGTTCTCGCCGGCGCGGATATAACCTTCCGCACGAGACTTGGCGCAACTCTGCTTGCCGCTTCATTGGGGGAAAGTCCTCCATTGCGCGAAGCGGTGAGCATACGACCCGCAAGTTTTCTCCTCTATGGAAAGCCCACGGAAGGATTAAGGAAAGCTTAGCGGATGTTCAAAAACCGTACTCACCGTCTGCGATAGCGAGCGAAAAATGCTAGCTTTGCTCGCAGAAAGCGTGGGTCAACCCTCCTTCTTGAATCTCTTAACAAGAGCTCTTCGAGGAGGAGTTTTTTTATCTTCAATCCTTGATTCTCTGGGGGAATCGCGCTAGTCTGTGGGTATGAAATCGAAACTTTTTATTGTTTCCGGGCCGTCCGGCGCTGGGGAAGATTCTATTATTTCTCGATTGGAAATCAAGCTTTCCATTGAGCGTGTTATTACGACGACGGCGCGTGCTCCTCGAGCGGGTGAATCCGAGGGAAATCCCTACTATTTTCTTTCCGAAGACGCGTTTGAAGCGGGTATTCGGGAGCAGAGATTTCTCGAATACACGCGCCAATACAATGGCAATCTCTACGGCGTCACCTTTGACGAAATTGAACGCGTGCGGAATTCCGGCAAGATTGGTATTTGGAAGATAGAATGGAAAGGCGTCATCGCTGCCAAGAAGCTCTTTCCTGATATTGTCGCTATTTTTGTCACGGTGCCATCGCTCGATATTCTCGAGGCGCGTATTCGTCGCCGTGATCCACATGTGACCGATGCCTATATTGCCGAGCGCATGGACTATACGCGCGAGTGGCTCCGGCATACCGATATTTACGACTACACAGTCGTGAATGGAGAAGGACGACTCGATGATGCTGTCCAGCAAACCCTTGACATCATCCAGAAGCATGTTTGAAATGTCGTCTTTTTTGAAAAATATTCAGAATACAGCTCATCACTTCGCGCTCTGGAAACGCAGAGACGCTTTTGTGGTTGCTGTGTCTGGCGGTCCGGACAGTATGTGCTTGCTCGATTGCTTGGTTCTTCTCGGAAAGAAATACGAGTGGAGGCTTCATATTGCTCATGTGAATTATTCGCTTCGTGGTGAAGAATCCGATGCAGATGAAAAGCTTGTTCGAGAACGTGCTGATTTTTACGGCATCCCACTTACTGTGCTTCATCCAGAAGTTTCGAGCGATACGAGTAATCTTGAAGCACGTCTGCGAACGATTCGGTATGAATTTTTTGAAACACTTCGGATACAGCTTGGTTTTGACGCTATTGCCGTCGCGCACACGCAAGATGATCAAGCGGAGACGGTGCTCCTAAGGCTTCTTCGTGGTGCAGGGCTTCGTGGTCTGGGAGCGATGCGTTTTCGAGAAGGTGTTGTTATTCGGCCGTTTCTTTTTGTGACAAAATCAGATATTCTCCGCTATCTTGAAGAAAAGTCCCTTCCCTTTCGCATCGATCAAAGCAATACTGATTCGCGTTTCACTCGCAATCGTATTCGGCACGAACTTCTGCCTCTCCTTGAAACTTTCAATCCAAATATTCGATCGACACTTGCCCGATCAGCACTGTCACTTGCGGATGATGCGGATGTGCTCACAACGAGTCTCAATCAATCAGGAGTTCTTCAAAAGAATGATGAAAACAGAGCCTTTGTTCTCGATGCATCGGCTTTTGGAATGCTTTCCATTGCATCCCAAAGGGCGTTTCTGCGAGCATTTATCGAGGAAGTTAGTGGTGTATGTGAGTTTCCCCCTTCTTTTTCAGTGATTGAAGAAATTCGGAAATTCATCGCAAGTACGAAGAACAAAATGGCGGAAAAGTCCTTTCACGGCTTGAAATTCACTCGAAGAGGTGCTAAGGTGTCTGTACTTCTTGAGAAAAAGTAGGACAGGTGTGTGCAAAGTTTCTTTGCCAAATACCCCGTTGCTAAGGGTGTTTTCCTTGAGTGGCACGCAATTAAGTGTGTCCGAAATAATAATTCGTGCAATCTACGTTCATGAACAAGCTTTTCAAAAATATCGGTGCTATTGTTATTACTTTCCTTTTTGTTTCCGGCATTATTATTCTCTATCAGTCTCCCAAGGGGCGTCCCGCAGACATTTCCCTCAACGAGCTGGTATCCGAAATAAACGATGCAAAAGTATCTACGGTAGACGTGAGTGGGAATTCTCTTGCTATAGAGCTCAAAGGCGGCGATAAACAAAAGGCGACCAAAGAGACCGAAGGATCGCTCACGGAAACGCTTCGCAATTATGGCGTTGATACAGACAAATTGAAAGACGTGAAGATAACCGTTAAGGAGGATTCGGGTGCGACGCTGTGGCTTGGCGCCATCCTTCCTTTTCTTTTGCCATTTTTCCTGATCGCTGGTTTTATTTGGTTTATGATGAAGCAGGCACAGCGGGGCAATGCTCAAGCGCTTTCTTTTGGCATGAGCCGTGCGCGTATGCTCGATCCCAAGAACAAGAAAAAACGCGTCACCTTTGCTGATGTTGCTGGCGCGGTAGAGGCAAAGAATGAGCTTCAGGAAGTCGTTGAATTTTTGAAGCATCCTAAGAAATTTCTCGCAATTGGGGCACGTATTCCGAAAGGGGTGCTTCTTCTGGGTTCTCCCGGAACTGGGAAGACCTTGATGGCAAAAGCGGTTGCTGGCGAGGCAAAAGTTCCCTTCTTCAATATTAGCGGCTCGGAATTTGTGGAGATGTTTGTTGGTGTAGGAGCAAGTCGTGTCCGTGATCTTTTCAAACAGGCGAAGAAGAACGCGCCAGCCATCGTGTTTATCGATGAGATAGACGCGGTTGGTCGACATCGCGGTGCTGGTTTGGGTGGCGGACATGATGAGCGTGAGCAGACGCTCAATCAGATTCTCGTTGAGATGGATGGCTTTGAAACAGAAACAAATGTTATTGTCATTGCCTCAACCAATCGCCCGGATGTCCTTGATCCAGCGCTCCTTCGTCCAGGTCGCTTTGATCGTCGGGTTATGATGGACCTCCCGGACATTAATGAGCGTGAAGCGATACTCGATATTCACGTCAAAAACAAGCCAGTGGAAGAAAAAGTTCGCCTGCGTACTATCGCTGAGCGTACCCCCGGCTTTTCTGGTGCTGACCTCTCCAATCTTGTAAACGAAGCGGCTATTCTCTCCGCGAGGCGGGACAAGAAGGAAATCGGAGCTGTAGAGCTTGCCGAATCGATTGAAAAGGTAATTTTGGGACCTGAACGACGGAGTCGCGCCATCAATCCAAAGGAAAAAGAAATCATCGCGTATCATGAAGGCGGACATGCTTTGGTTGCGGCGAGCCTCCCTCACGCTGATCCTGTCCACAAAGTTTCCATTATTTCTCGCGGACATGCGGGTGGGTATACACTTGCTGTCCCGACCGAAGACAAGACGCTCCAGTCATTTAGTCACTTCAGAGATGAACTGGCGACATTTCTTGGTGGTTATGCAAGTGAAAAGCTGGTTTTTGGTGATGTGACGACTGGTCCATCAAGTGATCTTGAACGTGCAACGCAAATGGCGCGCAATATTGTGACGCGCTTCGGTATGAGCACCCTTGGTCCGCGCACATTTGGCAAGAAGGATGAGATGATATTTCTGGGTCGCGAAATGCATGAAGAACGCAATTATTCGGAGAAAACCGCCGAGGCGATTGATGCTGAAGTTTCTCGATTGGTTGGTGACGCCTTTGCACAGGCGACGAATATTCTGACCGAAAAGCGCGATACATTGAATCGTATTGCCAGGACACTCCTCGAAAAGGAAACTCTCGAGAAAGATGAATTCGCTGCCCTGGTTCGCGGAGAAGCGATAGTGTCGGCATCTCCTCAGGAAGAGGGAGTGAAGAAATAGAAAGACTTGGCTGACTGCTTTATAGCTGCGAGGTTTCGTTGATCGCCCGTGTTCTTGAAGGCTTGATTCTCGCAAGTTCTTTATTTCTGAAGGAAAATTCAGAGGAATATTTTTATCGTGTTATGAACAAGCGTATAGATATTCGTGTTCCACTCAAGAATGGCTTCCGAGCGGTATTTTCCAGTCCGGTATTTGCCGTCTTTGGCGCCGCTATTGCCATACCGAAAGGACTGATACAGTTTTTTGTATTGGGCGGTGCGGAGTTTGGAGATATGTTTTCGTGGCTGCAAAGCAAGGGAGGAGTTCTCTTTCCTTGGGGAGTGATACTTTTTCTGCTTCTTGCAGGCATAGCACTTATCGTAAGTTCATTCGGCATTGTTGCACTCGTATTTTTGATGAATCGGCATGAAAGCGGCGAAACCCCTTCCTTCTCTGCTCTTCGAAGAGTCGTGCGACATCAGACGAAGAATCTCGTGATACTTGAAATCCTTCTTATTGCATTTGTTGTGATTGTTGGGAGTATTCTTTCGGTACCGGCAGACATAGCGCTTTCCCGCGGACTCGCGAGTCTTTCGCGCGCATTGTCCTATTCGGCGCTTGGACTCCTTCTCTCTATCTCCCTTTTACTGTTCTTTCTTCGTCAATACGCTGCTCTCTATCTCTCTCTTTCGAAAATTTCTGTACGATCAGCTCTCGAAAACGCTTCCCGACTTTTTCGTCTTCATATGCGAGAGACATTTCTTTTGACTGTTGCGCTATTTTGTATAGAATTTCTTACCCTTTCATTTTTTTCAATGAGCTTTTCCCTTGTATGGAATTTCTTCGAAACAAATGTTTCTCCGGCAGTTCTTGTATATGGGACGATTGTCGAGTGGATAGGCATGCTCGGAGTACTTTCTTTACTCGAAGCGTGGACGTGGACATCATGGACCTCATTTTTTCGCATGATTGCCCTCCCAAAGGATCCAGAGCCTGTTTTGCAAAAATCAGAAACCATGCTACAACAAGAAAGTGCTGTGAGCCTGGATAAGGCGTAGATGCGAGGTATCTGTGGGGTCTGTAGCTCAGTTGGTTAGAGCGCTACATTGACATTGTAGAGGTCTCCAGTTCGAGTCTGGACAGACCCACAAAAGGAAATATCCCTTTTTTGTCCCAACAATATTCTATTGCTGGGATTTTTTCGTAGTAATATGGGCTCTTTTTATATCATCATGAGGGAGTTTGTCTCTGCGAAACAGAGAATTGGAAATAATTGCTTCCCCTGTGTCTCCACACGCATACACAGAGAGGATATTTTTAGGTTATTTATTCGTGAATAGGGTCAACCCTTTGTATATATGAAAAAACTTCCCTTACGTTAGGAAGTTTTTCGTTCGATAGAGTGGTTGTGGTACTAGTTTATCATACGGCAGTTTGTGCCGCAGTTGTTTTCGGATGATGCGGTTGCTGGTGAGCTCGTCGCTTGCTGACCGACATTGTTGGGTCCTACGATGTCTGTGCCTGAGCCATCCGTGTTAAACATGGCGCCAACGTTCTCTGAAATGAGAGCGTCGGACTCTCTTGAGAGTTCGCCTCCAAGATTTTGCGCAAAGCTTGCTCCAACGGGTCCGAGCCCTACTTTGCTCAGTGTTTGTTGAATGAGTGAATTTACGTATGTTTGAATGACTCCCGTTATAAGTTCCGAAGGGTTTTGAGCAATGGCAAGGGCTTTTGCTGGAAGGGTTTGAACAGCTGAGACGATATCTGAGATGGTTTGCGGCGGCGTGACGACAAGGCCTTGGGCATTTGTTTGCGGTTTGTAGCCTGTTATTCCTGCTTGTGTTTGTGCGACAGCTTGGTTTTTTGCATTTTCCTCGGCATATTTCTGTTCCGTGAGAAGTGGTATTCCGCGGGGATTGTTTTGTGGCTTCATAATCTCTGAAAAGCAGCGATAGTCTCCCTTAGCGAGTGATCCGGATGGATCTGGACAAACCTGGTCGAGCGTGTATTTTGTCGCGTCTGTTTGAAGATTTTTCAGGGTGTTTTTTCCGATGGTCGAGAGATATTCGGGATAGTTTTTAATCGTATTAACCGATGAAGAAAGATTCTTTACCGTATTTACCCCTTCGGAAGAGGCGACATAGTTTCCACCAGATCCCTTTCCGCTAAACATTTTTGGAAAAAAGTCATTCAATACGACATCGCTCGCCTTTTTTGAGGATTCAACATAGATAAATTGTCTCCAATCCGAAATAATGAGTGATCCTTGTCCGCCAGTGCCATTTACGAGTCGAAGCACCTGTTGGTTGATGGTTCGTATGGCAGCATTTTTAACGACACTCAAAGTGACGCCTTTTATCTTATCGGCGATTTGATCGAGATTGAAGAGCATCATATTCGCCGCCGTCGGCTCTCCCCAGTACCCAGCTCGAGCTGGCGTGGTTGAGAAAATTCCAAAGAAAAGAATCGCCACGACAAACAACCCCTTTTGGAGGTATTGGAAGTATGATGTTTTGTATTTTGTTTTGTTCACACGGAATGAATCATGACCAGAGCTGACTTGGAAATTTTCAAACAACGTCTCGTCACAGATTGACTGGAATCTCTTCGATCCCAATTTCTTTCAGGGTTGAATCAATATTGCTGACAAAACTCGAAAGAGAACTGAGCAAGCCTTGCATTTTGGAGAGGACAACAACATTCGCGAGCGGATCTGTTTCAAATGATGTTAGTTCATCCGGGAGTGATGACGCATACTGGAAGAGCTGTAGGGCTTTTTTGTGTGATTCGAGCATATTTTCTGGCACTTCAACATCTTGTAATTCAACAAGCGCTTTTTTGCCTTTCTCGCTCAAATCTTTCAGGTATGTTGCATTCCCACTTTCTATCGAAGTCATGGCGCTCGTCATTATCGTTGTTGCCATATTCTCCATGTCTTCGGGTTTTGTGATGATTTCTGGTGAGTTGCTTGCTAAGATATAGGACACCTTGGTGACGTATTCAAGCGTGTCTTGCTTAATCTTTGCTTTCCGATCCTCATCTGAGAGGTCTTTGTAATTTTGTTTCAGTATTTTTATTTCAGACTCATCGATTTCGGGAAGTTTAACGGTGTCAGTGCCGTGTTCGCTGAGGAGACTCTGGAGACTGTCTTGCATGTCTTGCACTGAGACTGCCTTTCCTGAGCTATCTTCGGACGAACTCTTGAGAATGTCTGCAATCTGCTGTGAAACCTGTGTTGTTAGGTTGTCTTCATTGGATCCTCCAACATCGGGTGTTTCCTGTGAGGGAGTCCCCGAGGTAGCTGTGTCTTTTTGTGGGGGAGTTTTCTGTGTTTCTGCCGGTTTTTTTGGGGGGAGTATTTTGTCTCCTGGTGACGGTTTGAGCGGGTCATATCCGCTTCGCACCTCTGCTCCATCACTGTAGCCGTCTCCATCAGTGTCTGCTTTTTGTGGGTCTGTACCGTATAGTTGTTCTTCTTCATTTGTCAGTCCGTCCTGGTCAGCATCTTGAAAAATGTTTTTTCCAGAAAAGTTTTCGGAAGCAAGAGAAAAGAATCCAAAGCTTGTAAAAATGAGTGCAAAAAATACAAAAGTAGGCAACTGAAGCCTCTTTGTGCGAATCAAAGAAGAAAAGAAACGCGACATAAAGTTTCGAAGCGAAATACTTTTAATAGTATAGCATACTTTTTTTAAAATAATTTTTTTTGCAACATATGCGAGTGCTTTTCCTGAACTTGAATTCAATGTTTGTAACGAGAATAACGATACCCTTTATAAATGACGCCATTTTCTTTTCTTCCACTTTTTGATTTTTTCTTTAAATAGAGGAAGGTATCTACAGCGAATATATTTTTCGATAGATTTTTGTTTGAAAGGAATATCAACAGCGATTATGGAACGCATGCTTCTCTTAATTAAGGTTTGTGCGTTTTCATAGTCTGTCTAAACAATGTTGAGGCTTTTTTGTAGGGCAAGCATTGTTTGGAAAATGTTGAAGTTGGAACGGAAATCTAAGGCATTTAGAGTTCGTCCGATAGCTTCATGCTTTGCTTTGATTTTCAAAATTTGCTTGCCTGTTTGCAGGCAAGATATGTGTATTTCGTCAGGATATCTTTTTTGGTTGTCTTTCCCGTCTGCAATGTTCCACGCAGCGATACAGGTAGACTCGTTTTTAGAATTTTTCTCAAAATTTGGAAATCTTGCAGCAAAAGATGCTTTTTGAAAGGTTTTCTCCTTGTTCTATGATATCTTTGAAGTTTTTCTGGAACACTTTACATTTTAGTGTAAAGTTCCACATGGAACATGCAGAGTCTTTAGATAAGGCTATTGAGTTTTTAAAGAAGAGTGGAATAAAAAATAGGTGAATCTTCTAGACGGACAGAGATTTTCTTTCAGTGCTGCACTTAGGATTTCGGTAGGATTCCGAGTTAGATGTCACAATATTGATATTTAGTCTCTCTAGAATTGTTTCACATGGAACAATGCTAGATATCTTATTTTGTTTCACAAAGAAAGCCCTTTTCATAGTAGATATACCAAAAGTAACGCGCTCATCCGAACGATTGTTGTGAGAATGATGTTCTTTGTGGAACATTCTACTTTCTAAAAAACATTTCTTAATGAATTTCTTGGAGTATCTGTTTCACGTAGAACAATCACTCCAATTTTAAGAAGAGATACCCTTTGTATAATTAGTGGTAATTTTGCTAAAAATATCGCTCGTTTGTTTGCTAGGAAAAATGAATCGATGAGTTGTTCCATGTGGAATAGTATTTTTTATGTTTCTCGGATTTTTTCTGAGTAGAGAAAAATTGCATATCCCCTACGTTTTCTCTGAGGACTCTCTTTATGAAGAGTATTCTTTATTGATGTTCTCATTCGATCTGTTTTTCGTATTGTTCCATGTGGAACTTTCTGTTTCTGTTATTTTTTGCATGATGTTCTCTGTGGAACATTTCACTTACCACAATTTCGTAATAGTATGGTATTTAGGGTATTGCGGGCATAGGAGGATATCTTCTGGATGAGTAGCGAGCGCCCCTAGAAGGTGATATTTACGGCTGAACAATTGTGGCTACTTGTATCAAAAACAGGTCTTTGCTGTTTACTAGTCGTTTCACGTGCAACAAGTTTATTTTCTTTAAATGATTGGAATTGTTCCACGTGAAACTCATATGTATTGAAAATATATTCCACGTGAAACAATCGTTTTCTTGTTGTTTTTGGTGAGGGCATCTCTTGATGAAAAGGGTTTCCTTTTCGTCATTCTTTATAGGTGTATCTCTATGCTTTCTTTATGAATCTTCTTCTTAGCTTTCATGTGGTTCTTTTTGGTCCAGTGTGGATTGGTGGTTCTTATGTTTCACATGGAACACATTTTTGTGTGAGTTGCCGCGTGTCTCGGAAGTAAGTTTCCATGTGGAACAATAATTTTCTATCGCAGGAATAATCAGTACTGAATGTGCCTTTGCAATCAGGGTCGGTATGAACATGAACTTGATAATATTTTCCACGTGGAACACACTTTTGTACGTCTAGGAATCATTATTTGATATTTGTTTCTTTCACGTGGAACATTGATTAGTCCAATAGCGGTGGAGAGTTGTTTTCCTCCTGATATGTTTTCCTTGTGAATATTCTTAGTTGTACATTTTTCGGAATCATTTTTAAGGGAATTGAGTGGTGTTTCATATGGAACATAGATTCCTTAGGCATCGGAGAATAACGATGTTGTTCCACGTGAAGCACATGTGTTATTTTCATAGCGATCGATATTGTGTTTCGTGTGGAACAATGTATAGGATTGAAGTAGCTTTATGGGAAGAAGTAGAGACAAATCTTATGTGTATCAGGGCTGCTAATGGTGGGGCATTTCTGATTTTTTTGTATGAGTTCTTGATATCTGTGAGAGCTGAAGAAGGAGTACTTGAAGAATCTATGTTTCTTGTGAAACATTTTTTTGTGCTGTAGTATTTTGTTTCATGGGGAGCATTCGATGCGTATTTTTCGTGAAAGCGCTAGGATATGATAGCCCATTTAAAATAGACATTTTGTTCGAGTGCTGTGGAACATGTGGAACAATATCTATGGAATTTTGTTTTTGCTTCACACTGTGGAATAAAGATCAATTGTGGATTGTGCGAGTATTATGGTATTTCTTGGGTATTTATTTGACGAAGCAGGGAAACATGATACGATATCTTACGATGTACCATGGGATTTCTGTGGAAAAGTTGTGGATATCCCCTGAAAAATGTTTGTTTGGGCCGTTAGCTCATTTGGTAGAGCGCTTCCATGGCATGGAAGAGGTAAGGAGTTCGATTCTCCTACGGTCCACGTGGTATAACGAGAGAATTTCGAAATATGAAGAATGCGATTTTAGTTCCAGGCAGACCAGATAAAGAGGAATATTACGACCCAAAGTGTCCAACGAATAGTAATAATCACTGGTTTCCTTGGTTATCAAAGCAACTTCAAATTAATGATGTGTTTGCAGTAGCAATTGAGCTGCCAGAACCTTGGAGGCCTCGTTATGATACTTGGAAGAAAGAGTTTGAAAGGTTTGATATCACGCCAGAGACAGTCTTAGTTGGCCATAGTTGCGGAGGTGGTTTTTTGATTCGTTGGTTGAGTGAGAATAGAGATAAAAAAGTTAGTAAGGTTGTTTTGGTTGCACCTTGGCTCAATCCTGAAAATAATCCTATTTATGACACGGCTGATTTCTTTGAGTTTGAGATAGACCGGGGACTAGTTGAACGTACGGAGGGTGTCACTCTATTCAATTCGGACAATGATGATATTACTATTCATAAATCAGTTCAAATTATTCGAGACAAGGTTAAGGGTATTGATTATAAAGAGTTTCACAGCTACGGACATTTCTGCCTCAAAGATATGAAAACAGGGGAGTTTTCGGAATTGGTCGAGGAGTGTCTAAGATAAATGGGATGTGTAACTGGTTTGCTCAATAGCTATTCCAAATTCCTGCCGAGATTGCAATTCCGCTATGATAGGGTTTCAATTGAGTAGTAGGTAGTCCACTGAAAATTTTCTTGACATATCTGCCTCCATAGTTCAACGGATAGAACGGTCCCGTCCTAAGGGAGCGATGTATGTTCGATTCATACTGGGGGCACTCATATGGGATAAATGTGCTTGTGTTGCAATGGTGAGGTGATTGGCAGTGCTGCTTTGAAAGGATATCCCTTGTTACTTGTACTCTTGATGAAATGGGAGGAAGCTGGTATACTGCAGTTTCTTTCGCTTTTTGGTTTGACATATGGCATCTTTGCGTCTTGAGAAGGTGAATGAACTTTTGCGAGAGGAATTGGGGAAGATTCTCTCAGCGGAAGTTTCCTTGAAAACAGGTGTTTTTGTGACGATTGCCAAGGTTCGTGTTACGCCAAATTTGAAACAGGCTCGAGTTTCAGTGAGCGCTTTTCCGGAAAACGAGACAGAATATGTGATGAAGTCGCTTGAATACGAGCTCTACAAAATTCAAGGGCTCCTTAATCGACGTCTTCATATGCGTCCGTTGCCGCGGATTATCTTTGAGAACGACGTGACAGAGCGAAGTGCGCAGGTTGTCGAAGAAATGCTCATTGAGCTGAAGAAAGAACAGGACGAGACCGTTTCACTATGAATACCTTCTCCTCGGAATTTCGGACACTTTCCTATATCATAAAGAAATCGCCGTCGTTTCTGCTTTTTGCGCACACTCGTCCGGATGCGGACACAGTTGGTGCGACGGTAGCATTCGCTGAATTCTTGAGGTGCCAAGGGAAAGAAGTTTCTCTTGCTTGTTTTGACCCCTTTCCGCCCCAGCTTACAGCATTGCTTTCTGAAACACCTGAAACCTTCCTCCATCCAGATCAGCTGGATATTTCCCGCTACGGAGCTATTATCGCCTGCGATTCCGTTGATCGCGGGTTTGATCGTGTACTCGCAAGGGTTGCTCGTCGACAGGTGACGGTTATCATGGATCATCATCCAGATATCGCCGTTCCGAGTGATCTCGAGATTGTTGACGCTCGTTATTCGTCAACGTGCGAGCTTCTCTATACGTATTTCGAAAAGATTGGCGCGGAATGCAACAAGAAGATTGCAACGGCGCTTCTTACGGGCATCATATTTGATACGGGCAATTTCCAGCATATTTGCACAACACCTCGCGTGATGGATATTGCCGGTGTGTTGATGAAGAGAGGCGCTCCCCTCGATAGAATCGTGAATGCAATCTTTACCAATAAGAGTATTCCAGCGTTGCGGCTCTGGGGAAAGGCATTTGAGCGATCTGTGCTCAATGAAAAGAATGGCATGTTGGTGACGGCTGTGACAAAGCAAGATGTTGAGGAATGTCAGGCATCTGTTGAGGATATTTATCACGTGACATCTATACTGAGCACTGTTCCGGAAGCGAAATTTGCAATGGTGCTTTCGGAACAAGACGATGAGACAGTTCGGGCGAGTTTGCGCTCTATGGAACAACACAATGTGGATGTTTCGGAGATTGCGCACCGATTTGGCGGTGGTGGCCATCGCTTGGCGAGCGGATTTGAGATCCCAGGGAAAATTATGAGAGCAGAAAATGGCTGGGCGGTGGTATAATGGGATTGAGGATGACGAAAAAGAAAACGCCTGAGAACTTCTTCACAGGTTGTCCACATTTTTGTTCGTTCTCTTGAGAGAGGGGGAAGAGAGAATTTTAGAGAAAAGATTTTGGATATATATGCGAAATGAAAAGAAAGAAGTGGCTCTTGCTACACTTAATCGTGATATGGCAGCAGCCTGCACCTGCGAGCTCAAGAACACCGCGCGCAATGTTGTGCCGGGTATTGGAAATGCGGATGCACGGCTTTTGTTTGTCGGAGAGGCGCCAGGGAAGAAGGAGGATGAAATAGGGGAGCCGTTTGTTGGGGCAGCAGGGAAGTTCTTGAATGAGATGCTTGCATCTATCAGGCTCAATCGGGATGATATTTATATCACTAATGTCGTTAAATATCGCCCGCCAAACAATCGCGACCCGCTTCCTGAGGAGGTGGCGGCTTGTTGGTCGTGGCTTCGGGCGCAGGTGGAGCTTATTGATCCGGAAATTATCATACTTCTTGGTCGGCACGCTCTTGAGCGGTTTGTGCCGGGAAAGCGCATTTCCGTCGAACATGGCAAAGCGTTTCGTTGTACGGTGCCAGAGCTTGGAACCTATGTCTTCTTCGCTCTCTATCACCCCGCCGCCGCCCTCTACAACGGTAGTATGCGCGAAACGCTCATGAAAGATTTCGCAAAGATACCGAAAGTATTGGAAATGTTGAAGAAAGGGAATTGAATGTGATTTCTTGAATGAGAAAATGGAAAAAACGGAAGACTTCTTGGTCTTCCGTTTTAAGAGGTAGTGAGTCATTTTTCTCTCTATTTTACGAGCAAAAGAATCCTTGCAAGTGTTCTTTTAATCTTGAGTTGGTGGGGCAGGATTGAATTGCTGTATGTACTTATAAGCTCGTTCCCAGGGAAGATGCGCGTATTGTCAGGGAAGTCGGTGGTTGTTAATTGCTATAAGAAAGGAACCCTAGGGTTCCTTGTTTGCGTAAACGATAGAAAGAGTTTAAAGGATATTTCCTTGTTACTTCCTCACCCTATGAAATGGGTGTATGTGATAGGTGTTTTCATCAATTCTTATGATGTTACCTCTTCCGGGTCCAAGAAGTGGATATTCTCTTTTAGCACCTATAGGTATATTTAGGAAAGAGTTGATGTAGCTCTCTACTATTTCCCGAACTTCTTCTATACTCTTTTCCTTTGCTTTGGCATACTCCGTTGTTGTATCTTGAATAAGCTTCGGGACATCAAGAAAATGCAGGGTTTTGGTACTCATGAGGTACTCCTTCTTGCCGTTGGATGGATTTTCAATGGAAGTGTAAAGAACCGATTTGACTTTGAAATCTTCAAGTAATATTTTTCTGTGGGCAAGGAGGGACTCGAACCCTCAAGTCCGGTGAGGGACAGCGAATTTTAAGTCCGCCGCGTCTACCAATTCCGCCACTCGCCCGATGGATTTTCCTCGTGCATATTTGGAGGTCGGAAGGAGAATCGAACTCCTGTGCAAGGTTTTGCAGACCTCTCCCTGACCACTCGGGCATCCGACCATGCTCGAAGCCTATCAAATACCAGATGAAGCGTCAACGAGAAGAATACAAAAGCACTCCCAAAGAGTGGGAGTGCTTTGCATCCGGAATATTTTATTGGATGATTTCGGCCGTGAGATTTTTTCGACCGAAGGCAAATGCTTGGGTTTTGGTTTCCATATAGATGTCGAAGTGATTGTTTTTGATTGCGCCACCACGGTCTTCACAGGTGTAGATGCCATAGCCTTCGATAGCAACTTTGGCACCAAAGGGATATGATGGTGGGCAAGCGAGGGTGCGATTCTCCTGCACCTTCACGCCGGAAGCGGTGATGCCGTCGGACTTCCCACATTCATCAGCGGCTGCCGTATAGGCAGAGGCATTGATAGTGAACTTTCCGTCCGGAAGCGCATTCCACAAATGTGCCTGTTTGGCTTTCCATGAAATGAGAGAATGATCTCTCGGGTCATTCGACGTGGCAGTTTCTTCTGCAATGGACTGCTCGAGAATAGCACTCCACGTGAATGTCTGGGATTTGGTGATATTTTCTTTGGTTTCAGGGGTTGTTTTCGTATTGGTATTGGTCTCGATTGCCGCTTGCGCCTCGCTCGTGATACCGAGAGAGAGAATCGCAAGGAAGGCAAGGGTACCAAAATACCGCATAAAGTTCCTTTACTAGTTAACCCGGATTCGTAATTTTCGAAGAACAATCCCTCACTAAAGCCATATATCCGGTGTCTCGCCCCTGTGGACTCGACTGCCTATATTAGCATATATTGTGATAGATGTCAATGGTTTTGAGCGGAATTTTGTTGGTGGCTAAAGCTTTCTTTCTCGCTATTTTTTCCACAAAGTGTGTTTCACTGCTGGATATTTTCGACAAAAATACCCATTGCAGCGAGGCAATGGGAGGATATCGCTCTTTGTGGATGTGAGACCTGCGAGTCTTAGCTGGTGAAGACTTCTCGTACGGCGCCGACAACCTTTTTGGGAGTCGTGAGGGATTTTATGAGGAAGAATCGTGTATTGAAGGTTCCAGCTTTTCTGAAGGCGTCTTCATTGTCGGTATTGCTCAGGATAATGACGGGGATTTTGGCGATATCTTTGTCTGTTGCGAGTGTTTTGAGTACGTCGAACCCGTCCATGAGGGGCATTTGCAGGTCGAGCAGAATGATATCTGGGTGTTCGGCGCGTATGAGATCGAGTCCTGTTTCGCCGTTTTCCGCTGACACAACGTCAAATCCCTCAGCAGTAAGGGCGACGGTGTATACCTCGCGAATAGCCTCCTCGTCATCAATAAGACAGACTTTTCGTCGCTCGGCCGACATTTCTGGCGCAGGATCGTTCATAGGAATATTTATAAAGTATTGCTATTGTATGCCTTTATTGTACCACAGCTTTTTTGTGGGAAAAATATCTCCCCATATGAAATTCTCAGAAAATATCTCGTCAATTGACTCGACTGTGCGACTCTGAATAGAATTGAGGGAGGAATCTTGTTTTTAGCTGAGCGGGAGCTGTATGTGCGGTTAAGGCTGGATTTGTAAATAGAGGCTTTGTTCCTTAGGGGTCTTTCAGTTCCAACTAAATTCCTGGATATTATAAAAGAGGCTTTAGTAAGTCTGGTTTTTCGGGAGCGGGCAACCATCCTTCGCTTACGCTTTGGACGAGCAAATGGGAGTCTTTGTCTCACTGCCAACCCAAGAAATAAAACAAGCGCCTGATTGGACGCTTGTTTTATTTTGGAGCTGGGTAGTGGCTACGGTAAGAACTGAATCTAAACGGAAAAATTTACATGTAACATAATTTATAGTACATATAACATATGTGACATATTGACTTATATATACACATATGTTAACATCATATACATGAGTATGAAAAACTATCAACATGACGACCTCCTCTCGACGACACAGGTAGCTGAAATTCTCGCTATCAGCCGTTTTGCTGTGTTTCAAAGAATTAAGAGGGGGACTATTCTTGCTAGAAAAATTGGTAGAAATTACCTTATCCGTTATGGTGATTTAATAGGAAACCTCAACGAAAAAGATAAACGAACAATCGAACAAGCCGTCAAGCAAGCTATTGAAGAATACGGTGAAACATTCAAGTTGCTTGGTAAGGAATAACTATGAAGTACCTCTCAGTTTCTGAAATCGAATATGTAGCCCATACACTTGCCAAAGAGTTAATGTCTTGGAACGAGCCTATCCCTGATTTTCAAAGCAGATATCCAAATAAGCTCGAGGCTTGTTTGGCCGCTCCTAGACAAACTTTTGATAAAAAGCAACTCTATCCAAGAGTTTATAGAAAAGGATCGATTTTGTTTTATCTTATAATCAAAGACCACCCCTTCCAAAATGGAAACAAACGTATAGCCATCATGGCGTTATTGTATTTTCTTCATAAAAATGGGAAGTGGTTAAAGATTGATAACCAGCAACTTTATAATTTTGCTAAATGGATAGCAGCAAGCGACCCCGCCGTTAGAGAACAAGTATTGGGAGCTATATATGAAATTTTAAGAAAATATTGCATTAATCAAAATCTTTCCAGCTAAAAAATTACTCCAGCCGGAGTGATTTTTTGTTTAGTGAGCGGGTAAGGGGAAGATCGAACTGCTCACCGCCAATTGGCGGTTCCGTTCCGCCCTCTAATCCTCGAAGACTCTGTTATTCCAGACTGGAAAACAAATGTTTCCCCGACCCCTTTCCAGTTCGACTCCTCTTTACCGCGAAAAAGCAAAACCGCCCCAAATGGGACGGCGTTACTTCTTGTGAGCGGGTAACGGGAGTCGAACCCGTATCTTAACCTTGGCAAGGTTACATAATAGCCGCTATACGATACCCGCGTGTTGTGAACTCTTCTGAGAGACTGGAATTCTTTGAATTGTTCAAATCGCCCTTATCTTATCGGAAATATCAGTTTTTTGCAATTCCTTCGAGGGCTAGAGGGGTGAAAATCAATTCTCTGTTGAGTAAAGCTTTCGAGATAGGATACTAACGTGGGACCGGCTGGATTCGAACCAGCGACCAAGAGATTATGAGTCCCCTGCTCTACCGCTGAGCTACGGTCCCTGGATGAAGTGAATGGTGCCGAGAGGGAGAATCCCTGCCTGCCGGTAGGCGGGGAACTCCCAACACGAAGATTTTCATTCTTCTGTTTTGATACCTCAAACTTCTACTGTGCCGAGGGGGAGAATCGAACTCCCGACACGAAGATTTTCAGTCTTCTGCTCTACCACTGAGCTACCTCGGCAAAAGGAACAACGGAAAACAGGGAATACTCTCCCTGACTTCCACACTGTAGCAGAGAAATTATCACCAATCAAATGTGGTGGACGATGCTGGACTCGAACCAGCGGCCTCCTCGGTGTAAACGAGGCGCTCTAACCAACTGAGCTAATCGTCCGCTTTCTGGGTAGAAGAATAGCAGAAATAAAGAAAAAGCCAAGGGGAAATCCCTCGGCTTTTCTGATTGGTGGGGATAGAGGGACTCGAACCCTCATGCCACAAGGGCCACGCCCCTCAAACGTGTGTGTATACCAATTCCACCATATCCCCGTTTTCTTTTCATTTTCCGTGTCATTTTTGATAACACGTTTCTATTGAGGGCTTTCTCTTGCTACTCTACTCTTTGGCTGAAATCTTTTCTTCTGCTGCGGTTTCTGCTGTTTTGGGAGCGGTCTTCTTTGCTTTGTTGGCGACTTTCTTGACAGGCTTCTCGATGATAATGTCTTTGGCGGGGATTTCTTTGAGTTTGCGACTCAATACCTTGGCAGACTTGTGGCGGACATAGTAAATCTTTGAACGACCGGCTTTGGTGCGCTTTACGAAGTCGATTTTCTCTACTTGCTGGGAATTGAGCGGGAAAATGATTTCCACTCCGATACCGAAAGAGACTTTGCGAACAGTGATGGTCTGTGAAGCACTCTGACCGCCTTTTTTGGCTATAATCATGCCTTCGAAGACCTGGAGGCGTTCTTTGGCGCCTTCTTTGATCTTGCGGGTGACGCGGACGACATCGCCGGTCCGGACTGGAGGGAGGTCGGTGCGACGCTGGGAGAGATTGAATGCAATGAGTTTCTGATCCATATCGGTAGAGTTATACCAAGAAAGAAAAACCACCCAATGAGAGGGGTTCGTATCCGTACTAGCCACTCTAAAAGATATTTCTCATTTCGTCAACAGCGACGTGAACGATGAGGGAGAATCCATCTCGACAAAGAGAAATTGCTATGATACCCTAAGAAAGCACCGAGAAAGAAGTTTCTCGAGAGTTTCTTTTGGCAGTCTCCTATGAATATTCAGTACTACGGTGATTTTTGCTTCAAAATAACCACAAAACCCGGTGGGCGGGCGACTGATGATGTCGTGGTCGTGATTGATTTGTGTGAGAAAGACTCAGGTCTTCGTGCACCACAAGGACAGGTAGATGTCACACTGAAGACACATATGAGCGAGAAGGATCGCGATAGTGCTGGCGACACGGTACTTCTGGATTCTCCGGGTGAATATGATGTGCGTGGGATATCGGTACTCGGGTTTCCGTCGTTTCGCGATGAGGAATCGGGCGCACTGCGTGGGAAGAACACAATATTCGTCTTGCAGAGCGAGGATATGACTCTGTGCCATTTGGGCGCCTTGGGTCATGAGCTTTCATCGAGTATTATAGAGAAGATTGGACATGTGGATATCTTGTTTGTTCCAGTAGGCAACAAGGACACTTTGGCGGTGCAGCGCATTGATGAATTGGTGCGGAAAATAGAGCCGGCGATAGTTGTTCCGACGCACTACCGTTTCCCGGGATTTGATACCGACAGCGATGATGAACAGGCATTTTGCAAGGAAATCGGGAATTGTCCGGAGGGAGCTGTTTCCAAACTGACACTCAAGAAAAAGGATCTCGATGGAAAGAGTATGGAGGTGGTACTGTTTGAGCGGGCGTGAGAGTGTTTCCATTGGGAGTTTCTGGGAGGGGCTTTTTCTTTGAGGCTTGTTTCGGGTATAAATGAGGGTGTCAGGCTTAGAGTTTGTCAAGAAAAACAGTGCGAAAAGTATGCCTTTTTGATACTTTTTTAACAGGCTCTTAGCAAATATACAAACGAGTATGATTTCTTTTGCTTCGGTTTTTGAACGCATACGGCAGAAGCCGGAAACGGTTCGTGTTCGATACTTGTTCTTCTCAGTTGGGATTTCCTTCGTGTTTGTTGTGGCACTCTGGGCATTTTCCTTGCAGGCATCTTTTGGCACTCTCCTCAAAAACGATGCAGGTGGTGCTGTGGATGCTGTTCGGGAAAATGCTCGGAATATCCAGGAATCTGCGCCGGTTTCCCTGGAAGACCTTTTGAAGGCAGGGAAAACGCTCAAAGAAGGTGTGGTGGAGCAATCTCCGAGTGAGGCGACGCGTCCTTCGTCTCCGGAGACATCGGATTTTCTTCCGGGGAGTGCGGCGGCAGTGACGAGCGGTGATGCTACTGACACAATAGACACCGCTGCTGGAAGCGCACCGGTAGATGTGTCGCCAACAAAGGGTAGTGACACCACACCTGTTGCGCCGACTGAGCACTCGGCGGTTGATGCAAATCAGTAGGTATGTGTCGCAGTGTTCTTGGAGTAAAAGCTTGGTGAGAAGGGCGTTTTTTGGGAAGAATTGTTTTTTGTTTGTCTTGCAATTGTGCCTATCTGCCTGTCGATAGATGGGAAAGTCGCAAAAAACAATTTTTCCCAAAAAACAGTGCAAGAAGTATACTTTTGTACTTCTTCAATTGGTATTGTTTTGGAAATCTCTGAAAATACGTTCTGACATTCTTTTATGAAAAAAAATGCTGTTGAAAGTTTGGTGACGCCGGAAGAGAATATTCATATTCAGCCAATTACGGATGAGGTGCGAAAGTCGTATCTTGATTATGCGATGAGTGTCATCGTGTCGCGTGCGCTTCCCGATGTGCGCGATGGTTTGAAACCGGTGCATCGTCGCATTCTCTACTCCATGTGGTCTACGGGACTCAAAGCGAGCGCGAAGTTTCGCAAGTCGGCAACGGTTGTTGGAGAAGTTCTGGGAAAATATCACCCGCATGGCGACACGGCGGTGTACGACACGATGGTGCGTATGGCGCAGGATTTTTCGCTTCGCTACCCGCTCGTGTGGGGGCAGGGGAACTTTGGCTCTATGGATGGAGACAGTGCTGCTGCCTATCGCTATACCGAAGCGAAGCTTTCTCCGATAGCTGAGGAGATGCTTTTTGATATCGAGAAAGATACGGTGGACTTTGTTCCGAACTTTGACGGCGTGCATAAGGAGCCAGTGCTCCTTCCGGCAAAATTGCCGCAACTCCTTGCCAATGGCACGGTCGGTATTGCTGTCGGCATGGCAACGAATATTCCCCCACACAATCTTTCAGAACTGATTGATGGTATTTCGCATCTTATCGAAAATCCTGAGGCGAGTACGGAAGACCTTTTGAAATTCATCAAGGGCCCGGACTTTCCGACGGGGGGCATTATTTACAATGCTAAGGATATTCGTGAGGCTTATGCGACTGGTCGCGGGAAGATTACGACACGCGCCAAGGCGGAAATCATCGAGACCAAGGCGGGCATGTTTCAGATTGTTGCGACGGAAATCACCTATTTGACCAACAAATCAACATTGATACAGAAAATTGCTGAACTGGTAAAGGATGGGAAGCTTCAGGGTATCAAAGATCTCCGTGATGAATCCGATAAGGATGGAGTGCGTATCGTGGTTGATCTCAAGAAAGAGGCGTTCCCACAGAAAGTGCTCAATAAGCTCTATTCGCTTACGGATTTCCAGAAGAACTTCAACATGAATATGTTGGCACTAGTGAACGGCATTGAGCCGCAGGTGTTGAACTTGAAATCAATTCTCGAGCAATTTGTCGCACATCGTGAGATTGTCGTGACACGTCGGACGCGATTTGAACTTGAAAAGGCGCGAGATCGCGCGCATATCCTCGAAGGGCTCAAAACCGCACTCGACCATATAGATGAAGTGATTGCGATTATCAAGAAATCTCCGGACAAAGAAACAGCAAAGACACGCCTCATGAAGAGCTTTCGCCTTTCTGATCGTCAGACGGATGCGATTCTCGAAATGCGTCTTCAGACGCTTGCTGGACTCGAGCGTAAGAAGATCGAAGATGAACTTGCTGAGAAGCGCAGGCTTATCGCTGAGCTCGAAGATCTGCTTGGGAGTCGGACGAAGCTTATGAAACTTGTGAAGACCGAGCTCCTCGATCTCAAGGCAAAGTATGGCGATGAGAGAAAAACCAAGGTGATTCGCTCTGGTATTGGCGAATTTCGGCAGGAAGATCTTATCCCAAACGAAGAAGCAATTATCACGCTTTCTCATGATGGCTATGTGAAGCGAATGAATCCAGATGTCTATCGCGTGCAAAAGCGTGGCGGCAAGGGTGTAATTGGCGCGACGACGCATGAGGGTGATGCGATTGCCAAGGTGCTTGGCATTATGACGCATGACAATCTCATGTTTTTTACTGATACGGGCAAGGTGTTTCAGACCAAGGCGTATGAAATCCCCGAATCTTCGCGTACGGCGAAGGGGCAGGCGATTGTAAATTTCCTCCAGATGTCGCCAGACGAACGCATTACTGCGCTCATTGCCTTCAATAAGGATGATGATTACAAATATCTCTTCATGGCGACAGAGCAGGGTACTATCAAGAAAACGAAGCTCGAAGACTATGAAACGGTGCGTCGGAGCGGACTTATCACGATCAACCTCGAAAAGGGCGATATGCTTGGCTGGGTTGCGCCGACAACTGGCTCTGATCATATCATCTTCACTACGAGTGAAGGGCAGGCGATTCGCTTCAAGGAAAGTGATGTGCGCCCGATGGGGCGAAGTGCCGGTGGCGTGCGCGGTATCAAGCTTGCTGCGTCCGACAAAGTCGTGGGTATGAATGTCGTCCGCGCCGAGGGGAAAGATCTTGAGCTTATCATCCTCTCGGGGAGTGGCTTCGGGAAACGCACCGACCTCAAACACTACAAACTCCAGCATCGTGGCGGAAGTGGCATGAAAACTGCCAAGGTGACACCAAAGATTGGCAAGATTGTCGGTGCGGAGGTGGTACACAAAGACGATATCTCCGAATGCGACCTGATGGCGACTTCGAGAAAGGGTACTATCATCCGCATTCCGCTCAAGAGTGTCCCGCTCCTCTCCCGTGTCACCCAAGGCGTCCGCGTCATGCGCCCGCAAACGAGCGACGGCGTTGCCTCATTTACAGTGCTGTAGGTTGCGCAGAAAAGCTTTCCATGATAGGCTTTTAGTATTAATTTATAGGGGACGAGCTCGGATTGGTTTTTTGTGAACGAGTCCGATGCCGTACGACAAAGCTATGTTGACGACGAAGCAGAAGGTGAAGGCGACGAAAGAGGTGAAGCGACATGAGAAGGATACCGGGTCGCCGGAGTATCAGATTGCGATGTTTACGGAGCGAATTAAGAAGCTGACCGATCACCTCAAGAAGAACAAGAAAGACTTTCATTCTCGTCGAGGACTCCTCAAAATGGTCTCGAAGCGGAAGCGCCTGATGGGATATCTCCAGAAAACAGATGAGAAGTCGGCGAAAGCCCTTGCAAAGAAGCTCAAACTCGCCTAGATTTTTCCTCCCGCACTTTGTATCCAAGGTGCGGGATTGGCTTTTCCTCTACGTCAATCAACTGCTCCCTTTGTGAGAATGTAGTTCCGAGTTAGTTGCTTTCAAAAGATTGACACTTTTTTCTGCAAGTTGGAAATTCGAACCTTTTAAGCTAAGAGGCTTTCTACACAATTAAACTGAAATCCCTCTATTTTGGTTGGGATGACAGAAAAGTTTTATTTACAAGTATTGATTTATGGCGAAATTTAAGGAACAGCGCGTCGGCATGTTGGTCGATGTGCAGAATATGTATTATAGCGCTCGCATTCTTTTCAGTAAGAAAGTGAGCTTTAAGAACGTGCTCCTTGCTGGCACAGCCGACCGGAAACTCATCCGTGCCATCGCCTACGGCATCAAAACCGTCGAGGGTATGGAAGAAAAGTTCTTTGAAGCGCTTGAGAAATCCGGATTTGAAGTGAAAACGAAAGATTTGCAGATTTTCCCCGATGGTTCCAAGAAGGGAGATTGGGATGTGGGCATTGCGATGGATGCGGTGAGAATGGCTCGCAATCTCGATGTGATTATCCTTGTTTCAGGTGACGGAGACTATATACCGCTCATTGAATATATTCAATCAACAACGGGGTGTCGCGTCGAAGGCATGGCATTCAAGGAATCGGCGAGTGCCAAGCTTATTGAACAACTCGACGATTTTATCAATCTTTCCGAGGACAAGAAATTGTTTCTGATCTGAGAGGGCGGAAAAGCGCTTCGAAGAGATGCGACATATTTGATTTTCACCTTACGCAGAACGAGACACTTCTTTGTCGGCTCGACCGAAACGACGAAGAAGTGAGGTGGAAGGACATTGGCTTACCGGATAGACAATGCTTCCAGAAAGTCTGAGATTCCTCGACTCTACTCGGAGCGACAGGGCTGAGTTTTGTTCAGTGTTTTAGATAAAAGCATTTTTATTATTTTGCGCATGGTGAGTTTCGTGGTTTAAAAAAACTCCACCCAAATATGGGCGGAGTTTTTCTTGCTTCCCTTAACTTTTGCTATTCCCCGAGCAGTATTCCTTGGGAACGCTATTCGGTGCGGGAGTGCTATTTCACTGGGAGGAGTCCCATGCGGTGACTCTTGGGTTCCATGGAGAGGATTTTCCAGGTGTAGCTTCCGCCAACTTGGAAGACCTCTTCCATTTTGCGACCGGGGTAGAGGTTTTGGAATTCGCTCACATAGGCGAGTCCGTGAATATCTTTGTCGAGATAGACGAAGGCGCCGAAGTGATTAATCTTGTCGACTTTCCCGCTCACCGTGTCCCCGACGGTGTATTTTTCGGCGACATTTGCCCAAGGATCGTCTTTGAGCGCCTTCATGGAGAGGGAGATTCGCGTGTCTTCGATACCGATTACCTTGACACTCACCTGATCGCCCGTGCGAACAACGGTTCGTGGATCATCAATAAGCTGCCAAGCGAGCTCGGAAATATGCACCAAACCTTCGACTCGCTCTTTCTCGTTTCCTGGGATAGGGAATTTGACGAAGGCGCCAAAGTCTACAACGCCGCTCACCTCACCGGAAACCGTATCGCCTACCTGAAGAGAAGAGATGGCAGCACGCTCCTTTTCACTTCGAGCTGCCTTTTCGCTCACGATAAGTTTCTCATTGATACGATCGGCATCCAAGATGCGGACATTGAGCTCTTGCCCGATAAGGCGTTTGAGGAGGTCGAGGATCTTGTTCTTGTCGCCATCTTCGACGCGTGGGTAGTGCTCGCTGCCAAGCTGGGAAACGGGGAGGAAACCAGGGACGCCATTTACTTCAATCATAAGCCCACCCTTATTGGCTTCGAGTATTTTGGTTGGGACGACTTCTTTGTTCTCAAGCTTCATCTGGATATCTTCCCATGACTTGTCATAGGAGGCCTCTCGGATGGAGAGTTCGATGACGCCGTCGTCATTCTCGAGGTCGATGAGCGTTGCGCTTACGGAGTCGCCTTTCTTGACTTTGACACCGCCAGCGAGACCGTCGCGCATTTCTTTGCCGAGAACGGTACCCGTCCCCAATGGACCAAGGTCGATCAATGCGAAATTGGAGCCAACCTCGATGATGGTTCCCTGGAGTACGTCGCCGATACTCGGTACTTCGAACGGGTGCTCTGCAATAAGTCGTCCCATTTCAGAATCGTCCACGACTTCTTCGGGGGCGGCTTTCGATGTCTTTTTCTCTCTCTTTACCCCATTTTTTTCCGAGGCCTCTCCTTCTTCTGATTTTTCTGGCGCTACTTTGCTTGTTTCAGATGCTTTCTTAGGTGGCTTTGTTGCTGCGGATTTTTTGGCAGATGCTTTCTTCTTTGGGGTAGCGTTCTCGGTTTTTTCTTCCGAGACGGGTGCTTCTTCTGAAACTTCTGGCTTCTTGTGAAGTGCGAGTGTTTCGTCGAGAAGTGAGCTTAACGTTTTCTTGAGTGGCATAAACATGGGTCGTGTGCGGCGAGCGCGATCGTCCGCAATAATAATTAAAAACGCGCGAGTACATGAAAAAAAGGACGGTCGTCCTCTCTTATCTCGGAATCTTACCGTATTATTGTTGCTTTGTAAAGAGCTCTTGCCAGTCAGAAAAGTCGCTTGGAAGGGGCGCTGTGAAGGAATATTCTTGTCCAAAGAGCTCAAAAGAGAGGTTTGCCGCATGAAGGAGCTGCCTTTTGGGGGAAGGTATAACCGCGCGCGAGGCTCGTGAAGCGTAGAGTGTGTCGCCGAGGACAGGGTGACCAATGGAGGCGAGGTGCACGCGTATCTGGTGTGTCCGACCAGTTTTGGGCTCTACTTCGATGAGTGCGGTATTGTTGAAGGTCTTAATGAGGCGATAGGCGGTTTCGGCAGGGCGGACAATGCCTTTGACGCGTCGCCCGGGAATGGCGGCGCTTTGGCGGTCGCCACGGGTTGATCGGGCAATTGGCGTGGCTATGACGCCTTCTTTTGCTTTCGGAATGCCGTATACAATCGCGAGATATTGCTTGTGCACCGCGCGTTCCTTGAAACGTTTTTTGAGCGCAGTGAAGGACTTCTTGGTGCGGGCGATGATGAGGAGTCCGCTGGTGTCGCGGTCAAGTCGGTGAACAATGCCGGGGCGGGCAGGATCGCCAATCGTCGCTATTTCCGGGTAGTGCGCTATACTCCAGTGCACAACCGTGCCGGATTCCTGAGCGCTTGATGGGTGAACTTGTATACCGGCGGGCTTATTGATAATGATGAAATTCGGCGTTTCTTTGATGACAATGATTGGGAGGTCTGGTTCGGGGGTGAGCGTTTCTTCTGCTTGCGTGAATTTGTCGGGGAGTATGATGAGTAGCGCATCTTTCGAGATTTTGGTATGGGGCTTTGCGGGCGAAGACCCGAGGAATGCTCCGCCATCTCGTATGCCGCGAGCGATATGTGTTCGACTGAGTTCTCTTCCAATAATATCCTTAAAATCTTTTGATTGAGCCAAAAAAGTATCAACACGATTCCCGAAATCTTTCGAAGTGGGGGTTATGGTATGTCGGTTTTCGAGTGAAACGTCCATGTGAATTTGGTATGAAAAGCGAAGAGTTGACAGTGAAAAAAGCGGCACGTACTATGAATAAACGACAGATGTTTTTCTTTCGAAAAAAGAGCGTTTTCTCGTATATTTATTTAACGAAATGCGTATGAACAAGGAATACGATGAAGAAAAAGACGGGTGTTGCGGCGGCGGATGTGGCTGCGACGATGCGGAGTCTATGAGTGAGTATGGATATGGTGTTGAAATCGGCGAAAAGGTTCCCGACTTCGATTTGACACTCTACCACAAAGACAAGATTGTGGAAAGGAAGCTCTCGGATTTCTTTGGGAAATGGACGGTACTGTTCTTCTATCCGGCGGATTTTACCTTTGTGTGTCCGACGGAGCTTGAGGATTTGGCGGATCACTACGAGGATTTTCAGAAGCTCGATACGGAAGTGTTTGGCGTGAGCACGGACACGGTGTATACACACAAGGCATGGCATGATCACTCCAAGGCGATTGAGAAGGTGCAATTTCCCATGATTGCTGATCGAACGGCTGAATTGACGATGGAGTTTGGCGTATACATTGAGGAAGAAGGAAATGCACGTCGCGGAACCTTTATCATTGATCCAGATGGAGTTTTGCAGTCATACGAAGTGAACTCGAATAATATCGGGCGATCTGCAGAAGAAATACTGCGCAAACTTCGTGCGGCGCAGTTTGTCCGCGAACATGGTGGCGAAGTATGCCCCGCCAACTGGAAACCCGGCGCGAAGACGTTGAAGCCAGGACTTGATTTGGTAGGGAAGATATAGCGCGAAGATTCGCCCTGTTTTTGCTGATGAAATAGAGGGAAGTGTATAGAAAATAAAAAGTAATACTGTCTACAACTATGAAGACGTCGTATCAACCACAAGATTTCAAGCGGCTTTTGGGAATGGAGGGGATGAGTGATGCGCTTCTGAGCAATCATTTCACACTCTACGAGGGGTATGTGAAGAATACAAATACGGTTGCGGAATTGCTCGCTGGTAAGGAGCCGGGCACGCCGGAATATGCGGAATTGAAACGACGATTTGGCTGGGAGTGGGATGGTATGCGGCTTCACGAGTTGTATTTCGGGAACTTGACCAAAGAAAGTAAGCCATTGATGCATGATGAAAGCGTTGTTTCGGGTTCTCTGGTGCAGTCATTTGGGAGTGTCGAGGCATGGGAGAAGGATTTCCGTGCTGTCGGAGCGATGCGAGGGATTGGCTGGGTGATTCTTGCCAAGGATGCGGAGAGTGGCAATCTCTTCAATGTCTGGATCAATGAGCATGACGCCGGACACTTGGCGGGTGCAACACCGCTTCTTGTGATGGATGTATTTGAACATGCGTTTATGCTGGACTACGGATTGAAGCGCGCGGATTATATTGAAACTTTTTTCAAAGCGATTGATTGGGAAGTAGTTGAGGGAAGGCTGTAGGAGTCTTGTCAGACGGGGGTTAACAGAAAATTAAATTCTCTTTTGAGGAGGGCGCGGATTGGGGCGGCCCGTGTCTTTCTTGCTCTTCAATATGACCGAAACAGCACAAAAAATAAAGAAACGGAACGGAGATATCGTTGATTTTGATGCGAGGAAAATAGAGCGTGCCCTGAAAGGTGCTTTTGTAGAGGTGAAGGGAAAGAGTGATGATGCTCGTATACACGCTATTTCCGGCGCGGTTGCCTCGAAACTTTTGCAGGCGTTTCCTCGTACGGTGCCGTCAGTCGAACATGTGCAGGATTTCGCAGAGAAAGAATTGATGCTTGAAGGGCTTTTTGATGTTGCAAAAGCCTATATTATTTATCGATACGAGCACGCAAAGATTCGCGAAGAGCGCAAGCAAGAAATTTCGCGGAAAATCGAGCAGCATGAACTCTCCGTCACCAAACGCTCGGGCAAGAAAGAAGTGTTTTCTCTAGACAAAATCCGCCGGACACTGGGCTATCACATGATAGGCATAGAGAAGGATATCGATCTTGAGGCGATACTTCGCCAGTGTCGTCTCGAGGTATATGATGGCATTTCGACGAAAGATGTGGCGCGCGTTCTCACGATGATTGTGCGCTCAATGATTGAGTATGACCCGGCGTATTCGAAACTGGCAACCAATTTGCTCTTGGATCGTTTGTATCGAGAGGTTTTGGGCGCCGACGTGACCAAAGAGACGCTCTTGGAGCGGCATAAGCAGATTTTCCAGCGCAATATTCTTTGGGGCGTGAAGAAGGGTATATTTGATGCTCGTATGTTGGGTTTCGATCTGGAAAAGCTTGCTAATCTTTTTGTGCTCGAGAATGACCAACTCTTTGAGTATATGGGACTCGAGATTCTTTCCTCCCGATATCTCTTGGAGGATCCTGAGACGAAATTGCCACTCGAGACGCCACAGATGTTTTGGATGCGTATTGCAATGGGGACAAGTCTCCCTGAACCGGAGTCGAAGCGCGATGATGTGGCAAAAGACTTTTATTGGGCGCTCTCGGAATTTCTCTATACCCCAGGCGGGCGAACGCTTTTCCAGGCGGGTATGGTGAAGGCGCAGCTTTCGAATTGTTTCCTCAATGTAGTGTCCGATTCGCTTGATCTTATTTTCAAAACGTACTCCGATAATGCGCAACTCCTCAAATGGAGCGGTGGAACGGGATCGTCGTGGACGCCTGTTCGCGCGACAGGCTCGTTTATCAAAGGTACGGGCGTCGGGAGTCAGGGTGTCGTGCCGTTTCTCAAGATTGCCAATGATGTGAATGTGTCTATCAATCGCAGTGGGAAGCGTCGTGGTGCGGGGTGTGTTTATTTGGAGACGTGGCACTACGATATCGAAGACTTTCTCGAACTTCGCAAGAATACCGGAGATGAGCGTCGGCGTACGCATGATATCGATACGGCGAACTGGATTCCAGATCTTTTTATGAAGCGAGTGCGAGAGAATGCCGAGTGGACACTCTTCTCGCCAGATGAGGCGCCGGATTTGCATGAACTCTACGGCAAAGAGTTCGAGAATCGCTATGTGGAATATGAACGTCGGGCTGATCGGGGTGAGATGAAGCTCTGGCGGCGAGTAGTCGCGAAGGATTTGTGGAAGAAGATGTTGATTATGTTGTTTGAGACGGGACACCCGTGGATTACTTGGAAGGATCCTTCCAATCTTCGTTCGCCACAAGATCATGTGGGCGTCGTGCACTCTTCAAACCTTTGCACGGAAATCACACTCAACACCTCGTCAGATGAGACAGCCGTGTGCAATCTTGGATCGCTCAACTTTGCCAAATTTGTCTCAAATGGGGTCTTTGATCGAGATCTTATCGAAAAGGTGACGCGCATTGCGGTTCGCATGCTCGACAATGTCATCGACGTCAACTACTATCCGATTCCTGAGGCGCGTCGTTCCAATATGCGGCATCGACCGCTCGGGCTCGGCATTCGTGGCTATCATGATGCGCTCTATCTCCTTGATATCAACTTTGATTCCAAAGAAGCAGTGGAGTTTGCGGATGAATCCATGGAGATGGTTTCGTACCATGCGCTTCTCGCGTCGTCTGAGCTCGCAAAGGAACGTGGAACGTATACGAGCTATAAGGGTTCGAAGTGGAGTCGAAATATTTTGCCGCAGGATACCATAGACATTCTTGAGGCGGAGCGTGGAGAGAAGATTCCTTTGGTGCGAACGGGGAAACTTGATTGGACACCGGTTCGCGAGCATATACGGAAGTTTGGTATGCGGAACTCAAATGTATTGGCGATTGCTCCGACAGCAAGTACGGCGAATCTTGTTGGATGTATCCCTTGCATGGAACCGATATACAAGAATATCTATGTGAAGTCGAACAAAGAAGGCGACTTCGTGGTGGTAAACAAGCATTTGGTGAATGATCTCAAGAAACTCGGACTTTGGAATCGTGATATGCTCAACCAGCTGAAGTATCAGGATGGAAGTATACAGGGAATACAAGGTATCCCAGCAGCGCTGAAGGGAAAATACAAGGAAGTGTTTGAAATTCATTCATCGTGGCTCGTGGAAGCGGCGGCGCGGCGCGGGAAGTGGATCGATCAATCTCAATCGCTCAATATCTTCTTCCGCAATGTATCTGGGCGCGAATTGTCAGATATTTACTTTCGCGCGTGGGAGCTTGGACTCAAGACGACGTATTATCTCCGAACACTGGGGGCATCGCAGGTAGAGAAGTCCACGGTGTCGACGACTGAATTTGGCTCAACTCACCTTCGGGAGAAGGGTGGAGCATCTCCTTTGGCAGCTTCTCTCGTGGAGCCGTCAGGAATAGCGCCCCAATCGGCTGCCGGTGTGCCGCCTTCGACACTTCCTGTTCAGGAGACAAGTTCGGTTTCACAGAGCGCCCCATCTTCTACTGGAGAGCCGAAGCTTTGCCTTATTGCTGACCCTGATTGTGAAGCGTGCCAGGGATAGCGTGGTCTTACTGAATGTGCAGAGAGATTGGGTTTTGTGATGAGGATTTTGTGTGAGAACCTGTTAAAAAAGTTTGTTTTTCCCGAAAAACAGTTCAAATAGTAAATCTGTTTGACATTTCTTTAGCGGGCTCTGAGAGATTGTTTTTCTTGTTCAGTGTTTAATATACTGCTATGCCAATACAAAAAGGAGCGCAACCGGTCGATATCAACAAGCGTCGCGTGATAAACGGCGGAGATGCGGATGTGATGCAGCTCTATCCGATGCGACACACGTTTGCCTGGGAAGCGTACAATGTCGGCAATGCCAATCACTGGCTTCCGACGGAGATATCCATGCAGAAGGATATCGAGCAATGGAAAGCGCGCGATGTGCTCTCAGAAGATGAGCGAAAGGCGCTCAAGACCGTGCTCGGATTCTTTACAACAGCCGACTCGATTGCTGCCAACAATGTCGTCTTGGCATTCTATCGGCACATCACGAGTCCGGAATGTCGCATGTATCTCCTCCGCCAGGCGTATGAAGAAGCGATTCACACGCATTCGTATCAGTATATTGTGGAGTCGCTCGGGCTTGATGAAAGCGAGATATTCAATATGTATCGCGAAGTGGAAGCAATCTACAACAAGGATGCATTTATTCTTTCTTTCAATGAAGGAATATTCGATACAAGTTTCCGAACGGGTACATTTGAAGCAGATCAGAAGTTTTTGGAGAATATGGTGGTGTTTTCACTTATTCTCGAGGGGATTTTCTTCTATAGCTCATTTGCTGTGATGTTTGGCTTCCAGCGGCAGAATAAGATGCCTGGGAGCGCTGAGCAGATACAATACATCATGCGCGATGAATCACAGCATCTCAATTTCGGCATCAATCTGATTAACTCCATTAAGGAGGAACAACCAGAGCTCTGGACGCCGGAGTTTCAACAGCATATTGTGGATCTCATCCGGAAGGCAGTGGTTTTGGAATATACTTTTGCGCAGGAAGTATTTCCGCGCGGTATATTTGGGATGAATGCCGAAGGGTTCAAACAGTATATCGAGCATGTCGCTGATCGACGGCTCGAGCGTGTGGGATTGCCGGTACAGTATCATGCGGAGAACCCCTTCCCATGGATGAGTGAGGCAGTCGACCTCTCCAAAGAAAAGAACTTCTTCGAGACACGCGTCACGGAGTACAAAGTTGGAGGGGCACTCGAGTGGTAGTACGCAAGAGATGAAACTTTTTTGGAATTGAAAGCGCCGAGTCTCCTGTGAGCTCGGCGCGGTTTGCTATTTTTGTGGCAGAGGTGGTACGTACATGTAGCGGTATATTTTTGAGCCAAAACTGAGCGAGTCTGCATTTTTATCAATCCGAGCGAGAGAGATTTCTTGGTGCCGGGGAGAGGACTTGAACCTCCATGATGTTGCCATCGCCAGCTCCTAAAGCTGGTGCGTCTGCCATTTCGCCACCCCGGCAGGTTCTTCTTTTACACTGGACTCATACTAGAATCGTCAGATACGGGGGTGAGGAAGGATTTGATGCGATTAGCCTCTTCTTTGAGAACTCCGGATTCTTCGTATTCGCCGTGATGACGGGTGTCTGTGCCGTAGGTTTCTTTCTTTTGATCGAGGTGAAAGCTGATATCGAGGTCTTCGTTCCGGAGCTTGGTGTACATATGGAAGCGCGGATAGCCAGCGGACGCAAGTGGGCGGATAAAGCTCATCTCACCGTTTTCTTGGCGCTGAAAGGTATAGCCGGCGCGTCGCAGGAGATTAACGGGATTGTCGGTAATGGAGGGAATTGTGAATTTCATACTTTTTTGTCGGAGCTACTCGAGAATCTCCTCCGGACCGGGGTTTCGTGGTGAATACGCATCACTCAACCCTTCGATTCCAAGTCGCACGCCAAGCAGTTGGCGTGCTTGCCCACTCCTTGCGCTTTACTTCTGTCGGGGCACTGGGAATCGAACCCAGTCTACATGAACCCGAATCATGCGTACTACCGGTATACTATGCCCCGAAATTCTCTGGAGTCTATCTCAAAAATAATCTTTGTCTTACTTTTTGTAAATTTTGACGGAAAATCATTCAAAACTTGTCGAAATATCCCGATATTCCTCCTTGTTTTTCACGACTTTCCATTCAAAAATTCCTAAAAAGTGTCGAAAGCTCTCTTTGAGATAGGCTCTAATAACTTGCAAGAATGTATCTGTAGAATCTGTTTTTCGGGAGAAATTGTTTTTTGCTTGTCTTCGCGTGCTCGCTCCGAAAGCCGCAAAAAACAATTCCTCCCGAAAAACTTTGTGTTCAATTCCGATTTCTTTACTGTACCCAGTGTTTCTGCTTAACGTGGTGGTCGTCTTGGTTGCGTTTTTCTTCGATGCGGTCTTTGGCGAGGTTGCGGAGGTGCTCTATGTCTTCTTTGTCGAGTAATTCGGCTCGTTGGAGGAGGGTTTCTCGAGTGTTTTTTGTCGGGTCTTCAATCACTTCGGCGAGGAGGACGTCGAGTATGGCGCCGATTTTTGGTCCCGGTGACAGATGGAGAGTTCCCATGAGATCTCGACCGTTCACGGCGAGCATTTTGACGGACACGGGGTCTTTGGAGACCTTCTCAATCATGTATTCCAAATGCCGGAGCTTGTAGGGCTTTCCTTTGGGTGTGCCGGATCCGAGGCGGTCGGCGATACGAATATCCATGAGGTCTCGCATGTTCTCAAGACCGACGCGTCGGATGAGGCGGCGGACTGAAGCGGCGGTCACTTCTCCTACATTATAGTAAAAAAGGTGGTTGTCAACGAGGAGTGTTGCTTTCTCGATGACCGTGCTGGGGAAGCGGAGTCGCTCCAAGAGCTTTTTGGTGATGCGGGCGCCCACATGGTCGTGATTGTAGAAGGTGGATCGATAGCCATTACCACGTTTGGTTTGTGGCTTGCCAACATCGTGGAGGAGGGCGGCGAGGCGGACATCGAGTTTTGACGAGGGGCAGGTGGCGAGAGCGCGGAGATTGTGCTCATAGACGGTGTAGATATGGTGGAGGTTTTGCCCGACGCCGACGCCTGCGGTCACTTCCGGCAGGATATATGTGAGGAGTCCGGTGATGCGCAAGAGGTCTATGCCTTCGGCGGGGTTCTTTGAAAGGATGATTTTGGAAAGTTCATCCGAAACGCGTTCGGCGGAAATTTGTTGGATATCGTTCGCATGCGCTTGGATAGCGGAGAATGTTTCCGGCTCTATTTTCCAGTCGGCGTTTTTGTGCAACAAGTTTGTGGACTCGTTGTCTTCTATGAGAGCGTCTTTGGGAATTGGCATCGGCGTGCGGAGTTCGGCAGAAAATCGGACGGCGCGAAGCATACGAAGAGCATCTTCGCCGAAGCGGTCGCCCGGATTCCCGACGGCTCGGATGGTTTTCGCAGTAATGTCAGATTGACCATTGAAGGGATCGACAAGTGTTCCGTTTGCCGAGAGAGCAATCGCATTCATGGTGAAGTCGCGGCGAGCGAGGTCTTCTTCGATAGTTTGCACGAAGAAGACTTTTGACGGGTGGCGTTTGTCGTCATAGCCGGATTCGGCGCGGTAGGTGGTGACTTCGATGATGTCGTGCTCTTTTTTATTTTTGATGGCTGGAGTTTCTTTTGTCTCGTGAGCTTCTTCCTTTCCTCTGCCTTGAGTGCGCGGCATCTTTCCTTGGGCAGGGGAGAATGAGCGGAATTTTTCCACCTTTACTCCCACGGTGCCAAAGACGTTTTCGTAAAAACTCTCGGGAAATATTTTTTGAATTTCTTCGGGAATGGCATTGGTGGTGATATCCCAATCTTTTGGCTCTCTCCCCAGGATTAGATCACGAACACTGCCGCCGACGACAAACGCTTCAAATCCGGCCGCTTCGAGAGTGGCGAGCGTTTCAGCGACAGGGATGGGGATTTTCTGTAATCCTTTTTGACTTGTCATCATAGTGCCATTATAACAACAAAACTCCAGAATGTATTGGAGTTTTATGTTTATTTTGTTTGGTTTTGGTTCGTAGTATATCTTTAGAGTGTGCGGCGCTTTTCTTCGATGGTGAAGGAAAGAATGGTGTCGCCGACTTGGATTTTGGTGGTGGTGTCGATGGTGAGCCCGCATTCGTTGCCACTTCCTACCTCATCAGTGTTCTTCTTGTTTTGCTGGAGGCTTGCGAGGCGACCGGTGCCGACGATTTCTCCTTCGCGCTTGATTTCGATTTGCGATCCCTTGAGGATTTTGCCATCACTCACGCGACCGCCGACAATCATGTCGTGTTTGCCGGTTTTGAAGACGGCGAGGACGGAGAGTGTGCCGAGATCGGTGCGAATGACTTCGGGGGGGAGGAGAGCGGAGAGCTTTTCTTTGACGAATTCGACGAGCTTGTAGATGATGCTGAAGCTCTTGATATCGATTTTGGCGGTTTCGGCGATGCGACTGGCAACTGGCGTGGGATTTACATTGAAGCCGACAATGAGTGCGTTGGCACTCGCTGCGATGCGGACGTCGCTCTCGGTGATGCTTCCGACGCCTTTGGCGACGATATCGATGACGATTTCATCTGATGGAATCGTTGAGAGGATTTGCTCGATTGCTTCGAGTGAGCCGTGGACATCGGTTTTTATAAGGAGGGGGAATTTCTTCACATCGTCATTCAGCACAACCTGAACGTCTTTCTTGGTGGCGCCACCGGTCATGCGTTCGCGAGACTTGAGTCGCGCGGCGACTTTGCTGCTCACGACTTGGATGACGTCATTGGTATTGGGCGCGGTGCTCAAACCATAGAGTCGGACGGGAGTTGACGGTAATGCGGAGAGAATGTTTTTTCCGACGAAGTCTTCGAGACGACGGATACGACCGTAGGCACTACCAACGGTGACATCTTGTCCAACCTTGAGTGTGCCAGTCTTGACGAGGGCAACGGCGACGGGTCCTTTTTGTGGGTCGAGGTGTGACTCGAGGACGAGGGCGAGTCCGTCGCGTTTTGCATCGCTTTGAAAATCATTGACCTCGGCGACGAGGATGATGTGTTCGAGGAGCTTGTCGATATTTTTCCCGTGCTTGGCGCTAATCTCGACTGCTGGATAGTTGCCACCCCATTCTTCGAGGAGGATGTCGTTGTCGGCGAGCTCTTGTTTGACGCGGGGGATATTCGCTTCGGGCTTGTCGACTTTGTTGATGGCGACGATGGTAGGGATATGGTGTTCGCGGATATAGGAGATGACTTCTTTGGTTTGCGGGCGGACACCGTCGTCTGCAGCGACAACCAAGATAGCGATATCGGCGAGTGCAACGCCACGTTCGCGCATAGCAGAGAAGGCTTCGTGTCCTGGTGTATCAATGAATGTGATGAGTTCGCCACGCTTCTTGACCTGGTAGGCGCTGATTGCTTGGGTGATGCCACCGGACTCTTTGCCTGCGACATTGGTGGTGCGGATGGTATCGAGGAGCGTCGTCTTGCCATGGTCGACGTGTCCCAAGATAGTGACGACTGCCGGGCGCGTGTCGAGGGTTTTTCCTGAGGCTTTTTCTTGGGCGCAAATTTCGAGGAGTCGCTCGAGAGTGAGGGTCTCACTTCCGCTGGTCTCGAGGTCTTCTTCGGTTTCAAATCCCATGTCTTGGGCGATGATACTCGCGGTTTCGAAGTCGATTTCCTCGTTGATGGTTGCGAGGATTTTGTTCTTCATGAGTTCCATGATGACCGTCGAGACCGGCGTACCAAAGATTTCCGCAAGGTGTTTGACACTGACGGATGACGGTATTTTGACTATTTTCTTCGGCTCGTCGGTTGTGATGGGTTCATCCATAGGAATGATACATTAGAAATTGATGCGAATGGGAATTGTGGGGTGCGAATGCGTTTGTATGTCTGAATTGTTTGAAGAAAATTCCTTTTTTGCTTGTCTTTGCGTGCTCGCTTCGAAATCCACAAAAAGAGAGTTTTCTTCAAACAAACGTGATACGGTTGGATTGTATCTACGTTAGAGAAAGTATTCAATCTGCCCTACTTTGAGACTTTGAGGGGGTTTCTGCTAGAGGTAGGGTAGTTTTCTTGGAATCTCTGGATGTTTGCGCGAGTTCGATGGCGTGTTTTTCTTCGGCGGTGAAGGGGAAGTCTTTTGCTTGTCCGTGTACAACGGGCTTTGCGTAGACGCGTGCCGATTCTCGGGAGAGGAGGGAAGAGATGACGATGCCTGTCGTATTTCCGTCGAGGAGGGCGATACTCCAGCTTTGGTTGCTTCCGGTATCTTGGAAGGGGTTAAAGCGGACGATGCCGACTTTGTGTATGCCGATGGTAGCGAGTGCTCGGATGTTTTCGGTGATAGCAAAGAGCTCCTGAATCTCGGTGTCGAGATTGCCGACTTCTTGGTCGTGTCGCAAGATGACGGCTTCGAGGTCGGCGCCACGCTTTCCTTTGAGAAACATCTTTTGTCGTTCCTCGAATTGACTCGCCTTGCGAAAAAGCTTCCTAATGAGGAAAAACTGTGCAATGCAGAGAATTCCCACAAATACGACTCCTCCGAGCAATATGTTGGGAGTCAACAGAAAGGCTGTGCTATCCATAGAAAGGGAAAAAAGACTTTGTGTTTCTGTCGTCTCCGGTTACTGTAGCATCTTTCCTGTGGCTCTGTAAAGGCGTTTTTGTGTATCGATATTTTCGTGTGGTATACTGTCATTCGCCTTCGATTCTTCTTTTTGCAAGAAGGTTTCATTATCTTGGCGTTGTTTCTTAGTGGGCTTTTAGGAAAAAAATCCCATATTATTTCTTTAGGTTTTTCTTATGAGTGAAGATACACAGAAAGAGGCTTCTTCGGAAGAAGGTTCGGAAGCGTCAATGTCATCGAATGGAAAAATGGTTTCGAACGGATCGAGATTGTTTGGCGGTATCGCAATGGTGGCGATTTTTGGCGGAGTGCTTGCCTGGTTCTTGGGGCGATCAAATGATAAGATGCTTCCGGACAGCTCTCAGAAAGAGCCTTCCGATGCAAAAAGTAGAATGATGAAGGCTGATGAGGGCGTATCGTATACCGATGGGACATATACCGCGCTCGGTGAGTATACGTCTCCCGCGGGACCGGAGCATATTACGGTGACGCTGACACTGAAGGGTGGAGTGGTCACCGAGGTTGCCTCGACAGAGGAATCCGAGAATCCGAAGAGCCAGTATATGCAAAAGCAGTTCGCTGAAGGGGTTTCGACTGCTGTGACAGGCAAATCAATAGATTCGCTCGATCTTGCCGTCGTGAATGGCTCGTCACTCACCCCGAAAGGCTTCATGGATGCGCTTGAGAAGATTAAGGTAGAGGCAAAGGGATAGAGTATTCGGAAACTTTTGGTATAAAGGCGGACACTGTTTTTGGCAGTGTCCGTTGTTGTTTTGGCTTATGTAATTGTATTTCTTTGATATCAGTATGTTGCTGCTTGGAAGTCTGGGGATTGGCGGAGGGTGAGGTCTGTGTCGAGTGTGGCGTATTCGAAGGGATAGACCTTTCGGAGGGCGTCTGGCTTGGCGAGGAAGAGGGCGGTTGCAAGGATATCGGCGAGCGCGGCATTTTCGGCGATGACCCAGGTAGCGAGGAATTGCTCGGGGGACTCGGTGGTGTCAGGGTCGATGATGTGGTGATGATTTCGCCAGCGGCGGCGATTGGTGCCACTTGCACACAGGGCGCCTCGGGTCATTTCGACTGATCCGACGACTTTGGTTGCGTCGCCCGGATGCTCGATCCCGACCTGTATCGGCATGCCAGTGCTTTCATAGACGATGTCGCCGCTTCCATTGACAAGGAATTGTTCGACGTGTTCCTCACGCAAGAAGTCCGCAATACGATCGCAGAAGTAGCCCTTGCCAATCGCGCCGAAGTCAAAGAGGACGGGGCACTTGAGAGAAATGCTCGTGTCGTCGAGGATGGTGACCGTTTCCAAGAGATCAGGGGAGAGCCGGATGATCTCTCTTGGCGTGAGTGAGTAGTCGGCATCGTAGCCGAGATCGGAGAGGGTGTGTCCGACGAGGGGCGTGATTTTCCCTGCTGTCGCCTCATAGAGGTGTATGTAGGGACGAAGCATTGCTGTGAAGTCAGCGGGCACTTCGAGAGCGCCTGTCTGCTTCTCGGTCGCGATGCGCGAGACGAGTGACGTCGGGATGAAACGAGAGAAATATTGTTCGAATTGATCTGATCTTCTAAGTATTTCTTGTGTCATCGTTCTGAAATCCTGTTCTGAAATCGCGTCCCACACCGTGATTTCCCAATGTGATCCAAAGGCGTCGTATTCGTGTTTGTAGGGGAGCATAACGGGATTTTTATGACCGACGCACGCGCGAAGCGGGGCTTCATAACGTTTGTGCATAAATGAAGATGACCAGCGGTAGAATATCCTGAGGGGAACTATGAGTCAATTTGAGCAAACGGAACGAGTTGTTTATATGCTGTTAGGCGATGTTTTGCCTCTACTCGCTTATTTCCATTGCTACGCTTTGAGGTCTGCCTGCTAAAAGTGGCATTGCTTTGCTGATGAGTTCTTTGGCTTCTTCTGAATTCAGAGATGAATCATGATCTTCCTTGGTTTCCCATACTTCGAATACGTGAAGAGTATTCGCGGCTTCCTTGTCGCTACCGATTGTGTATTGCTGACAGCTTTTGGTAACGCACATCTCTTTGGAAGCTTGCAGAAGAATGTTTCTCAGTTCCTCGACCTTTCCATCTGCAGTCTGGAAAGTTGTGAATTGTCCGTATTTCATAAACGTTTCTTAAATTTAAATGATGAATATATTCTACAAGCAGGGCAGAATTTTGTATAACGTATCGGCATATTTGATGTTTGCCGTGGTGTAGTGGAGGTAAATATAGGTGGAAGCTTTTATGTAAAAGCCGTAACTAGGTACGCCATGTTATATGATGTACATGTTTTCCTTTGATTTCTGAAAGAAATTATCCTTACAAAGGAAAAATCCGATTCTGTTTTCCGTTTTAGGCGAAGAGCAGAGGAGAATTAAATAGGTGAATGCCTGTAGCTCAAAACACCTATGTTAACTTCATTTCTGTACTTAATCTTATAGTTTCGGCTAAATCTAATCTTTTTTCTTTTATAAAATCATCAAAAGCTTTCTGTACAAATGGAGCAACGTAATACTGAGATTCTTCTGGAGGAGTTATACCAATATCTAAGCAGTCTGTGTAATCGCTAGACATCATGTAGTGCCCATTGAGATAAAATATATATGCTAAATGCAGAATGAAAAGTTGTTCGATATCGTTTAAAAAAACACTTAGTGCTTCTATGTTGTTTTCCAGGTATATCTCGTTGTCGTTAAGTAGGACATTCTGATAAAAATTGTAATGTGCATGATCATTACACCGATCTCGAATTTCTTTATATCGATCATCCCTGTATAGCACTTCATTTATCTTACGGAGTTTTTCTGACCCTTGGATATATTGAGACATGATTCTATATTCGGGCAGTTTTTCTTTTCCTTTCAACCAATTATCAATTTTTTCTACAACAAAATTTTCTAAGGTAAAATTATCGGCTAGATATAAATTGGAATAAACGTTAATAATTGATGAATCGTAGTATTTTCTAAGTAGAGCATAGGCATCGTTAATTCGGCCTTTTTTAAGTATGTATTTTATAGATTCTATTGTTCCTTGGACTGAGGAATAAAGGTATGAATCGATATTGAAATTGCAAGTCGCTCCAGCCCCTTGTTTTAAGAGGCCAAATACTGAAAATGATAGCATTTTATAGAAAATCAATATTTCATCCAATTTGGAGAAAACTGGGTGATTCTTGTATTCTTCTTCGTCGATTGGTTTATGAGGTTTAATCATTTCAAGATTTTTGGCTCAAAAATAAAACTTTCTCTTGTTGGAAAGGGATTGAGAGTAAATGCTTTGAAGCCCTCTTTTTGTTCTATATTTTTGCCAATTTTAATATTTTGCATAGTTTGCTGGCATCTTTACTGTAAGGTATACAAAGTATATGTGTTTGTATACATTGCGTCAGGAGATGTATACAAACTTTTCAATTTTATTTTTCAAAAATCTTACTTCGTTAATGATTTCTTAATCAGTGCTGCATCGCTGGAAAACGTATCAGGCAAAGCAACAAAAAAACACCCACCGCATTGATAGTGTTTGACCCCTTCTTCTTTTAGAGGCATCCATAAACTTAAATCTCGTGCTATCTGCTATTGGCGGAAGGGGTGGGACGAAGTGAGAACGTATGTGCTTCAATATCCAGTACTCCACCAAGTACCTATGATCGTACGGTAAATTTTTGAAAAAACATATGCATATGCTATCATTGACACGGATCTAAAATTATGTTCAAATGGATTGTCCTGTTGTCAGTATTCCCTTTGTATCGCTGATTGACTGCAGAGACACAGTAACTTCCAAATTTAGACGTCAGTTACAGAGGAGTTTGCAGATGCAACACCACAGTAGCGAACAGCCGCGTGTTGGTATCTCTGTTTTGTCCTTTTTCCCTCGTTTCCTCATCCCGGTTTTCGGCTATTGGAGTATTTTCCAAAGAATCAAACGGGCCGACATGGGCGTACAACTCACCCCCACTCGTTGTTTTTGGGTATCAATACTTTCGTGGATACTTCCAAAAAGCGTCGAGGTGATCTCTTTGGAAACAGCCTTTCCTCATGAAAAAGCGCAGGATGGCATGGGACCATGGTATCTCAATCCGAGACGGCTTCACTGGATATTCATGAAAATAGACGGTTACTGGCCTATCTTCGATTTGATTCTCTTCTCTGCAAGGAGAAAGCGAACATGGAAGGCGTTGCTGTATCTGTCTCGTCACTATCCTCGCGCGCTTCAAATCGATACTCGTGGAATTTTGGCGGACAGTGCCACATCGGCAGAGGAAACTTCGCCAAAGAATGCCGATTCACTTAACGATCTGATTGACCTTAAAATGCCGCTGATGTTAGATACTCATCACATCCGCAAATTCGAGGGCGTCACTACCGAAGAAATCCTGACATGGATTAGATGGAACAAGACACGGTTCATCGGAGTTCAACTCCAACCCGAGCGAAGAAACGATCGGGAAGAACTGGATGGTTTCTTAAAAGGCGATCCTGCAAACTTCCTTGTTCGTGTGGTTGAGATTATGGGAGAGACGAAATGCCCCTTCATTTTTGAATTCCATCCAAGGCTTTTCCTTCAAAATTGGGGACCAGCTACCCATGAGTTGATCCAACTACGCAGACAGGTAGAGCGCATCGTGATGAAAGAATAGTGCTCACGAGATTGTTTAACTTTCTGCTCTACACAGGGCAACATTAGGCTGATTCACCAAGATCAGCCTTTTTCTTTTGTCCTTTTGGACGCCGCCACTGTAAATGGCAATATGGCTTAGTACAAACTAAAACAGCCGTACCAGATACTTGAAAAAGCAGGGGGTGCGGCTGATATTTCACAGATGTGGTGATGTGTTAACCTTTGCGCGAACTCACTTTGCACGTGCGAAGTGGGTGACAGCTTTAAGACTAACTCGTACGCCTGACGTACGTACCTCGGCCACGCTCGTACCTCGCGTGAGCAAAACCAAAAATTTCCTTACCTATCCATTTTCGGCGAGGGATGTCTGGGGAGCCGCAAAAAATGGAAAGGAAATTTTTGTCTTACTTCGTTGCTTCATCCTCCAGAGTGAGTTATTCATAGTCTATCATTTGCATTTATATCTTGTCGCTCATTTCTCCGTCTTCGCGGCGACCGAGGTGGTTCCCATTCGAGTTTGGTGGTATTGAAAAAGGGCTCCGAGCAGAACATGTCTGTAGGGAGCTCTCTGGTAGTAAAAGTGCCGATTCGCTACGCGAGCAGTGCACAGCCGAACTTCGGAGCGCTCAACATCTCGCAGATTTCCGGCGGGAAGTTGTACGACCCTTTGCTTGTCATGCCGATCGAGGCTGAAACGCCGAAGCCGGCCATTAGGCCTCTTCCGTTGAGTATCAGACCTATCATTCCTTCCTGACTGTCGCGAGTCTGCGGATTGCTGTAGAAATCCATCGCGAGCGTCACGAGCATTTGGAAGAAGAAGCCGTACTCTTCCTTCGTGAGCTCGACGTTCGTTGCGTCGCGCTTCACTGTAATCTGGAAGAGTCGCCGAATTTCGCTCTCGTCCTTGGCGGGCTCCATGCTGCCGAGCTGTGCGATCGGAACTCCGAACACGAGCTCATAGTCGAGCTTAGTGCTAGCGATCTTCATGTAGCCATTGTAGTGGCTGCCATCACGAACCTGCTCGATGTGTAGTTCAACAGAAACTTTCGTTGTCATCTTTTCGATCCTCCTCGTTTGGGTTTGGGAATGTGCTGCGAGGACTATAGTGTTAAACACCCTCTATGTCAAGGTCGACCCTGGCTTGCGGTTTCGCGCACTCGCAAAACATCGCTCCGCCTTTCTCATCCCTAAGGAAGCCAAGTACTTGGCTTCCTTCCTCCCTTCTTCACCCACTTTGTTCGTTGCGGAGAGGGAGGGATTCGAACCCTCGATACCTTGCGGTATGCCCGCTTTCCAAGCGAGTGCACTCGGCCACTATGCGACCTCTCCGTGATTTGATTGTGGAACATCTCGCAATTGCTGTCTCAAGAGAGGTTGCTTCTCTTATCTTCGGGAAATACTCTTTTCTCTTCGTACAGAAGGATTCGTCCAATCATTCGACTGGACGCCCCGCGAATACTGGGGCAAATCCTTGATGCGGTATGCTCGCTTTCCAGCCCCGCCTCGGCGGGGACTTGCTCACTCTGCGACCTCTCCATTTCGAGTTGTTTGTTGACTCGGTGTTTCTGTTGTACAATGAGGCTATTCTTTTTGCAACTATTTAGATATGCGTGTTTGGCACATTTCTGCGTTAAACGCTCGTGTCTTCATTGAGGGATTCTTTTATGGGAACAACGCTGACGAATAACTTTGTGAAGCCGGAAGAGGTGATTGAACAGCTTGATGCGTTGGAAAATGCGTCGGTGGCGGATTTTGGGTGCGGGTCGGGATTCTTTTCTCTTGCGTTTGCGAGGGCAGTAGGGAAATCGGGCTGTGTATATGCACTTGATATTTTGCCGTCATCTTTGGAGGCGGTTGCGAGTCGCGCCAAGGCATTGGGTTTGTCCAATGTGACGGCAAAGCGGGTGAATTTGGAACGAGAGGGTGGATCGGGATTGCCGGATGATAGCCTTGACTGGGTGATTATGAAAGATGTGCTCTTTCAGAACAAGGGCAAGGAAACAATGCTGTGGGAGGCATATCGCGTACTGAAATCGGGCGGATTTTTGTTTATCATGGAGTGGAATAACACGGAAGCGTCGTTTGGACCGGAGCTATCACTTCGTATTTCGCGAGAGAAGCTTATCGAGATGCTTTCCGAACGAGGATTTTCGCCGGTCAAGGATGTATTGGTGGGGGACTATCACTATGCTCTCGTGTGTCAGAAGTGATAGGTGGGAATGGCGTTGAATTGTAGAGATGCAAAATTTTCGTCTCTACGGAAATGAAAAAGGGAATCAAAAATAAAAATGTCGGTATGAAGAAGATTCTTGCTAGAATTTTTTCAGGAGCGATTCTCGGTGCGATAGTGTTATTGCTTTCCGGATGCGGACTCCGACAGACGGATACAGCTTATAAGATGAACCTCGAGATATGGGGGATTTTTGATGATTCAGAAGCACTCCGTCAGGTTATTGGGCAATACAAGAATCTCAATCCGAATGTAGGCAATGTCACGTATCGGAAGCTCGCGGTTGATACGTATCGGCAGGATCTTCTTGATGCGCTTGCAGCGGGGAATGGTCCGGATATTTTCCTTATTCGAAATTCGTGGACGCCCGCTTTTGCCGACAAGATTGTCATGGCGCCCGATACACTCATAGATGAGCGAAGTTATCGGAATGCGTTTGTTGATACAGTGGGCGATGACTTCGTGACGGATGAGGGGAAGATTACTGGTGTGGCGCTCTCTTCGGATTCGCTCGCGCTCTACTATAACAAGGATCTTTTGGGGGCAGCGGGTATTACGGCGCCTCCTGCTACATGGGATCAGTTTCAGGATGATGTGCGACTCCTCACACGCATCAATTCGTTTGGTGAGATTACGCAATCAGGCGCGGCACTCGGGACAGCGGGGAACATTAATCGTTCGACGGATGTGCTTTCGGCACTCCTCTTACAAAATGGCGTCTTGGTTCCGCGCGGGAATGGACGCGATCTCCGCTTGAATGCGGCGGCAGGCGTGAATGCGCTTACCTTCTATACGCAGTTTGCCAATCCGACCTCGTCGCTCTACACGTGGAATCCGCGTATGCACTACTCAATAGACGCATTTTATGAGGGAACAGCGGCAATGATGATAAACTATTCATGGCACTATGACACCATCAAGCGCAAAAACTCGAAACTGAATTTTGCCGTAGCTCCCTTGCCACAGTCAACGGGGGCGCAGCCCTTTAATTTCCCAAACTACTGGGGATTTGTCGTTGCCAAGAACAAGACGGCTCCAGCGGGAACGAAAGATTTGGCGCTTTTTGACAAGATACGAACTTTTGAATCATGGCAGTTCTTGAAATATGCGGCGTTTCCGCCAACAGGCACGGTGCATTTGCAAAATGCGATTACCGGAAATGCCAAAGATTTTACAAGCACATTTGACCCGGCGGCGACCTATCTCGAGAAAACCGGTGCACCAGCAGCTCGCCGTGACTTGGTGGAAAAGCAAAAAACCGACCCAATTCTCGGACCGTTTGCTGATGGCAACCTCATCACACGCAACTGGAAGCAATCTGATCCGGAAAGTATCGAGAAAATCTTGGCCGATATGATTACGTCCATTAATCTCGGTGAAGCAACTATCAATCAATCGCTCTCGACTGCTGAAAGCCGGATTGGTCAGGTGGAAAGGAAATGATGATAAGTGTGATGGTGCCACTTGCAATGTGAGACATTTTGTTTTCTCTGTTATGGGAATTTTGAAGAAATACTTTTTTTTCTTGCTGGGGATTTTCGTATTCTCAGGGATTTTTGGATTCTCTTTCGAATCAAGGGCGGCATTTGATTGTGTGAGTGAATTGAGTGGTCATTGCGCAATCGGTATAAATCCTTGTAATACAGCGACGGAGACGTTTATACGAGGGTCAAACTGTCCGACATTTCAAACGTGCTGTGTTCCTCGTCCAACGAGTGGTGCCTGTACGCCGACAACTAATTGCCAAACTTCATGTTCAGGCGGGGTGGATATTACCAAGAGTTGTACTGATAATACAACGGCTTGTTGCAAGACGACGGCTCCGCCACCTTCTACTTCTTGTTCTGGCAAGGATGCAAGTGGCGCAACGCAGTCGGGGACGTGTTCGGCTAGTGCTACATGTTCGTCGGGAACGGCGCTCACGGGTGCGACGGGGTGTGCGGGTGGAGGGGCGTGTTGTTTTGTTGCTGGGACTACAACAGAGAAATGCGTTGAAGATCAGGGAGGTACCTGTGAAATGGTTACGTCTTGCGCGGGGACGCCACTTGGGCAATTTGACTGTTCTACGGGGCAAACGTGCTGTAAGACGCAGGTCGATCCATCAACTGCTCCGCGATGTTCTTCGGCAAATTCCGGCATTGTCCCATGTGGGCGATCTTGTGATGATCCAAGTACGGGAGACGTGGACGAGTCGGCGATTTGCACGCTGTGCCATCTTTTCTTGCTCATGAAAAATATCACGAGCTGGATTTTCATGGTGATGACATATATTGCCTTCGCCGTCTTGGTGGCGATGGGAATACTCTATATTGTCTCGGCGGGGAATACGCAGATGATTAGTCTTGCGAAGAGCGGCATCAAGGCGGCGCTTTATGGATTTGCTATCGTGCTTTTGGGATGGGTCGCTATCAATGTGATTCTCATGGTGCTCGCGGATGGTGCCTTGGGGACGGATACGGCAGCATTTTCCTTCAAGACGAATGGATCGTGGTTTACCTATAGCTGTGATGCAAAGTCAAAGTATGTGCGATCGGGGATTAGCGGTGCAACGAGTGGTGGTGGATCAACGCCGGGTGGTGGCGGAGGAACAGTGACCTGTGGAACTGGTGCTTGCGCAAATGACCCCGCTGTGAAGGCGGCTGTGCAGAATCAGACATTTATGCCGGCGAATGACTATATGGCAATTCTTCAGGCAGGAGAGCATTATGGACAAACGGGAACGTGTTCGAAAGCGTCTTCTCCGACGGGAGCATGTGGTGTTTCACAGACCATGCCAAGTAACTACAAAGCGTTATGCGGATTCTCTAGTTGCGATGCAATGAAGGCGGATGTTAATAAGGATATCGCTTGCGGTGCGAAGGTAGCTTCAGGATTCAAGAGTTCGCATAATGTTAAATGTGTAGATGATTCATCTAAGCGCATAGATTGTACAATCGATGGATTGAAAAGCTTGGCAGGATGCTATAATAGAGGGTATCATTGCAATATTTCTCCGAGAAATGTTGGCGGAAAATGGTATGATTGTGGGGAGATCCAGAGCGGAAAGTCCTATTGTGATCGAGTTTCCGAGTACGCAAGCTCCTGCAAGTAGTGAGTTTTTGACGTTCTGAAATTTGTTATGAGAAATATCTTTGTATTTTTTTTGGTGAGTGTGTTTCTTGGGCTTCTCCCATTATCTCGGGCAGATGCTTCTATTTATCAGATACACTTTCAGTATGACAAAGGGTCGAATCGACTGATATTTGATGAATCAAAAGGTATCCCTGTTCAAGTAAATCCTGACCAGAATTTGAATCCGTTAGAATTTTTTGATGAAGGTGCTGGCGGGGATTTCTCCCTCGTGTTTCTTTTTGAAAATGGAGAAGAAATAGCTCATAAGAATTTCAGTCCCGATACTGACGGTGCCTTTCTTTTTGATGCGCCGTATTTGAGCTTTGCTCGTTCGCTTGCGGTATATCGATCGGGCATAAGTGCTCCTATACTGTCTCAAGATCTTTCCCAATTTCTTACGTGCAATGAGAATAATATCTGTGAGTATGAGAATGGGGAGAATATGAATACCTGCATTCCTGATTGTGTCGGAACAGCTGTACATTTCAGTCCGGAAACGCAGAAACTACTGAAGCAAAACAATGATGTAATAAAAGATCCGAAGTCGGGAGAAGTGCTTTTACGCGGTGTTCAGGTGGCTCCTGTTGTGACGGCGGGTACGGTGGCGAGCACTTCTGGTGGGACGAATGTGGTTGTTTTGATTATTGGGATTGTTGTGCTGGTTTTGGTTGGCATTGGCGCATGGATAGTTGTGAAATTGTGGAGAAGGAATAAACAATACGGATTATAATTTTCCACGTACTTCTTATTATGATTCCTATTGTACAAGCTGCTGGAGTGATTGATGATGCGCCGACTTTGGCGACGGCGCTCTTTCGTATGCTTGACCTTTTGTTGTCGATATTTGGGTTTGTTGTTATAATTGCACTAGTGTTTTCGGGGATTTTGTACTTCACAGCAAGCGGGAGTCCGGCGCGACTCGATATGGCGAAGAAGTCGTTCTCATGGGCGATTGTCGGTGTCGCGATTGGGCTAGGAGCCTTGGTGTTGGTTCGAGCAATAGCGAAATTTTTTGCATAACATTTTCCCGTTATTCTCGCGAAGGCGGGAATGATGAATGGATAAATGCTCAATATTAAAACAGAAAGGAGGTGAGAGAAATATTATGAAGAAATCACTTATTTTGAAAAATATCGGGGCGTTCGCGCTTATCGTCACGTTTGTGACGGTTCCAATGGTAGCGTTTGGACAGTGGTCTGCCGGGGACAGTAATGCGCAGAGTGGTGGCACGCCGAATGCGAGCGTGTATGACATCATCCATACAACGATGAATTATCTCCTCGCGATTTTGGGTTTTATTGCGATTGTCGGTTTTGTAATCGCTGGTATCATGTACCTCACCGCTGCGGGAGACGAAAAGCGTATTGGGAATGCAAAGGGTGCTTTGATGGCGTCTATCATGGGCGTTATTGTCGCACTTATCGGTTATGTTATCGTGAGTGCTGTGGATTCGTGGCTCAATGCGAGTTCGAATTCGAGCATCTAAGAATTCTTCGAAGGTTTCTTTCTGGAGCGCTTCCGACACTTTTGTCGGGGGCGTTTTGGTTTGGCGAATTTGTGAGGAATGTTCATTGTTCCAGTTTCAAAAACGTTTGTTTGCATCTCCTCTTGCAAAAAAAAGCGCTGTTCTTGACAGGGGGATTCTTTTTTCTGTTTTCTGGTTTTGTGATATACTGCGACTATGAAATTGGTGACGACATTTTTTGGATTTGGACTTCTTTTTCTTTCGGGACTTTTTTTTGTTCCCGAAGTGCAGGCGCAGACATGTTCGGGCGGAAATTGCGTGTCCGATCCGGCAGCGTGTTCGGGATCGTGGAATATCGATGACAATTGTCCAAGCAGGTATTGTTGTCAAGGGAATACTACGCCGACGGGGAATGCAGGAGCTCTTTGTACAGCGTCGGACGATGGGAGTCAGGGAACATGTGCGGCACAACTTTCTTGTCCGACGGGTTCTTATGTACACCGAAGTGCAGATTGCACAGGATCGACACCGGACTGTTGTACCTCGAGCGGGGGTGGCGGTACGACCAATGCCTGTGTGGGCGCTGGGACGAATTACTTCTGCTCCGCGACGAGCAATTGTGGTGGTACGGGGTATGAACGATTGAGTAGTCGGGACGAGGCGTGTGGTACAGGACGATACTGCTGTAAACCGGTGAGTACGACGACGGGCGGTGGTACGGGAACGGATACGAGTGGCGGATGGACCACAGGGTTTCAGAGCGCTCGGGATCAGTCGGAGCTTCCGAATGCTACCATACGACAAATCGTATCGGGGTTCATGATGTGGCTTCTTGCGATTCTTGGGTTTATCGCGATTATTGCCTTCGTTGTTTCTGGGTTGCTCTACCTCACAGCTGCGGGGAATGACGGGCAAATAAAGACGGCGAAAGCGGCTATGACGTGGTCTATTGTTGGCGTTATCGTGGCACTTGTCGGATATGTGATTATTCTTGCAGCGGATTTCCTTTTGAGTGGCTCGTGATTTATCTTTATTCTTCAGGATTATGGGAGACAAACCCTATTTCGAGGGCGGTGATCAGTCGCTTCTGCCGGATGCGCCGATTTACGATATTATTGCTGGGACAATGGACTGGCTTCTCGCCATCCTTGGCTTTATCGCGATTATCGGTTTTGTGATTTCTGGCATTCTCTATCTTACAGCTGCAGGAAATGATGGGCAGGTGAAGACCGCCAAAGAAGCGATGAAATGGTCTATCATTGGCGTTATTACCGCACTTGTCGGCTATGTCGTCGTATTGGCAGTGGATACATGGCTCAATGCTGGGACGCAGTTTTGATGAAGCAAGTTTTTTTGAAGTGAGATATTTTCTCTTTCGTATGAAAAAAGTTTCTTTTTTTGGATTGGTTGCTTCTTTTCTGGTGATGAGTGGGATTTTGTTGTTTTCAGTAAACTTAACTTATGCTGCATGTCGTGAAGTGACATGTATGTCTTCATGTGGAACACAGTTGGAAGTTACCAATGCTTGTAAAACAGAATTGGGATGTACAGAGAAAGCTTGTGTGCCAAATTCTTTTGTTGCTAGTTGTCCAAATTTTAATACGCAGTGCGCGGTAAGCTGCACTGGAGAAGACGATCCAACATGTGCGCTCGTTGCCTGTCCTACTGGAACGAAATATTGTAAAGCTGCAGGAGGTGCAACGACAGCATGTACTTACAACGGGCAAAGTGGGAAATGTATTGGAGAAGGCGAGGTGTGCAATGGGACAGCAGGGAGGGGCGATTGCTCTAATGACAATACGACGTGTTGTATTTCCAATGCAGCGACAGCGTGTACTGGCGGAGGGTGCAAGGCAACGTGTGCGACAGGAGAGAGCGAGGATACGACGTGTACGCTGTCGCAATGCACTGGCTCGATGAAGTATTGCAAATCGAGCACGACAACACCCGGTGGTGGGACAGCGACCGCGGTAAAGTGTGATCCGGCGAAATTCAAGGAGTATGCGGGAGTGTGCTTCCCTCTCAATACGGGGCTCTCGGAGACATCGGTGGCGAGCATTATCATCAATCTCATGAAGTGGATGCTCTATCTCTTCGGATTTCTCGCCATTATCGCGTTTGTTATTTCCGGCATACAGTATCTCTCAGCGGCGGGGAATATGAATATGATAGAGACGGCGAAGCGGAATATGAACTACTCTATCATCGGGGTTATCGTTGCGCTCTCGGGGCTCGTGATTCTCATTGCGGTCGATTCGCTCTTGCGCGCGACAGGCTGGGGAGGGTGAGGATAAAATATTGTAGAGACGCAAGATTTTGTCTCTCTACAACAGTAGGCGGTATAAGGGGGGAGAGGAAAATACACGAATCAATTATGAGAAATTTTGCACAATTTGCAAGGATGGCGGTGATAGGGATGGTGTTGGGGATAGGGTTTTTTGCGATCTTGCCTGGAAGTGCGCAGGCGCAGACATGCAAGAGTGCTACTACGACAGATAGTGGCACTTGCTTTGATACTGCAACACAGACTTGTTCCGGCACGCAATCATCTGCGGCGACAGGGTGCTCTGGGTCGCTTCTTTGCTGTTATGGAACGGTGTCGAATACTTCATCCTCCACGTGCACAGGGGGTACTTGCAAGGCGAGTTGTGATGTTGCTACGGAGGATGAGAAGACGTCTTGTTCTGGAAAGCCACCAACAGGTGCTTGTGATAAAGATTCAACTCCAAAATATTGTGTTTTGAAAAGTTCCGGAGGGGGCGGAACTGGCGGAACAGCGGGACAGGTGGTGAATATTTCATTGGTCAATCCTCTGAAATACAACACTGTCCAGCAGGTATTGATGGCATTGCTCTATGCTTTGCAGGGAGTGATTGTGGTCTTGTCACTTGTCTTTATTGTGATCGGCGCGGTGCTTTATATCACTTCAGGGGGCAATCAGGGGCGAGTGACGATGGCAAAGACGGCGATTACGGCGGCGCTTATCGGGCTTGCTATCGGGATACTCGCGCCCACATTCCTCAAGGAAATCGCGACGGTTTTGGGATGGGGGGTTCCGGATGTCGTGAAGACTGCACCGAGTGCGGCGGATATACTCCTCTCGGTGTTGAATTTCCTCTTGGGTATCGTGGGGACGCTCTCGATTATCATGCTCGTGATTGGTGGAGGGATGTTTCTCACGGCAGCAGGGAGCCAGGATCGGATTACGACGGGGAAGAAGATTGTCACATATGCACTTCTTGGCGTTGTCGTGGCACTCGCCTCCTTGGTTATTGTTCGTCAGCTGGCAGCATTCTTTGCGGGAGCGTAGGAATAAAGGTATATTTTTGGAAATTTTAAAGCGGGCGAGAGGATTTCCTCTGCCCGCTTTGGTTTTTCAGCTCTTTATGAATTGAACTTCCATTTTCAATCCACCAGTTATGGCACATCCCTTAATAAGAGATCTTTTTTCTTGTGGGAAATTAAACGATACGATGACATTCCTATCATCTTGCACGAGAATAAGATTCCCTTCCGACGGTTGCGCATCGCTTGCTACCGTTTTGGATCCACGTAGAAGGATATTTCCATATGTCCTATCAGACGCAGTGACATTCTCGGCTGCTGGGATTGGATTTCCAAATCCCGACCCCCCATTTGCGCAGGAGAATGCGTACTGCTCCCTTTGAGGGTAGATTCGGAATCGGTAGTACCCCGGATCTATATTTGGAACCTTTAGGGTTGCCTCCTCTATTTTGCTGAGACTTGTTGAGTACACAACAGCCCCTTCCTTGATGCTGTTTGCCCCCCTTAGGATTTCCTTCCCCAGCTCTTTTCCTGGTACCGTGAAGGCAAACCAAATGATCCCGCCTATTATGAGGAGAAGGAAGAGTGTCCCAACTATATTCGTTACCCTCGGGTATTTCCTGAGTGCCCAGAAGATTATAAATATAGTGGCGATTGCGATAACCCACGATGATGGAGTCTGATGGTCCGGATCCGTGAAGAATCCTTCAATGACCCCCTTTCTGGTGAGATTCCGCCCTATCCACTCCATCTTTTTCACATCTTCCTCAATGAGGTGCACATTCTGTGGGTCATTCTCCAGCCTGAGTTTTTCGATATGACCCATGATTTCATCAATCTGCTTTTTGGCGACATCGTTTTGAATGTCGACAAGCGCTTGATTTGCCCGCTTTAGTGCTTGCTCGGCTTTTCCTGGGATAATCCCTGGAACTAGTGTTGCAACGAGTGCAACAGCGATAACTGCCACGGGATACCAGAGGGATATTTTTTTGAACCATGTTCCTTCTCGGTGCACAGCTGCCCAGCACGTGAGACTTGCCGCCGCCGCCAGTATTAGCTTGGCTGCTCCCGGATACAGACCAAAGTTCCATGTTCCAAAGAAAAGGAACATAAAGCTGTCGGCAAGTGCCACGTAGGCGAGTCCCCGAAAGACTTTGTCTAGAGCAATCTGGATCGAATCTCCTGGACGAAGACCGCCTGGAACCATCCCATTCAGAAACCCGATGATAGCGGTTAGTGCAAAAACTTCGGGTATGAAGAGAATGAGCGGAGTGGTTACTGCCAATGCGATTGACAGTGTGATGCAAACTGCGGCTTGCTGGTCGGTCCCTATGAAATGGGTACCGATCAAATATGCGACGATTTGGAGCCCGACGAATATCCCGACGGATGCGTACCACACTTTCTTCGATACAGTCCACATCAGTTTTTCCTCCAGAAGAACTTTCGAATAGCTGCAAGAGCTATTCCAAGAAGCACAATGACAGTTGCTATCACAACCTCACTCCCATTTTTGTTGGAAGGAAGGATGGTAATGAGAATTGCCCAGGAAAGAAGGGGAATGATTGCCCACCCTAGAAAAGAGGCAAGCTTATTTCCCGTTTTTCCAATTGAAGCGACCACGCGTGTGTCAGAAAGCTCGTATTTCTCGAGAAGCCTTTTTGCGTTCTCAAAGTGGTCTTTCCAAATATCGCCAGTCGTTCGGGTTGCTCCCATTGATTTCATGAAGTTTAGTGCCGCCACTTCATCGATGAGAGACATCTTACAGATGTTCACGGCCATTCTTTTTCCTCTGAAGTTCATGACTTCTTTATGGCTCTTCTTTTTCTTTACATCTTTCCCTTTGGCATCTTTCTCGGTGGTTTCTTCGACGAACTCGCGTTCCTGCTCGTCTATTCCGAAAGTTCTCTCAAGGCTGATGCATTCTTGTAAGGAGAGTTTGGCGATATTTCTGAGAAATGCCGCAGCCTCTTCTCGCGATACCAAGGCATTATCCATAAGGGCGTCGGCTATTGCGTCAAATGCGAGAGCCTCGTCTGTTTTTCCAATGCCGAGAACATTCGATTTGGCGCCTGTCTCAGCTTTTGGCGGTTGAGCTCCAATTGATGGTGCTCCTGCGCCTGCCCCGGGCCTAGTTCTCCAAAGAGCCCATACCCCAGGGATGTCAAAGAGTTCAAGAAGTTTCATCATGATGTCCTCTTCTTTTTCCGTTGTTAAGTTGCTTGTTTACCATCTCTTTTTCTCTTCTTTCCGTACCTGTTGGCAGGGAAAAGGAGTATTGAGGATGGCTCTCGAATATAGCATATTTTTTGTTAGGTGTCAATGTCTATAAACATGAATGGGATGAGGGCGGCACGATAATGATTTGACGGAATTTGACACCTGCAAAGGGTATCGCTTGTGCATAGATGTCTCGGAAACCTCCCGTAGAGATATGGTATCCTACGTCTTTACGAAGAAGGATGGGGGGTATGGGAAAAGTGGGATTGTGATTTCGAAAACACGTGGGTGCTGAGATGAAACGATGTAGAGAAAGTGGTCGCTATTTGACGTCTTTTCTCTTTGGTGCTATACTTCGATTAGTTTCCAGTTGGTATGGCTTTGGTTCGCGTGAGCGAGCCTTTTTTCTTGAGAGTTTTGCAAAGGACACGAAATTTTTGATTTATAATACCCATGAATATGGCGCGAAAGAAGAAAATGCTTGAGGTGGATATCGAGCAGGAAGAGGATGGTGAGGAGAAGATACCTGGGCAATCCGGGTCTATTCGTCTTGGAGAATTTGGAAGTGCTGTGCTCCAGCTTGCCGAAGAGAAGGGCATTTCCGAAGAGAAGGTAATCGAAGTGGTGGAGGCAGCGCTTGCTGCAGCGTACAAGAAAGACTATGGAAAGCGCGGGCAGGTGATTCGTGCTGAATTCGACAAGGTGACGAAATCGGCGAAATATTTCCTTGAAAAAGAAGTAGTTGACGAGACGATGCGAGAATTCGTCGGGGAAGAGCTGGAAGAAGCTGAAAAAACATCTCCTGAGAAGAAGGGCAAGAAATCGACGGCTGTGGAGGTGATGGAGTCGATTCCTGGCGACGAAGACGAGGAACACTTGCCGCGATTTAATGCGGAGCGTGATATGACGCTTGAGGAAGCGCGTGCTGTGAAATCAGATGCTACGCTTGGTGAGACGATTGATTTGCCACTTGAAGAACAGCAGGAATTTGGTCGGGTAGCGGCGCAGACGGCGAAGCAGGTGATTATACAGCGTATACGCGAGGCGGAGCGCGAGAGTATGTTTGCTGAATACAAGAGCAAGGAGGGCACTATTGTGAACGGGACTATCCAGCGTATTGACGGACGGATCGTCTTTGTTGACCTTGGCAAATCTGTGGGCGCGCTGTTCCCATCAGAGCAGATGGAAGGCGAGAACTATCGCATCGGACAGCGTATCAAAGTGTATATCCTCCGCGTTGAGGCGGATGCGAAGGGTCCTGGAATCACATTGTCTCGCGCGCATGCTGAGATGGTGCGGCATCTCTTTACACTCGAGGTGCCGGAAATCTTTGCAGGAACGGTTGAAATCAAGGGCGTTGCTCGTGAGGCGGGTTCGCGTACCAAGATCGCAGTTTTTACGGCAGAAGAAGGCGTTGATCCTATTGGCTCATGCGTCGGGCAGAAGGGAACGCGCGTGCAGGCGGTTATCGATGAACTTGGCGGTGAGAAAATCGATATCATCGAGTGGAATGAGGATATGCATAAGTTTATCAAAGCGGCGCTTAGTCCGGCAAAAGTGACCAAAGTTGACCTCAATGAAGAAGCGAAGACAGCCGTTGTACACGTGCCGGAAGATCAGCTCTCGCTCGCAATCGGTCGCAAGGGTCAGAATGTGCGATTGGCCTCGAAATTGACCGGACTTCGTATCGACATTGCCGGAAGTGGCACGAAGAAAAGCGCTGAAACCGAAACCGAATCTGAGATTGAAGGTGAAGATGCTACGGTATTGGACGCCGAGTCATCTGTAGAATCACCGGCGGAACTTTCATCATCAGTATCGGAGTCAGTGAATGATGAAGCAGTTGATAAACAAGAAGAGAAAAAGAATGACGAATAACTCATTTCTGAGAGCCTGTTAAGAAAGCCTGTTTTTCTGAAAAACAGTGCAAGAAGTACGCCTTTTTGATACTTTTTAGTGGGCTCTAAGTTTTCACATAAGCTCTTAACATTCCATCCTATGAATCTGTGGCAAGATATTTCGTATGGCGAGAAGGCGCCAGAAATCGTGAACGTGATTGTTGAATGCCCGAAGGGTTCGAAGAATAAGTACGAGATCGACAAGAAGACGGGGCTTATCAAGCTTGATCGTGCCATGAAGACCTCGCAGGACTACCCGTTTGACTACGGCTTTGTGCCACAGACGCTCTGGGAAGATGGCGATGCGCTCGATGTGGCGCTTCTCTCGACGTATCCTTTGGCACCAGGCATATTGGTAGATGCGCGCGTCATCGGCGTGATGCATATGGTGGATTGCGGCGAAAGCGACGACAAGATTCTCGCCGTGCCCGCCAAGGATCCTCGCTGGGATACCGTGAAAACGCTGAAGGATGTGAATCCGCATACCTTGAAAGAGATACGGCATTTCTTCGAGACATATAAGTCTATCGAGGATGGCAAGATGGTAGTTATCAAAGGCTTTGAGGGAAAGAAAGAAGCCTTTGCAGCTGTGAAGAAGGGTATTCGTTTGTATGAAGAGAAGTTTGGGAGGAAGTAGATTTTTATTCAGGTTAGTATTGACAAAATATCTATTTTGGTCTAAAATTCTGATAGTTATTTTATTCTCTTTTCGTTCGTTTCCAACTGTCCAACTGGAGAAATCAGATGTCCAGAAAGCAAGAGCTCCTTTTTAAGAGCAAAGAATATCGCTGCAACGAATTTTATGATTTGATTGAGGAGGGGCTTGCGAGATATTATGGGTTCGATGGGGACTACTTTGATGATTATCATGAGCCTTTTGATGAGAGTGATTCATCTTGGCTTTATGATGATTCTGAATCTGATGGATTTGACGATGATATCCCTTGGACGGCACAGGATGCTCGTGATTTTGTCAGAGATTTTGAGCTGGCAGTAGACATGTTTGAGTTCGCCCTTACTGAGAAGCGCATGGAAAACATGGGAGGAATAAAACTTCCAGATGCTAGCGAGGACGATGATTTTTTCGCGCGGTTTAAACGCGCGGGATATGAATCGGCAGAGAGGCTAGGGATTTAAAGGAGGCTTGTATGGTTTGACAAATGCCGGATCGGGAACGAGACGGCATTTAATTTTTCCCCTTGGCAATTTCAAAAATGTATGAGATGATATATCGTCAGTCTTTGGAATTAAACTATTTTGAGTATGCAGGTTGATATCAAAAAATTGCCGAAGTCGGAGGTGGAAATCTCGGTTTCGCTCGCGTGGGATGAATGGAAGGGTGCTTTTGCGCATGCAACAGAGGAAGTGGCGAAGAGTGTGAAGGTGCAGGGTTTCCGTGCGGGGAAGGCGCCACGGAATTTGATAGAGCAGAAGGTGGGAAAGGGCGCAATACTTGCTGAGGCGACAGAACATGCACTTCACGATTCGTATGAAAAAGTTTTGGGGGAGCATCACATTGACGCGATTGGGCGACCAAAGGCGGAGATAAAGAAAAGCGATGAGGGTGGAGACTTTGAATATGTCATTACAACGGCAGTCATGCCGGAACTCTCGCTTTCTGATTGGGAAAAGGGCGTGAAGAAAGCAAATGCGGACGCAGAAAAGAAAGAAGTGACGATTGATGAGAAAGATATCGATAAGGAATTGCGGACGGTTGCCGAGAGTCGGGCAAAATTTGTGACAGTGAATCGCGAGGCGCGGTCGGGTGATGGCGTGGAGATCGACTTTCGCGTGCTCCAAGACGGCGTGCCGATAGAGAATGGCGTTTCGCGGGGGCATCATATGATTCTTGGGAAAGGAACGTTTATCCCAGGCTTTGAAGAGGCGATACTTGGCATGCATGCTCTCGAGGAGAAATCGTTTGATCTGACCTTTCCGGCGGAATATCACGCGGCGCATCTGGCAGGGAAACCAGCACGCTTTGAGGTGACGATGAAGGCAGTCGAGGAGCGTGAGATTCCTCCGGTTGATGATGCTTTTGCCGTGTCTCTTGGGAAGTTTGAAAATCTTGAGGCACTGAAAAAGAATATTCGAGAGGGTATGCTTGAGGAGAAACGATCTGCGCTTCGCGAAGAGCGTCGCGGCAACATTATTGAGGCACTTGTAGAGGCATCAAAAGCGGAAATTCCGGATATTTTGCTCGCGGAGGAGCGCGGGAAAATGCTTGCCGAATTTGAGGCCCAGCTCTCGCAGATGAACACGAGTCTTGATGATTTCTTGGTAAAGTCGAAGAAAACGCGTGAGGAGCTGGAGAAAGATTGGACTCCTCAGGCGAATCGTCGCGTGCTTTCGGCACTTGCGCTCGAGAAAATCGCTCTGGATCGTGAGCTTGAGCCGTCTGCTGCTGATATCGAAGCGGAGATGAATCGTGTGCTCCAGTATTATCGTTCGACAAAGCAGGCAGAAAAAGATATTGATCTCGAACGGCTTCATCAGTATTCCCACGGACGACTTCGCAATGAAAAAGTGCTGGAATTTTTGGAGGGACTGAAATGATTCCAAGTCTGCTCTTATCCCTGTGACTTTGAGAATTGCCGAGACTCCAAAAAGAAATGCTCCTCACGTACTTCACAAATGCTGAATTCATGTTCGAAGAATTTCTTTTTGGAGTCTCGGCGTAAACGATAGAAGGCTTTAGTATAACTTGGTCCAATACTTATGGAAGCTCAGTATCTTATTCCAACGGTGATAGAGAAGACGCACTTTGGTGAGCGGGCGTATGATATTTATTCGCGCTTGTTGAAAGACCGCATTATCTTTGTTGGAACGCGGATTGAGGATGGTATGGCGAACGCTATTATTGCACAGCTTCTTTTTCTTGAGTCGGAGAATGCGAAGGAGGATATCAAGATGTATATCAATTCGCCCGGAGGGTCGGTGACGTCTGCGCTTGCTATTTACGATACGATGCAGTATGTGAAGCCCGATGTGCAGACGATTTGTGTTGGTATGGCGGCAAGTGCAGCGGCGATACTGCTCGCCTCTGGGAAGACCGGGAAGCGTCTGATACTTCCTAATGCTGAAGTGATGATTCATCAGGTGCTCGGCGGCGCCGAGGGACAGGCGACGGATGTTGATATTCATGCTCGGCATATTCTTGCGACGCGTGACCGATTGAATGCGATTCTCGCGAAACACACGAAGCAAAAGATTTCAAAAATTGCCCTTGATACGGAACGAGATCGCTTCATGAGTGCCGACGAAGCCCTTACTTATGGGATTGTGGACAAAGTGCTTGACAGGAAATAATCTTGGAATGGACTGCACATAAAAACCGCTTTCTTTTTGAAAGGCGGTTTTTGTTATGTGAAACCCGAGTTCTTGCTTCTGCAAAGAAGACAGAGAGTGGGAGATGAATATATCTCTAGAGTTATCAACTCTCTTGTGTGTGGCTATTTCTTCTGGAAAAGGCGCAAGAGACTTTGGCTGTGAATTTCTTCAGGCTTCTCTATTTCCATGAGATCGAGGATGGTGGGGGCGATGTCTGAGAGGAGTCCCTCGATTTGCGTTTCTTCGCGTACCATTTCTTCAGCGCTTTTTTCTCGGTGATTGTTGGCGGTGATAAACCAGAGAGGGACGGGGTTTTTGGAATGCTCGGTGTCTTTTTCGCCGGTTTTGAGATTGCGGACCTCTTCGACATTGCCATGATCAGCGGTGATGAGGAGTGCGCCACCAGCCTGGAGGACGGCGGGAATGAGCAGAGAGAGGCATTTATCGGTTGATTCGACAGCCTCGATAGAAGCTTGTTCATTGCCGGTATGTCCTACCATGTCGGGACTTGCGTAGTTGAGGAGGATGAAGTCGTATTTTCCTGATCGCACAGCTTCGATAGTTTTGCTGGTTGTTTCAGCAGAGCTCATCTCGGGGATTTCGTCGAAGTGAGCCACTGAGGGGGATGGGACAAGCATACGTTCTTCCCCTGGCCAGGCTTTCTCAGTGCCTCCATTGAAGAAGTATGTGACATGGGCGTATTTCTCGGTTTCTGCGATGCGGAGTTGGATTTTGCCGTGCTTACTGAGTACCTCTCCGAGCGTATTGGTGACTTTCTCGGGTGCGAAGGCGACATGGACAGGGAGATTACGCTCATACTCGGTCATGGTAACAAAGTCGACGTCGAGTTTCTTTGGTCTTGGAAAGTTGTCGAAATCGGGTACTGAGAAAGCTTTGGTCATTTCTCGCGCGCGATCTTCGCGATAGTTGAAGAAGATAATCGAATCCCCGTCTTGTATGATGCCTACGGGCTTCCCATTTTGGGAGAGTGCAACTGGTTCGATGTACTCATCAGTGATGCCCTTTTGGTAGGATGCTTCTGTATAGGCAATGAAATCTTCGGTTGTGGGAGCACCTTCGGTGAAAACTCGGTATGCCCTCTCAACACGCTCCCAGTTGTTGTTGCGATCCATGCCCCAGTTCCTGCCACCGATACTCGCGAGTGTGCCGACACCAAGCATGGTGGTACGGGAGATGACTTCTTTGAGCGTGTGTACGCCGGATGTTGGCGGAGAGTCGCGTCCATCAGTGAATGCGTGAATGAAAACCTTGGTAAGACCGTTTTGCGCGGCCATTTGGAGGAGCATATAAAGGTGGTCTTTGTTCGAATGGACGGAACCTTCGCCGACAAGTCCCATGATGTGCAGTGCGCCGCCATTTTCCTTGACGCGCGACATAGCACTTACAAATGCTTCATTTTTGAAAAACGAACCATCCTGTACAGCGAGAGATATTCGAGGGAGATTTTGATAGATAACGCGCCCGGAGCCGATAGTCATGTGTCCAACCTCGCTGTTTCCGGGAGTATTCCAAGGGAGTCCCACGGCAATGCCCGATGCCTGGAGTGCGGTCATGGGGTAGTATTTGTTGAGTTTGTCGATGGTGGGCAGTGTTGCTTCGCGAATTGGATTTCCTTGCGTGCTGCTGCTGAGTCCCCATCCGTCGAGGACGACGAGTACAAGCGGTCGATACATAGAATACGATGTAAATTTGGAAATTTCTGACAGGAGACTTTCGCGATGTTTGCGAGTTCTTTCTTTGCTTGGATTTGTTGATTTTATGTTTTGCAATCGCAAGTGTCTCCATCATCTTATCATTTTGGCGCTTCTTTGACAAAAGACTGGTCTCGTTTTATGATGGGGCGTAGCCTGTATTTAACTCGTTTAGTCTTCCGTTTCCAACAAGTCTTCTTTGTCTATGATACTTTTTGATTTTCTTTGTTTGTGTTCTCGAAATTTTGTGTAGAAAGTCGCGTGTAGAACAGGTATTTTCTGAGAGCACGCTCTTCATCAGTATTTTAGTCTTTGTGTCTTGTTGCGGACGGACGATAATCATATGTCCTCCGATCTTACGTTAGTGCTCTTGACCATGCTCACGCTTTCTGCGGGCTCGGTTTTGGGCTATCTTGCTCGACAGAGTATCGCAAAGCGCCAGCTCTCGACTGCAGAAGGAAAAGCCGAACAAATGACTGCTGACGCTTCAAAACGAGCAGAAGATATTTTGCTTGAAGCAAAGAAGAAATCAGTGCAGATTCTTGAGGAAACGAAGCAAAAAGAAAAGGAGCGGGAAGATCAGATCCTTCGTCTGGAGCGCCGCATCGAGTCGAGAGAAGAAGCGCTCGACGCTCGAAATGCTGAACTGGATCGTTCTCGGAAAGTTATCGAAAAAAAAGCAGAGGAAGTTCAAGCAATTCGTACGGAAACAGAGAAGGCTCGTGAAGAAGAGATGCTTCGCCTTCAAAAAATAGCTGGATTGAGCAAAGAAGAAGCGAAGGATATTCTTTTCCAACTCATGGAAGAGGAGAATCAAGACGTCATTGTGAAGCGCATGTCGAAGCTTCAAAAAGAGGGTGAGGAAGAAATGGAGCGAAAGGCGATGTCTGTTATGGCGCAGGTGATTCAGCGCTATTCCCGTTCACATGTATCGGAATTTACGACGACAACAGTGCAACTTCCTTCGGATGACGTGAAGGGGAAGATTATTGGAAAAGAAGGACGGAATATTCGGACACTCGAGAAGTTGACCGGCGTAGAGCTTATCGTTGACGATACACCAGAGACTGTGTTGATTTCGGGATTTGACCCGGTGCGACGTGAAACGGCGAAGATTGCTCTCGAAAAACTTATTGCCGATGGACGGATTCATCCGGCGCGTATTGAAGAAGTAGTAGAAGAAGCGAAGAAACAGGTAGATGAAAATATTCGCGAGGCAGGGGAGACAGCTGCCTATGATGCGGGTGTCCCCGGGCTTCACCCAAAGCTTCTCTATATTCTCGGGCGACTTCGTTTTCGTTATAGCTATAAGCAGAATGTGCTGACGCATTCGCTCGAGGTGTCGGCTATTGCGGGCGCACTTGCGTCTGAGCTTGGTGGCAATGTAGCGGTCGCGAAGAAGGCAGGACTTCTCCATGATATTGGCAAGGCAGTTGATCATGAGATTGAGGGTACGCATGTGAAGATTGGCATTCGGATTCTTGAGAAATTTGGTGTGGCGAAGGAAGTGGCAGAGGCAATGCGCTGCCATCATGACGAATTTCCTCACTCATCGCTTGAGTCGTATATTGTGACCGCGGCTGATGCTATCTCGGCGGCGCGTCCGGGTGCTCGGAAAGAGACGGCGGAGAAATACATCAAACGACTCGAAGAGCTTGAAGCGCTTATCAATACGTTTGATGAAGTCGAGCGTTCCTATGCGCTCTCGGCAGGGCGAGAAGTTCGTATTTTTGTTAGTCCGGAGAAGACGAATGATCTCGGCGCTATGAAGCTTGCCAAAGATATTTCAAAGCGTATTGAAGAGGAATTAAAATATCCGGGCGAGATCCGTGTTATCGTGTTTCGTGAAATGCGCGCGGTGGAATATGCGCGGTAAAGTGAGTCGTATTTTTTGAGCGCATTTGCTTTCTTTTTGGGGAGAGGCTAAAATGATGGGGCATAAAACGAAACCCTGGGCGGAAAGAGGACGAAAGAACTTTTTCTGTTTACGGACAATCTAGAAAGGTAGGTGGAGACTATGGCAAAGAACATTAACAAGGACATGCTGACGCATGCGATTGTCGAGAAGACAGATCTCTCAAAGAGAGATGTTAGCGCGGTAATTGAGGCGTTTGTGGATGTGGTGACGGCGGAATTGCGTGCTGGCAACAAGGTGACGGTGACTGGCTTTGGAACGTTCCGTGTTTCAAATCGTGCTGCTCGCGTGGGTATCAACCCGCAGACCAAGGCGAAGATTAATATCCCAGCAATGACCGTTCCTAAATTTACAGCTGGAAAGACGTTGAAAGATTCTGTAAAGTAGACAAAACAAAAGATAGAAGCATACAATCCCCCGGGAGGGGGATTTGTGCTTTTTCGAACTCACTGGTACTCTAGGGAAGTCATGGGTCAAGCCTGATGAGGAATGTTTCTTAGGATTCTGTTAAGATATACTTGTTTTTTCTGAAAAACAGTGCGCAAGGTGCACATTTTGACGCTTTTTTAAAAAAAGGCTCTTAGTCTGTGTGCAATTGCAAGAGGGATGATTGAGTATTCGGGCCGTCGTATACCGGTAGTACGCGTGCTTTGGGAGCATGTAGACTGGGTTCGATTCCCAGCGGCCCGACAAGGTGGAGAAGTGTTATTTGCTTGTCTTTACGAGTATGAAAACGTTCTCAACAAGAGTTCTGGAAATTTCTGAGGTAGCAGAGAATACTCTTGCGGTGAAGCTCGAGAAACCAGTAGATTTTTCTTTTGTAGCGGGACAATATAGTGTGCTCGCCGTTCCGAAGCTTGTTGAAGACGACTCCCGAGGAGTGAATCGCTGTATGTCAATTGCGTCGGCGCCCTATGAGGATCATTTACTTTTTGCGATGCGAATCTCGGAAAGTGGCTACAAGAAAACAATCGCAGCGCTTTCGCCAGGAGATGAGATGCTGGTTGGCGCACCGATTGGACAATTTACTCTCCTCTCGGGTGATCAGCGACCAATCGTGTTTCTTGTTGGCGGTATTGGGATTACGCCTGCTCGGAGTATTTTGCGACAGGCAAATCATGATAGCAATACACGAGAGTTCTTTCTTTTCTATTCGAATTATCGACCGGAAGATACACCATTTCTCGACGAGCTGAAAACGTTTCCAAATATTTCGTATCACCCGATATTTACTATGACGGAAACGGATCGATCGGTGTGCGTGTGGGATGCTGATCGCGGATTTATTTGTGATGAGATGATTGCGAAGCATCTTCCAAATGTGAAAGCACCAATTTACTATCTTGTGGGCACCCCGAGCTTTACAAAGGCGATGGAGGTGCTTCTTGCAGGGTATGGTATCGAGAAAGATGCTATTAAGCAGGATCCGTTTGTAGGACTGTAGTTTCTTGCGGGAGAGCTTTACAAAAATGCTTTCCGGACGGTATACTGGCGACATTGCTGTGGTCAGCGAGAGTAGTACAGTGGTAGTACGCTAGCCTTCCAAGCTAGATATGCGGGTTCGATTCCCGTCTCTCGCTCTTGGATATTTCAAAAGTCGAGGAGGATCTCGTTTTTTCTTGTGGACAGCGTGTGTCAAAAACAAAACATTCTCCATCAATGTCATTTTTTCAGCGCTCGGATTGGAGTCATATTTTTCTGGCAGGGTTTCTTTTTGTGGCACTTGGCGTGACGGTGTTTGTTTCGTCGTTTGGGAAATATGCAGCAGATGAGATTTCTGAGATGCGATTACCAAAGAGTTTCTTTGAACTCAAGTTGCAGGCGCTTGTCTTTGGACATCCGATGAGGAAGATGGTTCCAGCGCTCTTGGAGCAGGATCGCGATGTGGCGGTTTTCCTTGTTGCTATCGCCAAGAAGGAGAGCAATTGGGGATCGGTGGCGCCACAGAAGGACGGGCGTGATTGCTATAACTATTGGGGATATCGTGGTCCAGAAAACACGACAGCCTCTGGCTACAGTTGTTTTGCCTCACCTCAAGAAGCAGTTGTTGTTGTCGGGGCGAGATTGCGGACACTCATGATTGATCAGGGGCTTGATACGCCTCGAAAGCTGGTTGTGTGGAAACGAGGCTTCTTGGACGCGCCACTTGATTTATCGGAAGAGAAATGGGTTTCTGATGTTGCCTACTATGTGGGTAAGTTCTCGAAATAAAGAAGAGATTTGGTTTTGACGTGTATAAATTCTGCTCTTGCCGACAAAAATCTTTCCTTTGGAGAGGTTTTTTTGCTATAGTGAAGGCATATGAATCAGATACCTCGCTTTTCCGACGATCATCGGGAACCAAAAATTCGGGAGATTGACATGGTGACGCGGGAAATTCACAGCTGGTGGGGGCGCACCTATATTTCCATGAAGCGGACTCGCGTGAAGACGTGGAAGGGGGCGCTACTTCTTGCGTTTATTGCTGGTACGGTTATTAGTCTCGTGTGGATTGTTTCGCTTGACATCGAGACTGAGTCAAATGCAAGCATTGATCGTCCGGCAGATTTGCTTGAGGTTATGAAACGACGAGGATGTGTGGCAGATGGACTTCTCTCTGGATATGGCGGTGACACACGGGCGTCGGTCGACCTTATTAATCGCTCCGAATGTTTGTACTTGCACCGCGCGCTTGAATCGTGGCTTAACCCGCCTGATTTTGAGCTTGCCCGTCGGACACAACAGCTCATTACGAAGCCGGATGTAGTGTACGGAATGTTCATCTCAGAAGCGCTCAATACGAAAGCAGAATACTATTCTTCTGTTGAGAATCGTGTTTTGAAGTTTTCAGATATGTGCCAAGAGAAGAGTGAGGGGTTTTGGGGGGATAATACCTGCAAGGCGTCTTTTGCGAGTGATGACTATCGTGCGTATGTGCGAGATATTACGCGGAAGGCTATGGATATCGGGATTCGGAGTTTCCTTTTTGGTCAGATTGCTTTTCAAGATGCTGATCGAAGTGGCGCGTCGGGTATTCTCGAAGAAATGCGTCAATATGCTCGTTCGAAACGGATGAAAATCGCTATTGGAGCGCAGACGAATACGATTACGAGTAAGAAATATCTCGACCTTTTCGATTATATCGAGGGCGGTGTTGGTGTCACTAAGGACGGAGATGTCGAAGAGAAGCCTTGCGCTTCGCGATATGAATCGCAAGGTTGGTGTTGGGCGCTTTTGTGGAATAGTCGCTATCTCTCTCATGCTAATATGGTGCTTCTCCATTTGGATTGGAGTGGAATTGCCGGTGATGACATGAGTGTGTTTGCTGGCATGAATCGGGATGATCGAGCAAAGACGTTGAAGAAACTTTCTGAGAAATTTAACGATCCTAAAGAAAAAACCGGTTTCCTTTTTCCATTCCTCGCGACACTGTATGACAAGAACGGTGGTTGTTATGGTGCCAAGAAGAGTTTTTATTCCCCAGACAATCGATATTCGTGCAAGGATGAGGACACGATGAATGAACTTCTTCGGTCGATTCCAATTGAGGGTATCGACGTCGAGAAAGCGATATCGATTCAAGAGCCTGTGCGAATGAAGGGCATTTCTATTTCGGAAGGGGGGAAGAAAGAAGAACAGGATGATGCGGAGTTTGATGATCAAGATGTTCCAGATACCATGGTTGCTGGGCAAAAATACACAGTGTCAGTATCTCTGAAAAATGCTGGAACAACGACGTGGTCGGATGAATCCGGATACCGGCTCGGGTCGCAAAATCCGCAGGACAATGCGACGTGGGGTGGGAGAGTCTTCATTTTTCCGGGGAAGACCGTGGAACCGAAGAAGAAGATTACGTTTGGTTTCACAGTGACGGCACCAGAGAAGCCGGGAACCTATGATTTCCAGTGGCGTATGCTCCGCGAGGGACAGGCATGGTTTGGCGAGAAATCGAAAAATAAGACAATCGTAGTGACACCGCCAGTCGCGGCTTCGTTTGATGCATCGCTGTCTTCTCAATCGACACCGTAGACCATATTTTTTGGACGTGTATATTTCACTACAAAAAATCTCCTCTTTCGGGGAGATTTTTTGCAAGGGGAAAGTTCGGAGACGGTCGGCTATATTTTATATGAGGCCGACTTGTCCGAAGAAGGTGAGGACGACCAGTGGCATAAGGGCGAGGAGAAATGCGAGAGCAATTTCTTCTTTCCCTTCTTGTCCCTGTGGTGCAGATGTCTCATCTGTCGGGTCTTCACAATTGCAACCACCTTCATGGGTGCATGCGGTTCCCGATTCACCTTCCTGCATTTCTTCATCCATACGACATACGCTTAACGAATTAAGAAGGAAGACAAAAAAACGGGCGTGGTCTTTCGACCTCACCCGTTTCTACCTTCCAACAAGTCCAGTATACCTTAAAAAAACTTCTGTGTCAATATTCACACAAGTTTCGGAAATCCGTATACTGAAGTATTCGCATCGAAGGTGTTTTTTCCTGAAATGATCGTGTATGAAAGAATGGCTGCGGAAGACTGTCTCCGCTTTTTTTTCGCTTCTTCGAGAAATTCTCTATCTTGTGTTTCTCGTGGGCGTCGGAGGAATACTGGGACTTTCTGCTATTTACTTTTCCGATTCGACAGATGTGTCGCAATTGCTCGATCGCCCCCTTGCGGAGACGTCGGTTATTCTCGATAGGACGGGAACGGTGCCGCTCTATGAATTGCACGGTGAGGAAAATCGGACTGTTGTAGGACACGAAGCTATTCCTGATATCGTTCGTTTTGCGACAGTTGCCGCTGAGGACAGATCGTTCTACTGGAATTTCGGCGTCGATCCGTTTTCTATTCTTCGCGCCCTTCGTGCCAATATCAAATCGGGACATATCGAGCAGGGCGCCTCAACGATTACGCAACAGCTTGCACGAATTGTTTTTCTTTCGCGCGAGAAAACAGTGATACGAAAAATCCGAGAAGCGGTACTTGCTTTCAAAATAGAACGGACATTTACCAAAGATCAGATACTTGATCTCTATCTCAATACCGTTCCTTATGGTTCGAATGCCTATGGTATAGAGCGGGCAGCGGAATCGTTCTTTGGAAAACCGGCGAAGGACTTGACGCTCGACGAGGCGACATTTCTCGCAGCGCTCCCTCGGGCGACAACGCATTACTCGCCATATGGATTGCATCGCGATGAACTTCGTAGCCGACAAGAATCGATACTCAGGTATATGGAATCGGATGGATTTGTGAGTGCCTATGATGCTCAGCGAGCGCGCGATACGAATACGTTTGCCAAACTTCGTCCGATTGATGCGCCGATTCGCGCGCCCCACTTCGTGTTTGCTGTTATTGATGCGCTCGAGAAGCAGTACGGGCGAGAGTTTCTCGAGACAAGAGGGCTTCGGATTCGGACGACGCTGGATCTTAGTATGCAGGATGAAGCGGAACAGGCGATCACTACTGGTGTCCGGCGTAACGCTGTTTATAATGCTGAGAATGCGGCACTTGTTGCGATTGATGTGCCGACTGGAGATGTCGTTTCGATGGTGGGGAGTCGCAATTATTTCGATACCGACATTGATGGTGCGGTCAATGTGACGATGCGACCGCGCCAGCCGGGGTCAGCGTTCAAGCCGTTTGCGTATGCGCGTGCATTTGAAGAAGGATATCAACCGGAGACACTTGTGTATGATGTGCCGACAAATTTTGGACCGGATGGGTCCGGGCGAGATTATGTGCCGAAGGATTATGATGGGAAATATCGCGGTGCGCTACCAATGAAAGAATCGCTTCCGCAGTCGCTCAATATTCCAGCTGTTCAGACGCTCGCCGTTGCTGGGGTCTCGGATGTGATTGGACTCGCTCGACGGCTGGGTATCTCAACACTTGACGATGGACGTCCATATGGATTGGCATTGGTTTTGGGTGGAGCAGAAGTATTGCCCATAGATATGGCGAGTGCATTCGCAACGTTTGCTTCGGAGGGAATGCATCGTGAATATCGGCTCATACTTTCTGTAGACAGTCTGGACGGATCAATTCATGATGAATTTCCAGTGAAAGAGTCACGCGCTTTGAATCCGGAGATCGCCAGGCGCATCAACACGATTCTCTCTGATAATACGCTTCGCGCGCCTATTTTTGGCTCGCACAGCCCCCTTGCTTTCCCAAAGGGTATGGTTGCAGCGAAGACGGGGACGACACAGGATTTTCACGATGCCTGGACCGTTGGCTATACGCCCTCGCTCTCGGTTGCTGTGTGGGCAGGGAATAATGACAATACACCCCTGCGATATGGCGCTGATGGTGTTTTTGCTGCGGCACCACTTTGGCGGGATTTCCTCGATAGAGTGATTGATCGCTTCCCGAAAGCGTCATTTGCATCGTATGATTCCGTTCCGACGGATATTCATGCGCTTGCTGGGCGTTTTGGAAAGAGTCTCGCAAACGATCAGGGTGTTGACGCAAAAAAACATGACACAAAAAAGACGACAAAGAAAAAGAAAAAGTAAGACGAGTTTTTCTTAGAGCCTGTTAAAAATGTACCAAAAAGGCGTACTTCTCGCACTGTTTTTCAGAAAAACAGACTTTCTTAGTAGGCTTTTAGAGCTTTTCATTTGATTCTGATATACTGCGCGTATGGATATTACCTCACTTATTCTCATTGTACTCGGACTCTTTTTGTTTGAGGTGGTGTCGAGTATCGACAATGCCATTATCAATGCCCAGGTTTTGGGAACGATGGGAGAGAAGTCGAAGCGCTGGTTTTTGACATGGGGATTGTTTTTTGCCGTGTTTGTTGTTCGCGGGCTTTTGCCTTGGGCGATTATTTGGGCAGCTGCACCAGGGCTTGGACCGGTAGACGCTTTTCTTTCAACATTCTCCGGTGATGAAGTTGTTCAGACAGCTATCGAGTCTGCGGCACCGATACTCCTCATGGGTGGCGGTGTTTTCTTGGTCTTCCTTTTCTTCCATTGGCTCTTTATGGAGGAGAAACAGTTTGGGCTTATTGGAGAGAAATTTTTCTATTCGCAGGGAGTGTGGTTCTATGCAACCGTATCGATACTGCTCGCGACTATTGTGTGGTTTGCACTTCGGCAAGATCCGATCGTTGCTTTCGGTGCTGTCGTTGGTTCAACCGTATTCTTTATTACGCATGGATTTAAGCAACAGGCGGAGCAAAGCGAACAACGGATGTTGAGCTCAAAGGGAGGACTCTCGGACATTAGCAAGCTCCTCTATCTCGAGGCAATCGATATGACATTCTCGATCGACGGCGTCTTGGGAGCTTTTGCTTTTACTTTTTCTGTTCCACTCATTCTCATTGGGAATAGCTTGGGCGCGCTGGCTGTCCGACAGTTTACAATGGGCAATATAGAACGCATCAAACGCTACGCCTATCTCAAGAATGGTGCGATGTATTCCGTGCTCTCACTTGGCACGATTATGCTCCTCGAAGCCTTTGGCGCGCATGTACCACCCTATGTTGCGCCGGTTATCACCTTTGTTGTTGTTAGCTATTTTTTCTTGAAATCGAGACGAGAAATGGTGCCAGTGAAAGTGTAGAACGGGGATATTTCTGAAACAAAAAAACACCAAGTTTACTGGTGTTTTTTCGTATAGAATCTTTTGAATGACACTATGCTTCTTTCGCTTTTTCTCGCAAATTTCGGGCTTCTTCTTCAAGGATTCTTGCTATTTCATCGGTGTCATCAGCATCTGATGCGGAGCCTCTTATTTCTGCAAGGCGTTTTTTTAGTTCTTCAATTTGTTTTTTTTGCTCCTGTCTTCTTAAATTTTCTACTTCAGGAGTTGTCCCATCGTCCCCTCTTTGCAGGACTGATGATTCGTATTTCTCGTATCCCATAGAATTATTATTTTGTAGCCGGTTTATTTCTTTTACAAGGTCGACCATTCCTTGTGTTTTTTATTGTACAACATTGTTCTTGTTTGTCAGTAGCATTTTCATCGGAGTGTTTCTATTTCATCTGCTCTCGTTCCGCTGTGAGACGGTTGAGAATTTCCTTCATCGGAAGCGCACCGAGTTTGCCAGTGTCGCGGGATTCGATAGTGGCAGTTTTGGTTTCGACTTCCTGGTCGCCGACGACGAGTACATAGGGCGTCTTTTTGACTTTGGTTTCTCGGATGCGCTTGCCAAGGCTTTCATTGGAAAGTATCTCGACGCGGAAATCTTCATGGAGCAGTGTATTGGCGAGCTCTCTCGCATACGCTTCGTGTGCCTCTCCGATAGGGAGTATGGCAACTTGTACCGGAGCGATCCAGAGTGGGAAGGCACCGGAATAGTGTTCGATCATGATGCCCATGAAACGTTCGAGTGATCCAGAAATTGCACGGTGGATAACGACAGGACGTTCCTTTTCACCTTTTTCATTTATAAATGCGAGGTCAAATCGCTCAGGGAGATTGAAGTCGCACTGGATGGTGGCGAGTTGCCATTCGCGGTCGAGCGCATCTTTGAACATGAAATCGAGCTTGGGTCCGTAGAATGCTGCCTCTCCCTCGACGCGTACGTAGGGAAGGTCATTTTCTTTGGCAGATGTTTCGAGCGCGCTTTCGGCGGCAGTCCAAACCTCATCGGAGCCGAGGTATTTTCCATCGATTCCTCGGACGGAGAGTCGTACCCAGTAGCCATCTATCATGTTGAAGGTCGTGTAGAATTTCTTGATGACGGAAACGATGACGGAAACTTCTTCGCCTATTTGTGAAGTTCGACAAAAGAGGTGTCCGTCATCTTGTGTGATGGATCGAACACGGGTGAGTCCGGCAAGTTGACCGGATTTCTCGTCACGATAGACGGTGGCTGGTTCGAAATAGCGAACGGGCATGTCGCGATAGCTCCAGTCATTGTCCGCAAAAATCTGCATGTGATGGGGGCAGTTCATTGGCTTGAGGAAGAATTTTTCTTCTTTTCCTTGAACACGGAAAAGATCATCGCCAAATTTTTCTGCGTGCCCGGATGTTTTGTAGAGGGTTTCTTTGGCAATGTGCGGTGTCCATACGCGAGAATAGCCTTTGGTTTTGTGAAGATTCCAGAGGTAATTTTCGATTTCTTGGCGTATTACCATGCCATTTGGCTGAAGGAGCGGGAGACCTGGTCCAACTTGGTCGGAGAGAGTGAAGAGTTTGAGTTCTTTGCCAAGCTTGCGATGGTCGCGTTTCTTGGCTTCTTCTTGTTGCCATTCGTATTTTTCGAGCGCTTCTTTGTTTTCGAAGGCAATGCCGGTGATGCGTGTGAGTTGCGGGCGCGACTCGTCGCTTTTCCAATAGGCGCCGGCAATGCGTATGAGTTTGAAGGCATCGGCTTTTATTTCACCGGTGTTTGTGACGTGCGGACCTTCGCAGAGATCGGTAAAGTCGGCTGTCTTGTACACGGAAATAATTTCACCCCTTTGTGCTATTTCTTCGATAAGTTCGAGTTTGTACGACTGGCCTTTGAAAAGTTGTCGTGCTTTTTCGGTGGAAATTTCTTCGCGGGCGAAATCGAGTTTTTTGTTGATAAGCTTTCGCATGACTTTCTCGAGTGATTTGAAGTCGTTTTCGGAAAATATTTTCCCTTCGGAGAACTCAAAATCATAGAAGAAGCCGGTCTCAGTTGCGGGACCGGTTCCAAGCTTTGCCTCTGTGTCGAGCTCAAGGATACCCATTGCAAGGAGATGGGCGAGCGAGTGGCGGATAGTTTCGAGTGGTGGTATATTCATAAATATCTGTCAATGCGGGGTTATACCCTTCATTCTCGCATATATTTGAGTGAAAAAAAAGCCCTGAATTTTTCAGGTGCTTTTTTGCTTGTATTTTTAGGTAGAATGTATTTCCAATGGTATTATTGTTTCTTTTCCTCGATTTCTTGTATTTCGAGAACGAGATCTTTCTTGAGGTCGTAGTGAGCGACGAATTCGCCTTTGGATGTTTTGAGATTGACGGTGACGGGGATGGTACCGATACCTGACTGTTTCTGGATGAGGAGGCGGTAGTTATCTTCTTGTATGGTTGCGGGGAGTTCGTAGGAGATGCCAGTGGGGAGTGTTTGCCCGATGAGCGCGTCTACTTTGTATCCGAAGACGGTTTTTTTGAATGTTGTATCGTCTTGGGCGCCGACGCCACCGGTTTTCTGTCGGCTGTTTTCGATATAGGTCGAGCCGAGTGGAGCATAGACACGCGTATAGGTGTGGTAGTCGCTGGTGCGCCAGTCGCCGTGTGTTGCCGTGTGTGTGTAGGTGTAGAGGAGGGTTGCTTTGGGACGTTCACCCACAGTGAAGTCAACGGAGTATTCGAGGGATCGTTTCATGTAGGCATCGCTCTTGAGAGCGCCCATATTGGCATCGACCACCATGAGTGAATCACTGCCCCAGTCTTTAGTGACGGATCCATCCCAGTGGACGCTCTCGACAAGTGATTGAAGTGTCGTGTCGTGGAAGAAAATCATGATGTCTTTATTGCGAAGTTCTTCTTGGGCGAGTGTCGCGATTTTGGGAATATTATCGACGGTAGCGAGGCGACTCATGATTTCTGTGGCGATTTTCTTCATGATAGTTTTGCGGCCTTCTTTGGCGGTTGCGGAGACATTGTCGCCGAGATAATTTTTCTCAACGGCTTCTTCGAGCTGAAGCGCGCCACCATTTGACGAATAGGTTCCGGGATAGCCGGGAATCGATATGGGTCCGGTCAAGTTCAGAACATGATCAAAGACGACAGCATCGACGGCGATAACGGCATCAAACTTTTCTCGACCGCCACCCAGACGGTAGAAGTATTCTGCCTTCTGTGCGTTGGTAGGGAAGTCTGGGGAAAAGTTCGAATCGCGAAGCATCCACTTGCGAATCTGCATATAACGCGTGAGCGGCCAAGGGGGCGTCACGGCGATGCCGGCATTTTTTATGCGCTGATCGAGGAGGTTGGCGTCTTCGACAAAGGTAGAGACGAGTTCGCCGTTTTTAATTTTGACAATGGCATATTGTCCGAGGAATCCGCCGCCAGGGCGAAGCTCAAAGTTATTTTGGAGGAGTATGAAGAAGCTGCGCGTCTGGTTGTCGTGCGCGGTGAGGGTTTGGACCAGCTGGTTAGCGACAGACACTTCCTTTTTTGTGTCGGCTTCGAGCGGAAGGAGCTTGGATACTTTTTCAAAGACATCGAGAGTATGGAGTGCGATTTCAGTTTTGTGTGACGAGCTGTAGAGGAAAACAAAAAATCCCCCTCCGAGGAGCGCGATTGCGACGAGTATTCCAATAATTCGCTTTTTGTTAAGCCACGAGGGCAGGGGAATTGAAGAAAGATTCATAGGAATTTTTTAGGGTGATGCCTCTGCATATTATCATGAAGAGAGTGTGGAGGAAAACCCATTCCTCTTGAAAGGGCTGATAAGTGATGATACAGTGTTGGGAGTGACCATGAGAAAGAAGCGAGTGTAGTATAGTGGCAGTACATAACCTTCCCAAGGTTGGGGCACGGGTCCGATTCCCGTCACTCGCTCATGAAAGTGTGATACAATGACAGCATGAAGGAAATTTTCATGGCATTGTTGGTGTTTGCGGTTGTCGGAGGCGGTGTCGCTTTCGGGGTTCGATATCGCGAACAAGTGAATGAAGCGGCGGATACACGCCCGTCGATTGCTGATTTTTCATCAGTAAATATTCCAGGAGGAGAGACTGATGCAATGGCTTCGAGTGATGCGCTTGGTAGTGCATCGCCTAGTGATGTGACAAGTGAGGACGTGACACTTGCAAGACCGGATGCGCCAGAGAGTATTACAATGAAGGTGCTCAATGGAGGTGCGGCGGGCGGGAGTGCGGGCAAGATGACGACGTATCTCAAAGCAAATGGGTACACGAAGGCGGAGGCGGGAAATGCAAATGGATCGAATATTGGCATCGTTATTTATTATTCTTCCGAAATGGAGGATGAATCAAAAGCGCTTCAGCTACTTCTTCTCAAAGAATACAAAGGCGTTGTCTCGAAACCTGTCGAAGACGCAAAAATTCCCGAAGCAAAAACAGCGCCGATCGTGGTAGTGTTGGGGGCGTAGTGTGGTTGAGTGTAGTTCCAAATGTTCGGAGAAGATTCTGCTGGTGATGGAGTTCCGGTTTGTGCCGGAATTTTTTTGGTTTCTTGGGCGCACTTGCTTTGTTGGTATGAAAGGCGATAGGCTGGAAGTATATGAATACCGAAGTCGAAGATATTAAAGCGAGGCTCTCTGTGCGGGAGGTAATCGGGGGGTATGTGCCGCTCACGAAAGCCGGCGTGAGCTGGAAGGGGCTTTGTCCTTTCCACAATGAGAAAAGTCCTTCCTTCGTGGTGAACGAGGAGCGGGCGAGTTGGCATTGCTTTGGATGCAGCAAGGGTGGCGATATCTTCTCTTTCGTCATGGAAATGGATGGGCTGTCGTTTCCCGAGGCGCTCTCGCTTCTTGCAGAGCGAGCAGGCGTTGTTTTGGAACGGCGTGGGAGAAGATTTGATTATCAACAATCGGATAAGAGAGTCTCTCATGGGGAGATGGGGGCAAGTGATGAGAGACATAATGAGGGTGTCGCCAAGGAAGCCATATTGAAGATACTCGATCTTTCATCGAAGTTTTTTGAAAAGCAATTGTGGGATGGCGCAGGGAAAAAGGCGGCGCTTCCATACCTGCGCGATCGAGGACTGTCTGATGAATCCATACGAGCATTTCGGTTGGGATTTGCCCTTCCCGGATGGCGGACGCTGTCAGATTTCCTCATAAGCAAAGGCTATTCGGCTTCCGAAATGGAAGCAGCGGGAATGGTTATTCGGAAGCAATCACACGTTGAAAATAAAAATCAGGAGTCTTTAGGTGCGCAGGGAGTTTCTACGGATTTTGTTCGCAGTGACGATGTTTTGGAGTTTGCTGGTGACCGGATTCCCACTTCTGCGGGAATGACGGAAAGAGGGTACTATGATCGGTTTCGTGATCGGATTACGTTTCCGATTCTCGACACACTTGGTCGTGTCGTTGGATTCTCAGCACGGGTCGCGCCTGGTGGAGATGAATCACAAGCGAAGTATATCAATACGCCAGAGACGATGGTGTATCACAAATCGCGAGCGCTCTACGGAATATTTCAGGCGAAGCAGTCTCTTCGAGAAAAAAACTCCGCACTTCTTGTGGAGGGGAATATGGATGTGATCGCGATGCATCAGGCAGGGTGTACCAATACCATGGCGGTATCTGGGACAGCGCTTACAGAAGAGCAACTCCGGATAATCAAGCGCTACACTGATACACTTCGACTCTTCTTTGATATGGACTCGGCAGGGCAGAAGGCGGCACGGAAGAGTGCTGAGATGGCGCTTGCGCTGGGGTTCTCGGTCGCGATTGTTTCGATTTCTTCAGGGAAGGATGCGGCGGAAATGGCAAAGGAGAATGTTGATGCTTTGCTTGAGGCGGTGTCGAAACCGAAGCCGGCGCCGGAATATTTTCTCGAGACACTCCTCTCGACTCATGATGTGAAATCCGCGGAGGGGAAGCGGCGTATTGCTGAAGATTTCCTCGCACTTGTCCAGCTTATTCCGCAGCGTATAGAAGAGATGCACTGGGTGCATATACTTGCCAATCGAATCGGTGTCGCCGAGAAAACGCTCCTTGCATTTCTCAAGACGCTGAAGCCTTCTGTTGCACCTTTGGTTTCGCGAGACGCTGGAAATCCCGAATCTTCTGTGGCAAGCGCTTCTTTTGAAACACATTCGGAAAGGTTGGGGCGAGATATTGCAGCGCTTCTCTTGGCATGTCCGAAACTCCTACCGCTCCCGCTCGAAGGGGTGGCGGAACGGGTATTTTCGTTTGTTGCGAAGATGCCGCTTCTCGCGTTTCTCGCTGGCGAAACGGCGGGGGAGTTTTCATTTGCGAAGATTCCCGAAGAATTCAAAAAAGAAGCGGCGGAACTCGCTTTCCTTGGTGAGAAAATGCTCCGACTCCCCGAACAGGCTGAGGAAGCAGATATCGAAAAAGCGCGCGTGTTCTTTGATACCACCTGGAAACACCTCATTGAAACGCTCCGCAAGGAAGAAATGGAATCTCTCGAACGCGCCATGCGCGCCGCGCACGAACGGGGAGACACAGCAGAAGAACGCCGATTGGTTGGAGAGTTGGTGCGGGTTGGGGGAGAGAAGTAGAGTTGCCTTTTTTCTCTTTTTCTGTCATCCTGAAGAACGCTCTCGAGCGTTTTTCTTTCGTTCAACTTTTTTCGTATGGCGGACAATATTGTTCTTCGGTTTGAGAGTGTTTCATTTGAGTATAGTCACAAGAAGCCCGTACTTGATGAGGTGAGCTTTTCGGTGCGAGCGGGATTCAAAGCAGCGCTCATGGGGCAAAACGGCGCTGGGAAAAGCTCGCTCTTCAAACTTATTATGGGTGAACTCGTGCCGACTGGCGGGCGGATTTCGATTGAACCTGGAGCGAGTGTGGCAATTGCGCGGCAGGTGGTGTCGCGTGAGGAGCTCGAGCTTACCGTAGAGGAATTTTTCGCGAAGTGTTTCAGTGAAAAGAAATGGAATCTGCCAGCTTTGGTTCAGAAGGTGCTCGAGGTGGTGCATCTCTCGACCCCACCGCTTACCAAGAAGATCCGGGAATTTTCCGGTGGGCAACAGGCTCGGCTTTTGCTTGCGTCGGCGCTTATTCAGAATCCCGATATTCTCCTGCTCGATGAACCGACCAACAATCTTGATCCTTCCGGTATCGAGCATCTCACAAAATTTCTCGTCGAGTATCAGAAGACCTGCCTTGTCATCTCGCATGATGCAGACTTCTTGAATGCGTTTACGAATGGCGTGCTCTACCTCGATATCTTTACGCAAAAAGTAGAGCAATATGCGGGCGACTACTACGATGTGGTTGAAGAGATTGCTCGTCGCATCGAGAAAGCTGAGCGCGAAAACGCGCGTCGCGAACATACAATTAGTGAAAAGCGCGCGCAGGCGAATGTATTCGCACACAAAGGTGGGAAGCTTCGCAGTGTTGCGAAGCGTATGCGGACACTTGCCGATGATTTGGAAGAAAATAAAGCCGATATTCGTCGCGAAGATAAAACGCTTCCGACATTTGATATTCCATCTTCGGATATGACCGGTCCGATTGTTGAAATCAAATCAGCGTCGGTTGTCCGCGATGGCGAGTCGACACTTCGCCCGGTTAATGTGACACTCAAGCGCAAGACGCACCTTCTCGTCTCGGGTCCCAATGGTATCGGCAAGAGCACGTTTCTCGAAGCGCTTGCCTCTGGTGATGAGCGTATTGCAATGATTACGCCTAGCGCGAAAGTCGGCTATTATCGGCAGGATTTTTCGACGCTTGATTTCGGTCAGACGGTTGCAGAATCGCTCCGCGCGTCTATGAAGGGTGGTGGCATGGAGGATGTTTATCGGACAGCGACGAAGTTTCTCGTGCCGGCAGCTCTCATTCAGAACAAAATCGAGAGTCTCTCCGAGGGGCAGAAGGGACTTCTTATGTTCGCAAAACTTTTCCTCGAAGAGCCTGATCTTCTTATCCTTGACGAGCCGACCAATCACATAAACTTCCGTCATTTGCCAGTTATTGCGGAAGCGCTCGATCGATACGCTGGCGCGATGATTCTTGTGAGTCACGACTACAATTTCGTTGCACAGATTCGTATCGATGAAATGATTGATTTGGAATCACTGTGATTCTCTTATTTTTTTTGGAATATTCTCGACAAAATAGGGCGTGAGTATTTCCGGGATAGCTCCTTTTTGAGTGGGCTATCCCTTTTTGTTGTTTTTTAAATAAAAGAATGTTCTACACCTCTCTCGTTCTGGTGTTGCAAACTTTTTTGACACGATGCGTATTGTATTGGGTATGGAGGCTTTGTTGTATTTGCCAGCATTAAATTTATTTTTTATGGAAAAGAAACCTATTCTTCTTGGGGTTGCTGCAGTAATCGCTCTTGGCGCGGGGTTTTTTGGTGGGGTGGCGTATGAGAAACAATCGGTTGCGGCATCTTTATCGGGGCAGAGCACTTCAATGCGTAATGGCGCTGGTGATCGGGTATCTGGATTTGGCGGTACGGGCGCGCGGACAGGTGGCACGCGCGGTGTGGGTGCTCCAGGAGGCGACTTTGCGACCGGAGAAATCCTTTCCCATGATGATAAAAGTATTACCATACGAACTCCCGATGGTGGATCGAGGATTGTATATTTTTCAGACACTACTTTAATTTCGAAATCAGCTCCAACGGCATCGACCGACCTCTCAGTCGGGGAGCGTGTCCGCGTGAATGGGAAGAGTAGTCCTGATGGAACGGTTGCCGCGGAAAATATCGACATCCTTCCTCAAGGCGCTGCTCCAGATCGTCCCGCTACTAATTGATATTCTTACGTTGTATGAGTCGAATGAAAAAGGGAGTTATCATCGGTGCAATAGTTGTCATTGGCGGCGGATACTTTTGGTGGAACAAGAATAGTTCATCAAATAGTGCGGGGGCGACACAATATACTACGGCGGCGGTTGAGAAAGGAACGATTTCTGCATCGGTTTCCGGGAGCGGCAATGTGACGGTCGATCAGCAGGCAACTATTGATCCAACAATCTCCGGAACGGTGACGGGTCTTTCGGTGAGTGTTGGTGACGCGGTCAAGAAGGGGCAAGTTCTCTTTTCGATTGAGAATGATCAGCTTGATGTGAGTCTTGCTAATGCGTCAGCTTCGTTGAAACAAGCAGAAAATGCCGTCTTTGCCGCGAATATTTCCAAAGATCAGGCACGCGATGCCTACAAGACAAGAACGGGTACAGCTCTCAACAAAAATATCTTGACACAAAAAATTGAATCGGCGAGAGCGGGTATAGTTATTGCTGAACAAAATCTTGTTGCGGCAAAATTGAGTTATCAGAAGACGCGCGATGATGCATCGAAGCGACGTGTTGTGTCTCCGATAGACGGAACGGTGAACGAAATCAATATTAAAAATGGCGATGATCTCGGAAGTAATTCATCGAGTTCGTCCAAGGTGACGCCAATCATTGTGGGTGATCTTTCGACTGTGAAGGCATCGATAAGTGTGAATGAAGTTGATATTTCAAAAGTCGCTCTCGGACAGAAAGCGATGATGACATTTAGTGCACTTGATGGATTGGCGCTTTCGGGTACGGTTGAGAAGATGGATTCGCTTGGCACGATTGCCTCTGGCATTGTCACGTATACGGTGACTCTCGGGTTTGATGCGTCAGATGAACGAGTGAAGCCTGGCATGAGTGTGTCTGCTTCGATTATCTACGATGTGAAGTCAGATACATCTGTGGTGCCAAATAGCGCCGTGAAGACGGATGCTTCTGGAACATATGTCCAGATTTTGTCTGACAATGTTCCAGAGAGAAAGGCGGTTGAGGTTGGCTTGTCAAATAGTACGAGCACAGAAATTTTGAAGGGACTCGATGTGGGGGAGAGGGTTGTGACGAAGACGACTAATGCCAATGCAACAACGACGAATACATCTAGCGGTAGTAGTGGTGTGAGAATTCCTGGATTGGGTGGTCGATAGATGAAGGACTGCGTTTTTGGATACGAAACGATATGATGATTGAATGTCGAAATTTGAGGAAAGTGTATCGAAGCGGTGATTTGGATACCGTGGCGCTTGATAATGTCTCTTTTGGGATAGAACGCGGGGATTTTGTCTCGATTATCGGACCTTCGGGGTCAGGAAAGTCCACCCTGATGCACATTCTTGGCGCACTCGATGTACCAACATCGGGCACGTACTTCTTTGATGGGCGGGATGTTTCGAAATTGGGTGACGATGCTCTCTCGGAATTGCGTAAAGAGAAGATTGGATTTGTCTTTCAATCGTTCAATCTCCTTCCTCGCACGACCGTATTGCGAAACGTTATGCTTCCGCTTCTCTACACGGATACAACGCTCGAAGAACGCACACAACGTGCGCGTGAAGCACTGTTTGTCGCTGGTATGGAAGAAGGAAAGTTTCTCAATCTTTCCAATCAGCTCTCTGGTGGACAGATGCAGCGTGTTGCTATTGCTCGGGCGCTTATTAATCGCCCGTCGATTATTTTTGCGGATGAGCCAACAGGAAATCTCGATACGAAAACGGGACATATTGTCATGGAGGCATTCCAGCGATTGCATCGAGAGGGGCATACTATCGTGCTTATTACACATGAAATGGAAGTAGCAAATTTTGCAAGTCGTATTCTTTCTGTTCGAGACGGACGCATTGAATCAGACACACGAATATGATGCGCGATATTTTTTCTGAAGCATTTTGGTCATTGTCGACCAACAAAGTGAGATCGGGGCTCACTATTTTAGGTATTGTTATCGGTATTGCTTCGGTTATTACTATGGTGTCGATTGGGCAGGGCGCTCAGGCATCAATCGCATCAAGTATCGAATCAATTGGATCGAATCTCATCATCGTTATGCCAGGCGCACAACGCACGGGATTTGCGAGTGGCGGTCGTGGGAGTGCGCAGACACTGACATTGGATGATGCGATAGCTATCAAGAGTGGTGTGGACGGTGTGCGTGCGGTTGCGCCGGATGTGTCTCGGCGTTACCAGCTTACGGCAAAAGGAAACAATACAAATACTGAAGTTGTTGGTACGACTGCGGACTATCTTGTGGCGCGCAATGTCGCTGTTGATCAAGGGCGATTCTTTATTGATCAGGAAGAAAAGAGTTCTGCAAAGGTTGCTGTTTTGGGACCGACAGCGCTAGAAGACCTCTTTGGTGTGGGCGCGGATCCGATTGGTCAGTTTGTTCGTATCAAAAATGTTGATTTCGAAGTGATTGGCAGTACCACATTGAAGGGTGGCTCTGGTTTCAACAATCCCGATGATTTTGTGTACGTCCCGATTACGAGTGCTCAGCACTTTCTCTCGGGGGATGCATATGTGAACACTATTAGCATTGCCGCGGAAGACCAGGAGAGCATGGTAGCGGTGCAACAATCCATCTCTGACCTTCTTCTCTCTCGACACGCAATTAGCGATCCGGCACAGGCGGATTTTAGTTTGGTGAATCAAAACGATATTATCGCAACCGCCTCTTCTATTACGGGAACATTTACGATTTTACTTTCCTCGATTGCGGGTATTTCGCTTTTGGTTGGTGGTATCGGTATCATGAATATGATGCTTACAACTGTGACAGAGCGGACGCGCGAAATCGGGTTGCGCAAGGCAGTTGGTATACGGCGGCGCTCCATACGGCTGCAATTTCTCGTGGAATCAATTGTACTTACTCTCTTTGGGGGAATCATCGGTATTATTCTTGGTTGGGCGGCTTCTTTGCTCATTTCGCACTTTGCGGGGCTTTCGACGACTATCTCTCTGTCGGCAATTCTCCTGGCATTCGGTGTTTCCGCGGGAGTTGGTATTGTCTTTGGATACTACCCGGCGGAGCGTGCCGCTCGCCTGAGTCCGATTGAGGCATTGCGATACGAATAGTACATTGCGTGTTCTCTTGACAGCCCGGAAAAAAGTATTTTTTGGTTTGGTGCTATAATAAAAAAAATATATCTATCGAATCACTATGGAACGTTCTTTGGACCGTTTGGTTCTTGGGGTTTCGTCGGTTGGACAAACAGTGTATCTCTACGTGCGTGATGTAGAAGGGAAGGCAAATCGTCCTATTTTTGTTTTGAGTAGTTCGAATGGCGTTTCTTTCGACTCGACGCGAAAGGAGCTTGTTTTTACAAAACTTTTAGGGAGTCTTCGCTTGCATCCGGATATCTCGGATGTTTTTCGCATTTCATCACTAAATGCTTCTGGCGATTCATTTTTTATTTCATACAAGAAAAGAGCGCGCAGCGGAGGTGTTCAGATATTGTCCGGCACATCCCGTGACGGTGTCGAATGGGATAGTCTTTCTGTGAAGGATGGTTTTCGCGAAACAGGAATTGCTGTTGCTTTACAAGAAGGGAGTGAAGCTCATTACGGGCTTTTTTTTGGTGAGCGCAGTATCAAATTGGCGCTCTCGACCGACTTGAAACATTGGAATGTCAAACGGACGACACTTCTCAAACCGCGGGAGGGATATTTCGATGAAGGTCCGATGAATGTCGTTGCTGTAATCTCTGCTGGGAAGGGAATTCTTATCATGTATGCCTCGGAAAATAGAGATGGTCGATGGGTTATCGGTTCGGCATTGGTAGAGAAGAGCAATCCACAGACGGTACTTTGGCGATCAGAGGAGGCAATGTGGGAGTCTCCGGACTCATGGCAGAGCAAAGACATTCGATTTATCGGCGCTGTCCCGCGTGCGAAGAAGGTATTGTTGTATTGGAGCGTTGATGGGAAACTTTTTGTTGAAGAAATTGCACAATTTTGGAAAGTTTCTCGAAATGCTACGGTTTCGGTGATTCCGGATGGCGTAAAACTCGAACGCTATCCAGGGAATCCTATTCTTACCTCTCGAAAGGAACATAACTGGGAGTCAGGAGAAGTCTTCAATCCGGCGGCATTTCTTTCCGATGATGGCATGGTGCATATTCTTTATCGCGCTATTGGCACGAATGGTTTGTCGACGGTTGGGTATGCCAACAGTCGAGACGGGTTCTCGGTGCATGAACGGCTTGATGTTCCTATTTATATTTCTTCACCTACGCTCGATGACGTGCGCGTGACAAGGATTCAGGAACAGTGCTCGACCCCATATACTTCTGGCGGTGGGTGGGGTGGAAGTGAAGATCCGAAAGTGACACGTGTTGATGATATGCTCTACATGACGTACACGGCATTTGATGGATATAATTTTCCGCGCGTGGCGCTTACAAAAATTTCGGTTGACGACTTTCTCTCGCGGAAGTGGAACTGGTCGCGACCGGTGATGATTTCGCCACCCGGTGAGATACACAAGAACTGGACGATTTTCCCTGAGAAGATTCATGGGAAATTTGCTATTCTTCATAGTATTAGTCCCGAGGTACGCGTCGATTATTTTGACAATCTTGATTTTGACGGGAATACGTTTATTCGAAGTGATCATGTAAAAGTGCCACTCAAGGGACGCTGGGAACTGTTGGTTCGGGGTGTTGGGCCATCTCCTCTAAAAACGAAAGCGGGTTGGCTTGTGCTCTATCATGCGACGACACGGGATTGCGGGTACAAGCTTGGGGCAATGATTCTTGACAAGAAAGATCCAACCAAAGTGATTGCTCGATCAAAAGCGCCCATTCTCGAGCCGAAGGTTTGGTATGAGAACGAGGGCTCGAAACCGCAGATAGTCTATAGCTGCGGTGCAGTTGTGAAGGATGAGACACTTTTTGTATACTATGGAAGCGCAGATACGGTGACGTGCGTGGCGACGGTGCCTATTGCTCGCCTGCTCGAATCGCTCCTCCATGCCAACAAGGTGGTACCAACAAGGTATGTGAAGTTAGGAGATGAATAGAATGAGGATTGGTAGTTTTTTCGAATATTTCCATATTTGGCGCGCTGAAGAAAGAGTTGCGGGGCTTGGCAGGTAAGTTTCTCTGTTTCGAACAGCAAAAAGAAGCGAAAGAAACTTTCATTTTTAGGTTTTCATAACCGTGATAGCCTCCTCAAATATTTCTTTGTCTGTGTTCAATGTGGAGATTGTTTTTGTGGAATTGTTTTCATAACTGAAACGATATGATTCGAGTGGAACGATCAAATGAGAATCCGATTTTGGTAGGGGAAAGTGAAAATTTCTGGGAACGATCCGCGGCATTTAACGGCTGTCCGGTGCGAAGAGAGAAATGGACGGATCTGGTGTATCGAGCACAATCGTCACGCGTGTTGCATGAGGGCGAAACATACGAAGTGTCTTCAATTGGGCATGCGACGAGTGCTGATGGAATTCATTTCGAAAAGCACCGACGGCTTATCGTTCCTGAGGAATCGTGGGAGCGATTTGGTTGTGAGGATCCGCGCGTCACGGAAATAGACGGGACATACTTTATTTTCTACACGGCGCTGTCGACTTATCCTTTCTCGGCAGAGGGCATCAAGGTGGCTGTTGCGCTTTCGAAGAATTTGCGAAGAATAGATGAGAAACATCTTGTGACGCCTTTTAATGCGAAGGCGATGACGCTGTTTCCGGAGAAGGTGAAAGGGAAATTTGCAGCGATATTGACGGCGAATACCGATCGACCGCCATCAACTATCGGACTCGCCCTGTTTGATCGCGTGGAAGATATGTGGTCGGAAGCGCATTGGAATGCATGGTATTCAAGCCTTCAGACACATGAGATTCGTCTCCAGAGAGGGGATACTGATCATGTTGAAATCGGAGCGTCACCCGTCTTGACGTCGGATGGCTGGCTCTTAGTGTATTCACATATACGGAATTATTTTACTGAACGGAAAATTTTTGGTGTTGAGGCAGTGCTTCTTGACCGGGATGATCCTCGGAAAATTCTTGCACGAACAACGGCACCACTTCTTGTTCCTGAGGAAGAATATGAACTGTATGGGAAGGTTCCAAACATTGTGTTTCCGTCTGGTGCACTCATCCGGCGAGGGAAGCTGTTTCTTTACTACGGTGCGGCAGACTCGACGTGTTGCGTGGCGACGTGTGATGTGAAGAAATTACTTCGAGCGCTTACCTATCCAGACAAGAAAGTTTCTTTTGAGCGTGTGCCCAAAAACCCTGTTCTTTTGCCGATTCCGGAACATGCCTGGGAAGCGAAAGGAGTATTCAATCCGGGAGCGATTCGCGATGGTGGGAAGACACATATTTTGTATCGCGCGCTTTCGAATGGGGACGCGTCGGTTTTGGGATATGCATCGAGTCGTGATGGCATGACGATTGATGAACGGAGTTTGGAGCCGGCGTATGTGCCTCGAGAGTCGTTTGAAATGCGTGCTGGTGGCGGGTATTCCGGATGTGAAGATCCTCGACTCACTCGCATCGATGACACAATATATATGCTCTATACGGCGGTAGATGGGGTGAATGCTCCTCGTGTCGCACTGACTTCCATCGTGCGAAAGGACTTCCTTGCACGGCAGTGGAGTTGTTGGTCGCTGCCAAAACTCATATCTCCGCCAGGCATCGATGATAAGGATGCTTGTGTTTTTCCGGAAAAGATTCATGGGAAATATGTAGTGCTTCATCGGATACAGCCGTCGATAGATATCAATTTTTTTGATGATTTGGAATTTTCAGATGGAGCGATGCTGTCACAGAGCCCGTTTATTCTTCCTCGGCAGGGCATGTGGGATGACCAAAAAATCGGATTGAACACAGTGCCTATTCGGACGGATAGCGGATGGCTTCTCCTGTATCACGGTGTCTCAAGTGAGGGATCTGTCTATCGTTTGGGTGCGGCGCTTCTGGATATCGATCATCCGGAGCGTGTACTCGCGCGGAGTGATACGCCACTCTTTGAGCCGGAAATGGAGTATGAAAAAATCGGCATTGTGCCAAATGTGGTCTTCCCATGCGGAGCAACACTCCAAAATGGAAGAGTGTTTATCTATTATGGTGGGGCTGATCGTGTGGTAGGTGTAGCTTCTCTGCGGCTGAATACGCTTCTCAAGAGTCTCCTTGGAGAATAGGCAGAGTTGTTTCGAAGGAGCGTTGGGAGAAATGGTATAATGTATTTCATGAGCTCTCTCAGGCAATGCACGGTTCGCTCGCGGCGAATACGATTGATGATTCGAATACATGCATGGGCAACCACGGGCATCCTTTTTGTCTATGCATTTCTGGGGTTTCTCTGGGGGCCGACGTTTTCTTTTGCTGACTTTCGTGCAACGTGGAGCGCTTTTGCGGATGATGTGACGGTTTCAGCGACTGTGCCAGCGCCACCTATTGTGCCGGTGGTGACTGCTGATACAGCATGTCCATTAGGGACGCTTTCTGTGAGTCTTGATTGGGCGGACGATAGTGGCGCAACGTCGTTTGATGTGTACCGTGACAGCGCGCTTCTTGTATCAGGACTCACTGATTCGGAATATGCTGACACGAATGTGAGTGCTGCTGTAGATTATTCCTATGTCGTCGTTGCCTATGGCCCGATGGGAGCTGGCGTTGCTTCGTCTGACCCGGTTGTGGTTTCGACACCTTCGGATTGCATCGCTTCTCTTACTCCAACACTTACTATTGTGACGGTTGCCGGCACGGATGTGTCTCTTCGTTCGAGTGTCTCTGTTTCTGATAGAACACCGACGCTTACGGGGACAAGCAATATGCCAAATGCAAGTATCTCGGTTTCACTTGTCGGGAAATCATCAGTGTATGCTACCTTTTTAACCAATTCCAATGGATATTGGGAGTGGACGCCTACCTCATCGCTTCCGTCTGGAAGCTATGTGTTGACGGTGACTGTGACACATCCCCTGTACTCGCTTCAGACGGCAAGTGATACATTGACACTCACTATTACTTCTTCTTCGAGTTCGGATGGTGACGATGATCATGACAAAAAGAAGAAGAAAAAACCGGCCGTTGCTTTGGTATCTCTTCCGACATATCATGCGCCTCCCATGTCAAGTTCCGAGAGAACTTTGCCGGAGCGATTGCAGGGGACAATGCCGGGAATGCCTGTATCAATCTCTCTTGCGGTAGCAAATACGGGTGGCTGGGTATTTCAGTGGCGCACACTCGAAACCGTATTGACTATAAATCAATTGGACCCGTCGCTCGAAGGGAGTGTCGGCGAAGTTTCGTATGTTGTGCGCAATGCTCTCGACGAAGGAGTCTTTGAAAGTTCGCATTCGACAGTGGTGCATCGGGGAGGAGACTATCGTGAGGCGATTGCGATTCCGCGTGAGTGGATGTCGGGGGACTATCGTGTTTCGGCGCGACTTCATGTTGGCACTGTCGATGTTGAAGCAGAGGCTCCGTTTCGAGTGGTTGAACTCCCGCTCTTTGATATGGGCGGGGGAATAGTCGTCACATGGAATGATGCTGTGCGATTTTTTGGTTGGGCATCGCTCTGGTCAATTCTTCTTCTTTTGCTCCTTCTCCTTCTCTTCGTGCGGGAGTATTGGCTGTATGCTCACGCATCGCGCTTTGTTAGTGAAGAGGCGCTTCTTGAACGAGGTTTCTTTGGTGCGCGAAGAGGAAAGGAGGTGAATCGACTATGACTCTGTCGCTTACTACGCTTGTTGCTGACATGGCAACACTATTGTTTCTTTTCGTTGCACTTGTTTTTACGGCGGGTATTGTCTGGAGAGTAGAGAAAGAATTGGATGTGTCGTATAAGCTTTTCTTGGGAGCGCTCGTTGTGCTTCTTCTCTCGGAATCTCTCGGAAAATTCTTCTCGGAAACGATGTTCTTCGTGACCGTCGCTTCTCTCTTGAAGACTCTCTTTGCTATGCTCCTCCTTGCTGGTATTTGGACCATGCGTGATTTGATTCGCCGCCTTGATGGGGAGAAAGACAATGATATTCATAGAAGTGCCTAAATAATATTGACATGAACTATTTTTTGTGTTAAACTTTGCAGAAATTCGTTGTTTCTTAAAATCAACCAAAGAAAAAGGAGAATGTCATGCATTCAGCTTCTAGTCAAATTTTTCCTCTTGGTCAGGTTCCAGTTGTGTCGAATTTCGATAAGGATCCTGCTGTGGCAACATTAGCGGCGCTTGGGAAATTGCGTCGGCTCACGGATCAATTGCTGAGTTCTCTTGGGGATGTTTTTGATAACAGTGATCACTATGGATGCGTTGGCTGTGACACGCGGCTTACACGAAGAGAACTCGTTTTATTGGAGGGGCAGGCTAACGAGCTTGTGATACAGTGTGAGCGGGAAATATTTGCTAGTTACTTTATAGGCAAGGAGGCTGTTTTGGAGAGGATAAATCAGTGTGGCAAGGATGTTCATATTCTTATAACGAGAGCGGTGGCATCGTCTTGAAATTTCATTCATTCTCTTTGAGTGAAGCACCTAATCGGTTATCGGCTAGGTGTTTTTTTTGCGCTTTTTTTTGGTTCGTGTAGAGTAGGAGGATATGGATGGAGTGTTTCGATGTAGTCGGTATGCGTTTGGGCCGAATCGGTTGCATTACTGCGGACCCGATGCAAATAAGACAATGAAAGAATATCTGGATGCGGGTGAGAGTGATCCACGGCTTTCGGCTATCCTTGAGCGATTCCAAAATCTCTATCCGTACCTCTTGCACATTGCGGAAGGGAATGGTATTCGAGACCCGTTTGATGATGGAGTTGTTGAGGCATACTGGATTGGGAATCGTTTGCTTGATACGTTTTCGCCAAAGAAGTATCTGGGGCTTCTTGATGCGCTCGATGTGAAGAAGAAAACGGGGCGGGAGCGTTTTGATACTATCGGGCAGAAGGTGGTTCGAGGCGGCTTCCCGCACCATTCATTTCATGTGCTCAATGTGTGGCGCGAGACGCAACATGAGTTGCTTCACGATGATGATTGGACAGCGGTTGCCGAGTGTATCGTGAGTTGGGGGAAAGTGCTCACTGTTTCGGGACCGTTTATCGATGTGCTTATTGAGCCACTTAGCCGAGATGATCATGGCGTTTTCTCACTCGGTTTGCCGGTTTCTCGTCGGCTTGTGCGAGATCTCTCTGCCGATATCGATATCGATCTTCTTGCGCCCGGCGCATGGATATCCATTCATTGGGGTGTGCCATGTGAGACGCTTTCGGAACAAACAGTGACGCGACTTCGCGCGTATACACAGAAAAGTATCGCCTTTGCCAATGCCTATGAGCGAAAAAAATAGAGCGGCGTTTTCCGTATCGGTGTTTGGCAATCCGGATTTACTCTTGGATAACCTTCCGGTAATTCTCGTGCCACAATTGCGGGATCGATTTCCACATGCGCACTTTGTAATCGAAGACCCCAATGAAATAGACTTGCCGAAGCGGGGAAAATGGGCTATTCTCGATACGGTTCGAGGACTCGACGAAGTAGCGTGGCTTTCGATTGATGACATCGCCCGATCCCGCAATGCCGGCATGACGGCGCATGACTACGATCTCTCGACACTCTTGCTTCTCGCCAAGAAGCTCGACCCGTCCTTTGAACCGCAAATTCTCGGCGTGCCGGAAGGGATTGCCGAAAGTGTTGCTCTCACTGCTGTGTCTCGGGAGCTTTCGGAAGTTCTTTGTTAGCAAAAATTGGAGGCTGTTATGATTAATGTCGATATGTCTGGGAGTATTTTTTCCAGTCGGGTTTTCTTTGTAGCTGCTTTTTTGACAGTAGTCATCTCTGGGATTTTTGTGTTTTCTATCTTTCCTGGAGATCATACGAAGTATGCTCGTTTCGACTGGCTTATTTTCAGCATCCTCTCCTCTTCGACTCTTAGTTCTTTTCACCTTACTGTCAGTCGGAAGGGGAAGAAGCATTGGCTTCGGAATGATTCATTTCTATTTTTCTCTGGGATAGTCGTTCGAGAAGCTCTCTTATCGTTCGTGATTTTCGAAATTTTGACAGCGCTTTATTTTTTTGCTGAACCTGCTGATGAATCTAAATTCATAGCTTCCTTGGTGGTGTTTTCCCCTATGATTTGTGTGATTGCCTTTCTTTCGGGAAAGCGCGTGATTGCAATATCTGAGGGATGAAATGTGGTGGCTTCAGGCGAATAGTTTCTGAGCTTACAAAAAGTACTCTCTCATATGTTGTGGCATATGTGGAGAGTATTTTATTTTTGAGATGAGCTCCAGTAAGGTTTTCTTGGACGAATTTTCTATATCACTCGTGATGATGGCTGTGCTTTTTTGCTGAAGTTTTCTTTATGGGTTTTGAAAGAATTTTCTTCAGCGGTTTGCCATTTTTACTTACTTTGAGTTCGAGGAAGTGGGCGCCGCAGCTCATGCAGGGATCATAAGCGCGGATGATTTTTTCGCATTCGAGCTTCATCTGCGCTTCTTCCATGTCCATGTGCTCATTGATGAACTGGATAAGGTCGAGCTCGATCGCGATTTGATTCTGACCCGTCGGAACGACGACTTCGCCACGCTCAACGATGCCTTTGTCGTTTACTTCGAGTTTGTGATAGAGCGCGCCACGTGGCGCCTCGACCAATCCGACACCGATGCCGGCCTTTGGAATGATTTTCTGTGCCGGCTCGGAAACGAAAGTCTTTTGTTTCAAAAAGTCTATTGACTCGTCGACGGAGTGGAGGATTTCGATTGCTTGGGCGAGATTGTTGTGGAAGATATTGTCGGACGGGAAAAGAGCGAGCGCTTCCGCTGCATCGTGTTTGGTGCGCGGGTGGAGACCGGAGCTATTGATATTGAGTCGGGCAATCGCGCCAACACGATAGGTTTCACCATCGAAGGTATAGGCTGAGGCTTGGGAATAGGGGAGGACGACGTGTTCGAGATGATCACGGTAGCCTGCTTCATCAACAACGAAGCCTTTCATATCCCAGAGGTCGCCTTCGAGATAAGAAAATTTGCTATTTCTGAGTGCGGCGTAATTGCTTTTTCTTATGAGTGATGAGGGGTCATCGGTAAAGACCTTGATGAGACGAAGTACTGCTGGACGGATATTCTCGAGTTCTATGATGACTTCGGTGAGCGCTTTTGTATCCGGAATTTTTCCGAAGCCACCTGGCATAGGGAGTGGCGCATGGACACTTCGACCAGCGACAGCAATTGCGAGATGATTGCCGGCCGCTTTGACCGCAAAGGCATCGTGGAGGAGTTGGTGTTGAATGGGATCGTCATCGTCAAAGCCGAGGAGAGAATCTTTGCCAAAGAAATCAGGGAGACAGAAGAGGTAGAGGTGGAGTGCGTGATCGCGGATGATGAGTCCGTGATAGGTGAGGGTGCGCAGGAGCATGGTTTGCTCGCTCGGCACGATGCCGAGAGTTTTCTCGACAGCCTCGATACTTGCGACCAAATGCGCATTGGAACATGTGCCACAGATACGCGCGAGGAGCTGAGGAATCGCAGCAATAGGCTTTCCTTCCATGGCGTGCGTATAGAAACGCTTGAATTCCTTGATGGCGAATTCCACTTTTTTGACCGTGCCGTTTTCGATAAACACGTTCATGCCAGCCGCACCTTCGACTTTGGTGAGCTCTTCGATGCTGAATTGACTGAGTTCGGATATTTGATGCATAGGATGGAGAGGATAGGAGATGGGGAACGAAGAAGAATTTGGAGGAAGTTTACTGGATGCGCGCGCGGTCTTATTCGGGATTTTTTGCTTCTGCTTCTGCTGGAATAATTCCGAATTCGACGAGCATTTTGTTGACGACGGCGAGGAAGGAGGCTTCGATCATAGGGCATCCTTGGACTCGTTCGTCGACCGTGACGACTTCGTCAAGCTTTTTGACTTTTTCACCTTGGTTGAATCGGTCGAGGAGAAATTTAATTTTGTCTTTGAGTTCGGGTGGGAAGGCATTGCGCTGAGCGCTTGGCATGCCCGTACAGGCGCAGGCGCCAATCGCGACGAGTTTTGTAGATTTGGCGCGAATCTCTTTGAGTTTTTCTTCTTGCTCTTCGGAATTGATTGATCCTTCGATGAAGGCGACGTCGAGTTCGTCGAGCACATTTTTGGTTTGGAGGACGCGTGCGTGACGAATATCGAGCACTTTCCGCCATACTTCAAAATGGTCGTTCATGAGCTCGGTAAAAATCACGGTGCTGTCCTCGCAACAGGTGAATGTGAACCAGCCGATGCGGAGTTTTTTGGATGTTTGATTCATAGTACCAGTATGGTAGCATGAATCTAATAGCCTGTTAAGAAAGTTTGTTTTTCGGAAGGAATTATTTTTTTCTTGTCTTTTCGCGCTCATTTTCGAAAGTCGCAAAAAAATAATTCCTTCCGAAAAACAGTACGAGAAGCATGTCTCTTTGATACTTTTCTAGGAATTTCTACCAGACAGGACAACATATTATTGTTTTGTATGACTTTTTTTCTTCGTGCGATTCGGGCAGTACTTCTTTCGGTGGTAGTTTTGACGTCTTCGTTTGCAATTGTCTTTGCGATGAAAACGGGGAAGATGCCGACAGTGTCTTCTTCGCGTGCAGTATTGTCACGTGTCATTCCGGCACTGGATGATTCGTGTCGATTTCCTCTATCCTATCGCGCCGGTACTCTTGATCCGAGTTTTCATTTCTCGGAGACGGAGCTTTTGTCGGCGATTCATGAAGCGGAGGCGTTGTGGGAAACGGGGCTTGATCGTGACCTTTTTGTGGAGCGTGCTGATGCGGATGCGATTCCGTTTAACCTTGTTTTTGATGATCGTCAGGCACAGACGGATTCTTTAAAAGAAGCATCATCGGATATTGAAAGTCAGAAGTCCGCCTATGAAGCGTTGCGCGCTGACTATGAGTCGAGTCGGAAAGAGTTTGATCGGAAACAATCGGCATATGATACACGCGTCACTCGATATGAGCAGGAACTTCGTGAGTACGAACATCGGGTGGCGGAGTATAACGATCGTTTTCAGTCGTATGAGCAATTGGTTGCACAGTGGAATGCCCAAGGGGGTGCACCTCCCGATGAATATGACGAGCTTGAGGATGAACGGAAATCGCTCAAGAAAGAATCGTCCATGATTGGAGAGGAGAGAAATAGTTTGAATAACGAAAAAGCGTCGCTTGAGAAAGACTTCGGCGTGTTGAATGCACTCTCCGGTCAGGTGAATACGACTGCGGGGAGTCTCAATCGTATGGCAAGTGCGCTCAATCTGACCGTCGACAGTTACAATCAAGTCTACGGTATGCGAGAAGAATTCACGACGGGACTTTATACAAAGGACGCTTCCGGAGCGCGTATTGATGTATTTCAGTTTTATAATCATGCTGACCTTGTGCTTATTCTTGCTCATGAAATGGGACATGCGCTCGGTATCGGACATGCGACGGAAAGCGAATCCATTATGTATCCGTCTGTTGGTGAACAGAAGCCGGTGCTCACTGAGGAAGATCGGCGACTTTTCAATTCAGTCTGTCCAAAAAAATAATCTATGGTGTCACCACGCGCGAAAAAACTCCGTGATTTGTGGTATATCGTTTCGCGGAACGTGTTTCTCCTGACGAATGGCGTCATTTTGACTGTCGTAGGGTTGCTTTTTGTCTTTGGTGATCGGCAGGCAGGAGTGTTCTTGGGGCTCGTGACGGTGGTGAATATGGCGCTTGGTCTTGCACAGGATATCCGTGCATGGAGCGCGCTCGAAAAGCTCCAGCTTTTGACGGCGCCTCACGTGAAGCGCATACGAGACGGACAGGAGGAATCTGTGATGACGGAAGATATTCGCAAAGGAGACACGCTTCAGCTTGGCATAGGTGATCAGGTGCCCTGCGATGGCACGCTGGTATCATCGGAGTCTCTCGAATTGAATGAGGGTTTGATTACGGGCGAGTCGGCGTCTTTGCCGCGCGGCGCAGGGGAGCGCGTGCTTGCGGGGAGTATTATCACTTCCGGCTCTGGTTTGATGCGCGCGGAGACAGTCTTTGCTGAGAGCCGTATCGCGCGCATGACCGAGGGGATACAGCGTTCCGCAGTTGCCGAGAGTCCAATTCAGAAATCGGTGAGTACGGTTATTCGGTATTCCGGGTACGTGCTCGTCGTCGTCGTTCTCTTTGCGGTGGCGCGTGGAGTTTTGACACACGAGTCGAATGTGAGCATTGTGAAGCACGTGGGTGCGCTTGCGAGTGTTATCGTGGCACAGGGACTCGCATTTGGCATGACGCTTCTCTTCGCGTATGGAGCGGCACATTTGTTTCAGCGACATGTGCTCTTGCAAGAGGTGAATGCGACCGAGAAGCTTGGACGAATCAAAAATCTTTGCATGGATAAGACGGGGACACTGTGTGAGAACGGTCTTACAACGGAGCGATTTTTGTCGCCGGAGAGCGTATCGGAAGCGCGGGTTTTTGAACACATGATGGTGTATCTCGATGGGACGCATGATACGTCGCAAACGGCTCTCGCTGTACGGAAGTTTATCGCACCTCACGGGGATAGTGGAGGAGTGCTCGATGCACTCCCGTTTTCTTCGTGGCGTCGATTTGGCGCGGTCTCATTTAAGGAAGTTTCGGGAGAGGTGACGACACTCCTTGTTGGTGCGGCGGAGGTGGTTATGCCACAGCTTCTTTCTGTCACGGAACAGTCGTGGCTTCAGGATTTGCTCTTGCGCGAGGCACGTGACGGGAAGCGACTTCTCTGTCTTGCGACAGCTAAGGGTAACAACATTCCGAAAGATATCGCACAGACGAAACTCTCATTGCTCGGTGTCTTTGTGCTTTCGAGTGAGCTCCGTCCGGGTATCCGAGATGCTGTCGAATTTTTCCAAAAACGAGGCGTTCGTATTCGCATACTCTCGGGCGACAATGTGGACACCGTGCGCGCGATTGCTCGGTCGGCAGGTGTTGATCATGTCGAACTGGCGGTGACGGGCGCGGATATTGCGCAGTGGACAGAAGAGGAATTTAATGAGCGCGTGCAGGGCACAACGATTTTTGCGCGGATTTTTCCCGAGCAGAAAGAAAAAATCGTCGAAGCGTTGAAGACCGATGGGTTCACGGCGATGGTGGGGGACGGTGCCAATGATGCGCTCGCACTCAAGAAGTCAGACCTCGGTATCGCGATGTTTGAAGGGGCGCCCGCGACGCGGCAGGTTGCCTCGATTGTGCTGACGAACAATAGCTTCACGGCGCTTCCGGGGGGTGTAGAATTGGCAGACAGTATTATCAAGAATGCCGAGATTTTTGCGAGCATTTTCTTCAGCTTCTCGTTTACGGGATTTTTCTTCTTTATATGGGTGAGTGTCTTGGGCTATGCCTTTCCACTTACGCCGCTCAATATGACGCTGGTGAATTATTTCACCATTGGTTTCCCAAGCATTCTCATTTCCTATTGGACGATTCGTCCGGCAGGGAAGGCGGTTGCGGCACATGCAGGGAACTTTCTTCGGAAAATTCTGCCGTTTGTTGTTTCTTCGTCGTTTCTGCAGACTCTCGCACTCGCATTTATTTTTGCGATGAGCAGTGACCAGCTAAAATCCGCACCGTCGAATTTTTTGATTGTGCTCGCTTCGCTTATTCTCGGATTCATTTTCTTTTTGTTTGTTCCGCGAGTCTTTCGAGGGAAACTCGCGTCTTCGGAAGTGAGAAATCTTGGAATGTTGGTCGTGTTCGAAGTCGTGCTGCTTCCGGTAATGCTCCAAATTCCATTTGTCTTGCGTTTTTTTGAAATAGATATTCCGCCGGTATCCCCTCCCCTTTTCGTGCGCTTTTTCCTGGTTATGGTAGCATATGGAGGACTTCAATATGCCCTTGCTCGGTGGTTTTCTCGTGCAGAGCAAGCAACGTCTTCTTGATACGATTCCTATGAAAATAGCGATATTTTTGGATAACTTCTATCCGGAGATGAGCGGAATATCCGATTCCGTCATTACGCTGGCGAAGGGATTGGCAGCGAAGGGACATCGAGTATGTTTTTATGTGCCACGGTATTCTCGGCGAGATTTTGCTATTTCGAAATTGCCATTTCACGAGTTGGAACTCAATAAAAATATTGAAATCGTTCGATTGTTTTCGTTTCCTTTTCCGCAATCACCAACACGACAAAGTCGCGTCGTTTTTCCATGTCTCTTGAGCTATCGTTCTGTCAAAGAATTTGATCCGGATATCATATATACACAAGATGTTTTTGGTGCGGGGCTGGAGGCGCTTTTTGTTTCGAAACTCTTGAAAAAGCCGCTCATTGGCACCAATCACACGCCGATTACCGAGTTTTTGAAATATAGCCCACTTTCGTTTCGGTGGGTGAAAAGGCTAAGCCTTAAATATGTGAATTGGTATTATCGTCACTGCGTTTTTGTGAGTGCGCCGTCTCGTGCACTCCTCTCTGAGATGGAGACATTTGGCTTCCATGCGAAGTCACACGTACTCTCAAATCCTCTTGAATTGTCGGATTTTTCCCCAAGCTCTTCTTTTGAAGAAAAAAATCAACTGAAAAAGAAATTTGGATTGTCTCAGCATACACTTCTGTATACCGGGCGAATCGCGCAGGAAAAGGGGATTGACGTTGTGCTTCGCGCGATGGCAATTGCAAAGAAAACCATTCCGGATATTTCGTTTGCGATTACCGGGCATGGCAGTGCTGAAGCATCTCTTCGACAGGTGGCACGGGAACTTGACTTGGAACAAAATGTGCATTTTCTCGGTTATCTGAAACAAAAAGAGTTCGCTGAGATTTATCGGGCTTCCGATATTTTCGCAGTAATGAGCACGGCAGAGACGCAGTGCTTGAGTATGATGCACGCCTTTGCTTCGGGGCTACCAGTGATTGCTGCTGATGCCTATGGACTACCGGAATATGTGCCGAAGAATGCGGGGTTCGTCGTTCCACCGGGCGATGTGTCTGGTCTTGCGGAGAGGATACTCTTTCTTTTTTCTCATCCGGAAGAGGTGAAGCGGCTCGGGGAAAACGGAATGAGTTTTGTGCGCGAATTTTCCGTGTCTGCCGTCGTGGGTGAGTGGGAGAAAATATTCCAACGAGTTCTCGGAGAACCCTCAGAAGCGGGGAAGCCGGCGCTTAGCGTCGTCATCCCTGCGTACAATGAAGAGAAGTTTATTGGGAAGACGCTCCAGTCGATTGTAAAGAGAATAGAGGAGAGTGGTCGTGATATCGAAGTGATTGTTGTGAATAATGCGAGTACCGATCGGACGCGAGAAATTGCGCTCGGATTTCCTCATGTCATTGTGGTGGATGAACCTCAGAAGGGTTTGCCTCGGGCGCGTCAGGCAGGATTTCTTGCTTCGCATGGCGATCTCATTGCCAATATCGATGCGGATTCCCTTGTACCAAGAGGTTGGATCGACAGAGTTTTTCGGGAGTTTTCGAGGCGGAATGATTTAGTTGCCTTGAGCGGGCCGTATATTTACTACGATATTCCGGCATTTACGAATTTCTTTGTTCGGGTCTACTATTTATTCGGTTTTCTTTTTCATTTCTTCAATCAACATGTGCTTCGTTCGGGAGCTATGATTCAAGGGGGAAATTTTGTGTTGAAGCGGTCTGCACTCGAGAGTATCGGTGGATTTGATGTTGATATTGCTTTCTTTGGAGAAGATACGGACATTGCGCGACGCATCCAGAAAGAAGGATTCGTTCGTTTCACCTTCGCTTTGCCGATGCGTACATCCGGTCGCCGTCTGAAGCGCGAGGGCGTTTTCTCTGCTGCTTTTCTTTACGTTTCGAACCATCTCTGGATACTTTTTTTCAAAAAACCGTTTACAAAAAGTTTCCGCGATATCCGATAAAGTATCTATCTATGCGAAGTTTTTTGCAGAAGCATCGAGAATTGTGGACGAATTCGGCATTTGTGAGGAGTGTCCTCGAGGGGGTGTTTTTTCTTGCAACGAGTATTGTTGCGAATCATTTCGCGAGCGCGTATGCGGATATTTGGGCGAGCAATTCGGTGACGGATATTATCCTCGATAATATTCCCGTGCTCGATGTCGATGGTCTTCTTGGTGTAGGTGCGCTTTTCTTGGGGCTATTTCTCTTGGGAACGTGTCTTGCTTTGCCAAAGAGCATCCCGTTTGTTTTGAAAAGCGTCGCGTTGTTTATTCTTATTCGGTCGATGTTTATTGTTCTCACACACCTTGGTCCGTCGCCGGACAAGGTAGTGCTCGATGATGGGGTGCTTTTTGCTCGACTTCTTTCCGGCAACGACCTTTTCTTCTCGGGGCATACGGGGTTGCCTTTTCTGATCGCACTTCTTTTTTGGGACATCGTATTTGTGCGCGTCGTGTTTCTCTCGATGTCGATTGTCTTTGCGATTGGAGTGCTCGTGGGACATTTGCACTATTCTATCGATGTGTTCTCGGCATTTTTTATCACATATAGCATCTTTCGTATAGCGCAGAGTATCTTTCCTGAGGCATGGAAGTGGCAGCATGAAGATACAGGCATGATTAGATGAAGTTTTTTGTTGTTTTGTCAATATTGACACTTGTGGAGCCGAAAGTATATCATCAGATTTCATCCATATATTCGGGCACGCTGCGTCGCGTTTCATCTGGAAATACAGAAAAGACAAAAGCTGATGGTGATGTCTTTCGGGAATTTCTTTGTTGTTGAAACGGTTGTCCACGAGTGAAGTTCATGCTACGGGAGCGAATCTCGGTTTTGGTGCCGACATTGAACGAGGAGGGCAATGTGGCGGACTTGGTCCGCCGTGTTGACGTATCTTTTCGTGCGGCGGATATCGAATACGAGGTGATTTTTATCGATGATCATTCGACAGACGGGACACGGACAGAAGTTGAAAAACTTTCAAAGACGTATCCTGTTTTTTTTCATCTCAAAAAAGGCAATCGCGGAAAAGCATACTCGATACTTGAAGGATTCGATTATGCACACTTCGAGACGATTGCCATGATTGATGCTGATTTGCAGTATCCTCCTGAGGCGCTGCCGGATATGTGCGCAAAGTTGCATCACGGGTTTGATATTGTCGTTGCCAATCGAATTGAGCGCGAGACGAGTCTTCTCCGGAGAGTTTTGAGTCGCGGTTTTGCACTCGTTTTCTCTCGATTTTTGCACGGTCTCGATGTTGATGTGCAGTCGGGCATGAAGGTGTTTCGGGCGCGCGTTGCCCATGAGGTGAAGATTACTCCCGATCCGTGGACATTCGACTTGGAATTTCTGCTTACGGCGCGGAACTATGGCTATGAAATCGGCGGACAGACCATTGCCTTTGCTGAGCGGACGTCGGGGGAATCGAAAATTGTTTTCTGGAAGGCAATCCGCGAAATTGGATGGAATGCAGTAAAATTGCGCTTTCGCGAGAGAGCGCCACTTCGTATTCATCCGGAAACGGTTGGTGCTGGGAAGGTTCAAGGTATGCTCGGAGCGGGAGTTGCTCACAATCGAAAGCGATTCGTCACGCACTCGACGCTCGCGCATCATTCATCCGCACTCCATACGTTTGTATCGTGGCAGAAAATAGTTGTGATTAGCATTGCGCTTGCATTTGTAGTGGGCGTATTGCTTCGTCCGATATCAACGCTCATTGCGGTGACGGCGATACTGACGAGTATCTATTTCCTCGACGTGCTCTTCAACGCCTTCTTTGTGGTGCGCAGTCTCAAGAAGCCACCGGAAGTTTCTTTTTCGGACGAAGAGCTTGCCACGCTTCGTGATGAGCAGCTTCCTTTGTATTCCATACTGTGTCCGCTCTATCGGGAGGCGCATATTCTCCCGGGATTTCTCGATGCAATTGGGAAGATTGATTGGCCAAAGGAAAAACTCGAGGCGCTCCTCCTTCTCGAGGAAAACGACCAGGAAACTATAGATGCGGCAACGGAGATGAATCTCCCCTCATTTGTTCGCATAGTCGTGGTGCCGCATTCCGAGCCGAAGACGAAACCAAAAGCGTGCAATTACGGTCTCTCAATGACGCGCGGCGAGTATGTCGTGATCTATGATGCAGAGGATATTCCCGATCCGCTCCAACTCAAGAAAGCGTATCTCGGTTTCCAGACGCTCTCGCGTGATGTGTGGTGTTTGCAGGCAAAGCTCAACTATTTCAATGCCAATCAAAATATCTTGACGCGGCTCTTCACGGCGGAATATTCGCTGTGGTTTGATGTGACGCTCCCAGGACTACAATCCGTTGCAACGTCTATTCCTCTAGGCGGTACGAGCAATCACTTCCGCCGCGAAGATCTTCTCGCGCTCGAGGGGTGGGATCCATTCAATGTGACGGAAGATTGCGATTTGGGTGCGCGGATTTTTACGCGCGGACATCGGACCGCCATCATAGACTCGGTGACGCTCGAAGAAGCAAATAGCAAGGTGGGGAATTGGATTCGCCAGCGGTCGCGATGGATCAAGGGGTATATGCAGACATATCTGGTCCATATGCGCCAACCGGGGAAATTCTTCCGTGACAACGGCATACACGCACTCCTCTTTCAATTTGTCGTGGGAGGGAAGATTGCTTTCATGCTTATCAATCCACTCTTGTGGCTTCAGACGATTTTGTATTTTGCTTTTCGTCCGGTTGTCGGTCCAGCTATTGAGGCACTCTATCCGCCGGTGGTTTTTTACATGGCCGTTGTTTCGCTTATCTTCGGAAACTTCCTCGCGATGTACTACTACATGATCGGGTGTGCCAAGCGGGAGAAGTGGGAGCTTATGAAATGGGTATTTCTTATTCCATTCTACTGGCTTCTGGTATCAGTTGCGGCAGTGATGGCGGCATATCAGCTTCTCGTGAAACCGCACTATTGGGAGAAGACGACGCATGGACTTCATTTGTTGAAGCGAAAAAAGAAAACTCTTGATGGCGCTTCAGAGAAAAAAGTTGAGAAAGTATTGGGGCCATCGATACGGGTGTCGCCGGAGAATTTTTTTGCAACTTCTTTGCAAAGGGGTACTCGTGGAGTTTTGAGATATTTTTCCAATACATTTTCTTGGATTTCCGGACAATCTCGGTCTATTGGTGCCTTACTTCGGAAGTTTTCTTCTCGAGAATATACACGGCCAATTTTGGACTTTGCATTTTCTGCGGAAGGACTTTTCGTCATTGCGACATTTCTTTCCAATGTACTGAACTTTGCGTTTAATGCCTTTTTGGGAAGAATGTTGTCGTTCGAGACGCTTGGGATGATTGCACTTCTGAATACACTTTGGTATCTCGCCCTTGTTTTCATTAGTCCATTTTCAACAACAATCAATCGGGAAGTCTCGTATCTTTCTGCGAGAAATGGTGAGAAGGAAGCGCTTGTATTCTGGGCGTCTATTATGCGGATTGGGCTCATTGCGTCTGTTTTTGTGACAGCGCTTTGGCTCTTTGCTGTCCCGGCACTGTCGCGATTTTTCCATGTAGGCGATGTTCTTCTTCTGTTTTCGTTTGCGCCACTTCTGGCTGGTGGGCTCCTGGCATTTGGAAATTTCGGATATCTTCAGGGGGCGCTTCGATTTCGGGCGGCGGCAATTCTTTCTCTTGTTGAAGCAGGAAGTAAGCTGATTATTGCTCTAGGCTTCGTGTTTTCTGGTTTGCATGAGTATGTTTACCTGTCGATTCCTGTGAGTGTAATTCTTGCTGCATTTTCCTCGTTTTTTCTTATTCCCGGTGCAGGAAAATCTCTTCTGAATGCTCCTCAGTCCAGAACGTTTCCATTGGAATTTTTCTCCGCAGCTATTCTTGTGACGGTATCAACGGCGATGTTTACGACTGTGGATGTGCTATTGGCAAAGCACTTCATGTCTGAGCGTGGTGCTGGGGAGTACGCACTTCTTTCGTTGGTTGGGAAGGTAATTTTCTTCCTGGGCACCATGCCAAACATGTTCATGGTGACTTTTGTAGGGAGAAATAGAGGGCTTGGAAAGGGAACGAAAAATATATTTTGGATCATCTACGGACTTTCTGCTTGTGTTGTTGCTGGAAGTGTTGTTTTGCTTGGGTTTTTTGATGGAGCTTTATCGATGTTTCTTTTTGGTGGGAAAGTTTCTGCGGTTTTGCAGTTCCTTCCTATGTACACCATTGCCATTGCCTTCTTTACGCTTTCAACGATTATTGTCACCTACCATTTGGCTCGAAAGCAATACATTTTCGTTTTCGCAGCACTTCTCATGTCGGGAGCAGAAGCGATAGGCATTATTCTATTTCATTCATCGCTTGACCATATTGTAGACAGCGTCTTTCTTTCGAGTCTTTGCGGGTGGATCTTATTGAGCGCCCTTCATATTGCGGAGCCATCTTTTCGATTTTTTGAACGAGCCGTTCGAGATTTTCTTGATGCATTTCGAGGTCGTTTTCCGGAAGAGACTGCTCCTCTTCAGGGGAAGCGAGTCCTTATTTTCAATTGGCGAGATACAAAGCATGCTTATGGCGGAGGTGCCGAGGTCTATGTCGAGGAAATTGCGAAGCGTTGGGTGGCTGATGGAAATTCAGTGACAATGTTTTGTGGAAATGACGGGCATCAATCGCGTCATGAGACGCGACATGGTATTCGCATCGTGCGACGTGGTGGATTCTATCTGGTTTATGTGTGGGCAGTTATCTATTATTTTGCGCGGTTTCGCGGGAAATTTGATGTGATTATCGATTGTGAAAACGGCATTCCGTTTTTCACGCCGCTCTATGTAAAGGAGCCAGTAGTGTGTCTACTTCATCATGTGCATCAGGAAGTGTTTTTTCAATTCCTTCCAAAGCCGCTGGCGTTTCTCGCGAGCTTTCTAGAGAAGACGATGATGCCTCTCGTATATTCGAAAGCTCCTTTTGTCACTGTGTCGCAGTCGAGTCAACATGAGATGGAGCTTCTTGGTATTGGTAAGGCGGGAATCAGCGTTGTTCATCCTGGAGTGCATCTTGATGACTTCGTTCCAGTAGAACAGAAATCCGACCGACCAACGCTTCTTTACCTCGGGCGACTCAAAGCATATAAATCAGTTGGTGTACTTCTCCATGCGTTCAAGATGGTTGTTGCTGAGCGTCCGGAGTCAAAGCTTATTATTGCCGGGGATGGCGATGATGAAATGAATCTTAAACGATTGGCATTTGAAACACTTCGACTTGGGACAGATCATGTAGAATTTCTCGGGCGTGTTTCTGAAGAGGAGAAAAAGAAACTTCTGCAAGAATCATGGATGCTTGTAAATCCATCAATGATGGAGGGTTGGGGAATTGTTGCTATAGAGGCAAATGCCTGTGGTACACCAGTTATCGCTTCCAATGTTCCTGGTTTGCGTGATTCGGTGAAAAACCCTCATTCTGGATTCCTTGTTCCCTATGGAGATGCTGATGCCTTTGCAGAAAAGATACTACTGCTTATTCGGGATCGCGAGCTTCGATTGAATATGAATATTTCTGCAAGGGAATGGGCGGAAAGGTTTGACTGGAATCTATCGAGTGCACAACTGCTCGAGGTGGTTTCTGTACGAGATGAAAATCGACCACTATGAGGACATTTTCTGTCACTGTTGGGATAGCAGCATATAACGAAGAAGCAAATATTGCGTTCTTGCTTGAAGATGTCTTGAAGCAACGATGCGACTCGTTCGTTCTTGATAAAATTGTGGTGATTTCTGATGGGAGCTTGGATGAGACGGCAGTTATTGCCAAGCGATATGAATCCTCTGGAGTATGTGTGTTTGATGATGGTCAGCGCAAGGGGAAGTCGGAGCGTTTGAATGAAGTGTTCAATATGTCTCAAGATTCGGATGCGGTTATCTTGCTCGATGCTGATATTGTTCTCTTGGACGATTCGGTATTTGAGACAATGATTCGTTGTATTCGAGAGGGTGCTGATCTTGTCTCTCCGGAGCTTCGCGCGCTTCCACCGAGAAATGCCTTTGGATATGCCATTGTGGCTGGACATAAATTGAAGTGCGATATGTTCTCCGAATGGAACAGTGGGAACAATATTTACCAATGTCATGGAGCCGCTCGCGCGTTTTCTCGAAGATTTTTTGAGAAATTTCGTTTTCGAGAAAGTGTCGGGGAAGATGCTTACTCGTATCTCTTGGTGAAGAAATTTGGATTTCGATATACCTCGACTCGTGATGCAGCTATTGCTATACGCGTTCCTGAGTCACTGCGTGATCATGAGAATCAGAGTCGACGGTTTCTTTCTTCGCAGAGTCTGTTCCGAGATGAATACGGCGCTGATGCGGTTCTTGCGGAATATCGGTATCCAAAGACGCTCCTTGCGAAGCATCTCACGCTGTCTTTTCTAAAGCGTCCACTTGCTGTTTCTTGGTATGTCTGTATTATGGCGTATATTTCGCTTTTTTCGCCGAAATCAGATGTGAGTCAGACATGGACTGTTGCTTCGAGTTCGAAGAATGTCCGATAATATTTCTTATAGTATGATTTCCTCTCGTATCAATAATGTGCTTTGTCTCGTGCGTCGATTGGTATACGCGTGCCTTCGATGTGTTGATTTTTTTCTTCCTCGTCGAGCTCACAAGGTTGTTATATTTTCGTATCACAGTATCGCACGCGATAACTGGCGATTTAGTATTGATTTAGATGTGTTTCGAAAACAGATTGAATCTCTTCTTACACAATATCGTCCACTAACATTATCTGAGGCGTGGAAGTTCTTGCGAGGTCTTCGTTCGATTGAACAGCCTTCATTTGTTATCACGTTTGACGATGGATACCGGGATATTCTTGAGGTGAAAGACTTCCTTCTTGAGAAGGGTATTTCTCCAACACTTTTCGTGCTTTCTGATGCGGAACATGTTGATGGCGGAGAATTGGGGACGAGTCGGGAGTTTCTTTCGACCTCGGAAATCCAAGAGCTTTATGTGTCGGGATGGGAAATTGGTTGTCATAGTGCAACACATGGGGATTTCTGGGAAATGTCGGAAGCGCAAATACAGCAGGAAACGGCTGGGGCAAAAAGGGTTCTTGAGGAGAGATTTGGTTTTCCTGTTCGGTACTTTGCCTATCCAAGAGGGCGGTATACAAAGGTAGCGCGTCGATTGATTGGTGAGGCAGGATATGATCTCGCTCTTTCTATGGATGATGGGTTTCTTTCTCCGGAAACTGACCCGTTTGTTGTTCCGAGAGTTGGCGTTGATCGGACCCATTCGCACTACGAATTTTTTGCGATTCATACTGATGCGGCAATTCTTTTCAGAAAAATAGCAAAGAAGATTATCGGAAGATTTTTATGACGTATCGTAAAATATTATGAAGCATAAACAAAGTGTAACCGTGCGCGGTGAAGAAGAAGCGGTAGATTCGTATTATTCAAGGATTTTCCTTGAGAAAAATATCGGGGAATTTTCTGAATCGGCGCTTCGTATTGAAGCGCGCTCTACTATGAAAGCGTATACTGATGCGTCTGTTGACTGTGTTGTGCTAGAAATGTTGTTGAACCGGGTGTATGAGTATGAGCAGCTTCTTGAAGAGGCAAAGCGTATTTTGACTCGGGGAGGGATGCTTCTTTGTACGCTTTCGTCGATTGCACCAAAACTGCATCAAGAAGAACATCTCTGGGGCTTTACAGTTGCTTCCGCGCAGTACATTTTTGAGAAACATTTCGGTTCTACGAATGTCCAAATAGCGAGTTTTGGGAATGTTTTTTCTGGGCGAATGCTTCTGGAGGGTTTTCCTGCCGTGCAGCTTCGGCAGGAAGAGCTTGAGTATGTTGACCCTTTTTTCCCGGTTGTTATCGGTGTTAGTGTAAAAAAAGAATAAGACTCTAGAGCACATATGATCACGTTTCTCAAACAATTTATTAGTAGGCAATTTCTCTACCCAAAGGTCAGAATACCTTCTGGACGGAATCTTTGCGATCAGGTTGTCATTGTGACGGGTGCGGGACGCGGGATTGGTAAGGCGATTGCGGAGATGATTTATGCTGAGGGTGGGAGTGTAGTTGCTGTTTCACGTCGATTGCGTTCCCTCGAAGAAGCATTCCCTCATGTGGAGTCAAAGCGATTTGTTTTTGCAGAAGGTGATGTTTCTGACGAACAAACTGTGCGGTCGATTGTACTATCTGCGCGGAAGAAATTTGGGAAAGTAGATGTGCTTGTTAACAATGCAGGGATAAACATGGTAGAAAAACCACTCGAGGAAATTTCTGCTGAAGATTTTGATCGTATGGTTGCGACAAATATACGCGGAGCATTCCTTTTTTCAAAAGGGGTAATACCTCTTATGAAAAATGCTGCTTCTGGATTTATTATTACGATTGGATCGAAAATAAGTCACAACACGAATGTTGGTCCAAGTAAAACAGTGTATGCGATGACGAAGTATGCACTCGAAGGGTTCTCCTTTGCGCTGAATCGTGAGTTGAAATCGTATGGTATTCGTGTGTCGTGTCTGATGCCGGGAACAGTGAATACGTTTGCCTCCTTGAATTCGAAACAATTTCTTTCGCCGTATCAGGTTGCTGAAATAGTTTGTATGATGATCCGATACGAAGATATAGATTTTGAGAGCGTCGTTCTTAAATCAAAGAAGCAAAACATATGAGTTTCATGAGATTTCCATATTGGATGGATGGTGTTATGAAGGTGCTGAATGTGATTCGAGCTCATATAATGCGGGCATTTAGGAGTCGGGCATCGTATATGCGTGCACGATCACGGAAGCCTATCAGCACGCGGTACGGATTTGATCGCGGGAAGCCCGTTGATCGACTGTTTATAGAACAGTTTCTTGAGAAGAACAAACAGGCGATTTATGGAAAGTGTCTCGAGGTTGTAGATAATTCGTATACTGTCAGATTTGGTGGATCGCGAGTAACCACAAGCGATGTCATTGATATATTTCCAACGGCAAAGGCAAATATTTGTGGAGATCTTAGGAATCTTTCTGGTCATATTGCTGACAATGAATATGATTGCCTTATTGTGACTCAGACCTTCAATGTCATAGATGACTACCAGTCTGCTATAAGTGAATGTCGCAGGATTTTGAAGCCAGGCGGGACATTGCTTGTAACAATGCCAACGGTGAGTCCTGCGTGGAACCTTGCCATTAATCTGTGGCGATTTACGCCACGGTCGGCTCGATATGTTTTCGAAAAGTTTTTTGATGCAAATAGAATCGAAGTTTCTGCTCTTGGAAATAAAATAGTTACTGAGGCATTCTGGATGGGCATGGCAGCTGAGGATATGAATTCTGAGGAGCTTGCATTACAGGACGAGACTTTTCCGCTTATCGTTGGAATAAAAGCTGTTAAATAATCCTATGCGATCGAAACATGTCGATGTTGTAGAGAAATATTGCTATCCGGTTGCTGCTGGAATAGAGGTGAATACGGTAGAAACGTACAGTGTTTTTGTAAAGAATGATTGGAGTGTTACGATGCACGCTTCAAATGATACTCTCACAGAGAAACATGTTCTGCCTAATCGGGAGATTCATCGCGGGATGACTATTCAACGGTACCCTTTCACATTTGCAGGATATTTCCCGCGTATTAGATGGGCGCAGACAGATGCAGTTTGTTTGCATAATTTCAATGTTGTGCCGCATTTTTTTATTATGCTGTACACGTTGATTCGAAAGCTGTTAGGAAGAAAGCGATATGCGCTTTTGCTTACGCCGCATGGAGGGTTCAATCCGGAATGGTCAGTATTCCCGAGATGGCAAGTGCTCTTGAAGCGGACATATCACTATACTATTGGTGCTTGGCTTATTAATAGATCTGTTGACGGTGTTCGCGCGGTATCTGAATGGGAGCGACAAGAGATGATCAAGTGTGGTATTAGGCGTGAGATTATTTCTGTTATCTCAAATGGTCTTGAGGATGAGGCATTTGGCGATGTGGATATGGAGGTGAGCGATACTATGAAGCAAACCGTTCAGTCATGGGGGCGGTATATTATCCAGGTGGGACGAGTTTACGGGATTAAGAATTATGAGACGGTTATTCGCGCGTTGCCAAACATCCCTTCTGATGTGAAGTTTGTTATTGTTGGACCGGAAGCGGATGTTGCCTATCGGAAGAAGCTCGAGTCTCTCTCTGCAGAACTTGGTGTTTCGGGGCGCGTCATTTTTGCTGGAGTGATACGAGGATACGACAAATATTATTGTATAAAACATGCTGAGATGATGGTGCATATGGCGATTTGGGAGAGCTTCTGTAATGTGGTGCACGAGGGACTGAGTCAGGGGCTCGTGTGTATTGTGGCTGATAACACGGCGCTCCCCCTCCTTATTCGTAATGGAATTAATGGATTTGTTTTGCCGACGAAAGACAGTGTCTCCTTGGGGGAGAAGATAACTTTCGTTTTGCAGAACAAAAATGCTGATGAGATACGGAATATACGAGAATACAACGAAAAGCATGGACGGGATAATTCTTGGGAGAGTGTCGCTCAAAAAATGGAAACATGGTATGAAGAAAAAATTTCTCGTGTTCGCTCGGTCTAGTCGGGTGAAGTTAGAAAAGGTGTCCCGATTTTATTTCACTCGTCATTTCGGCGGAGTGTTGGTATTTGGCATCTTTCTTGTATTTGTACTCGCAATTTCCTTGCGAGGTCTGCCGGGGAATCCGACGGCGGATGTTTTGAATACTAATCAGTGGAAGCAAGAGGGACCGCTTGAGCTTTCTCCTGAGCGGGGGCGATTTGCATTGCTTTACTCGGTTATGGAGGATCATTCGTTTTTCTTTTCTCTTCCAGTTGCGCGCTTTGTGACGCCGGACTTGGGACTCACGTCCGATGGACGATATGCTTCGCTCTTTGCGCCGACAGTATCACTCTTGGTGGCCCCTGGGTATATTGCAGGGAGGTGGCTCGGTGCTTCGCAGGTGGGCGCGTTTTCGGTTATTGCGGTATTCGCTCTATTGAATGCGCTCCTCGTGCGTTCGATTGCCATTCGCTTGGGTGCGCGCCCCTCGGCGGCGTCTTTGGGGGCGATTGCTTTCCTCTTTGGGACGCCGGCATTTGCTTATGGGACGACGCTCTATCAGCATCATGTGTCCGTGTTTCTTTTCTTGATTTCGCTTTTCTTGCTTCTTCGGTCGAATGGGTGGTGGTCGCTTGCGGGTATATGGTTTTGCATAGCGCTCTCTGTGAGTGTAGACAATCCGAATTTTTTTCTGCTCGCGCCGCTTGGAATATTTGCTTTTTCTCGTATTGTGTCCGTATCTGCTGGTGAGAAGCTAAACTTTGTTGTCCGGCCGATCCTTATCCCGACGCTCCTTGTGCTCGCTGTGCCGATGGCGGGATTCTTGTGGTACAACGCGACGGTGAATGGGGGACCGACAAAGCTCTCGGGTACATTGCCGGCAGTGACGACGATCTCTTCTGATGGGCAAGCTATGTCTCGGGATTTGACGGATATATCGATTGATAGCGTGGATGATGGTGAGGCAAAGTCGGCTGTCGGATTTTTCCAAACGCGCGATCTCTTGCGGGGTTTCTCCTCACATTTGGTGAGTCCCGACCGCGGTGTGATATTCTATGCGCCGGTTATACTCTTTGGTATTTTTGGTCTTGTTTCTTTGGCTCGAAAGAAAGGGGAATATGGAGTGGCAAATGTTTTTGTGGCGACGGTGGCGGTGAATCTCTTGCTGTATTCGATGTGGGGGGATCCGTGGGGTGGGTGGGCATTTGGATCGCGTTATCTCATTCCGAGTTATGCGATTCTCGGCATTGGTGTTGGTATTGCGCTCACGGAGTGGCGGAAAAATTTCTTCTTTCTTGGACTGTTCTTTGCGTTTCTTGCGTATTCAATTTCTGTGAATGCGCTTGGGGCGATTACGTCGAGCGCTAATCCTCCGCAACACGAAGTGCTCGCGATTGAAGCGCTTTCGGGAAAGGTAGAGAAATATACTGCCGAACGAAATTGGGATTATTTGCATGAGAATGGATCGAAGTCATTTGTCTATCAGGTATGGGCAAACCGACATATGAGCGCCGATCAGTATTATTGGGGAATTGTTTCGGTGCTTCTTTTTGGGGCGGGAATATTCTTTGTTGGCATTGTGCGAGAGAGTCTTCTTGAGAAAAAGCGCTTATGAAATATCTTCTGAACAAAACATTTCTTCTTTTCTCTTTGTCTCGGGAACGACTGGAATCGTTTCGAGTGTTCTTCGATAGACACGGGACGGCGCTTGTGGTGAGTATTCTCTCGGCGGTTTCGGTGTGGGCATTTGCGCATTACTACTCCAATGGTTTGGGACTTGCCTACAATGATGCGCGCTCGCATCTTGATATCGGGCGTCGTGTTGTGGAGGGGCTTCGTCCAGGCTTTGCCCAGTTGGGAAGCGTGTGGTTGCCACTCACGCATCTCCTCATGGCGCTCACGATTTGGGATGACTTCATGTGGCACTCGGGACTTGCTGGTGCAATCTGGTCGATGATTTCCTATATTGCGATAGGCGTGATGCTCTTTCTTTTCTTGCGCGAGATGGGCATTGGGCTCCTGGGGCGGTATGTGGGGGTCATTGTCTTTGCGACGAATCTGAATATTCTCTATCTTCAGTCGACAGCTATGACGGAGCTTGCGCTTCTTGGGACCACGATGGCGGCATCATATTTTCTCCTCTTGTGGTATACGCGGAGCAGGCTTCCATTTCTCCTTCTCTCGGCGCTGTTTATCATGCTCTCGACACTTATTCGATATGACGGGTGGTTTCTCTTCTTCTTCGTGTCTGTCATGCTGTTTGTCTCTGCGTGGAAGTCTGGCGGGTACCGAAAGGCTGAGGGGACATTTGTGCTCTTTGCGACACTTGCCGGATTCGGGGTTTTCTTGTGGCTTTTGTGGAATTTGCTCATCTTCGGTGATCCGCTGTACTTCGCCTTTGGTCCCTATTCCGCGCATGCGCAGCAAGACGACTTGGCGGCGGCCGGAGTGCTTCTTACGAAGGGAGATTGGTTTCTCTCAGCAAAAATGTATTTCTATGCGCTTGCGTATAATACAAATACCTTCATACTTTTTCTTGGTGCGATTGGCGCTGGTATGCTTTTCTTTGATCGGCATATATCGTCGCGTGCTCGATTTGCCTCGCTTGCCCTTTTTGCTCCTCTTCTCTTTAATATTCTCGCTCTCTATTTGGGACATTCGGTACTTTTCATTCAGGGGCTCTCCGGGAATACCTGGTTCAATGTTCGTTATGGCATTCTCATGATGCCGTCGATTGCAATTTTTGTGGGATATCTTGTGCATCGGGGAGGAGTTATCCGTCCAGTACTAATTGGGACATTGCTCTTTGTGCTTTTTTTCCAATTCTCGAGTCAAGATGCTGTGACTATTGATGATGGACGCACGGGGGCGAGTCAGAAAAATGTGACGGAGGTGGCGAATTGGCTTCATGATAATGCCGGATCACAGAAGGGATATATTCTCATTTCCGCTGCTTCTCATGACTCGGTTATTTTTTCCTCAGGACTTCCCATGGGGCGATTTATTCACGAAGGTACGGGTCCGTATTATGAAAGCGCTATCAAAGATCCGGACAATTGGGTACGGTGGATTGTGATGCGCAGTAATTCAGACAGTGATTCGACCTGGCGACTTCTCAAAGATAATGTTGGATTCTTGGAAGGGTACCGATTGGTTGATCACTATCCTTTTGCCGATGTGTATGAATTGAAGCCGGAGTATCTTTCGGGCGTTATTGCGAACGAAGACTCTCGTTAGCGCTTTCTTTCTTCTCCGGCATCATGGTATGGTGAGTACATGAAGCGACTCTTTCTTCTCTTTCTTCTTCTCTTTCTGATTGTGGCGGGATTTTTCGCACTCGCTTTCTTTGCGTCGAGTGAACCTGTGGTGACAATCTATCCAAAGCCGGAGGCAAGATGGTGGACATTTCAGTCAGTTGACACTATGAAGCACTCGCGAGATTTGGCGCGAGAGAAGCTTCATGATGGTTCCTATGATATGGTTATCGACCGAGAGGTGCGCGATATTGCTGAGGTTGGCGCGACGCATGTAGCGATTGCGACGCCCTATGATGAGGAATTTGTTCCATACCTCAAACGATGGGTTCTCGCGGCGCGGAAGTATCATCTCGGCGTGTGGTTTCGTGGGAATTTCTCGGGATGGGAAGGCTGGTTTGGATACCAAGGAATATCTCGCGCAGAGCATATTTCGAAGACGCAGGCGTTTATTCGTCGACATCCCGAGCTCTTCCAAGATGGCGATGCTTTTTCTGCATGCCCCGAATGTGAGAATGGCGGTCCGGGTGACCCGCGATTGAATGGTGATATCGAGGGATATCGGAAGTTTCTCGTTGATGAATATGCGGCGACGCAAGCAAGTTTTGAAAAGCTCGGAAAAAATATCTCTTCGAATCTTTTTTCCATGAATGGCGATATCGCTCGACTCGTCATGGACAAGGATACAACAGCAATACTTGGCGGTATGGTGACGGTTGATCACTATGTGAAGACTCCTGAGGTTCTTGCAACGGATGCGCAAGACTTTATTTCGAGAAGTGGTGGACAGCTTCTTTTGGGAGAGTTTGGTGCGCCGATTCCAGATATAAATGGAGACATGACGGATGAAGAGCAGTCGGCGTGGCTTCGGGAAGTGATGCTTCGTTTTACGCGTGTTCCTCGGGTTTTTGGTATGAATTACTGGACGCAGACAGGGAGTTCGACGGCGCTCTGGAGTGAGAAGGGTGTTCCGCGCGCGGCAGTTGCGACACTTGCTGAATTTTTTGCACCGCGAGTATTCTATGGCGTTGTCCGAGATGAGCTTGGTGCTCCGATTGTTGGTGCGAGTGTTTCGGCGGGCGCGGACTTTTCGACGAAGACGAATAGTGAGGGGTATTTCGAACTCCGTGTACCGGCTGTTGATGGGAAATCGACCCAGCTTTCTGTGAGTGCTCAGAACTTTCTCTCACAAAATGCTGCTGGCGAGGCAACACAGATGGCTTTTGTTTTGCCACGAGAGAAAGAGACACTGTGGTTTCGCTTTGAGAAATGGATACGGAATTATCGGGGAATGTGATAATAATTCACGTGCTCTCATTTGCTCATTTGTTGCAGAGACAGTATGCTGAAAGCGTCTTTTTAATGTATGGAAGTTATGGACAAACAACGAATCTTCTCGGGCATTCAGCCGTCGGGGAATTTGCATATTGGGAATTATTTGGGGGCAATCAAGCAGTGGATCGAATTGCAAGAAACGCATGATGCAATTTTTTGCGTTGTCGACCTTCACGCAATTACCGTGCCACAGGATCCCAAAGAGCTCCGCAAGCGCACACTTGAGATAGCAAAGATTTATCTTGCTGCCGGTATCGACCCGAAGCAGTCAACGCTTTTTGTCCAGTCGCATGTGCGAGAACACTCGGAACTCGGATGGATTCTCAATACAATTGCGCGTATGGGAGAACTTGAACGGATGACGCAGTACAAAGATAAATCACAAAAAGGTGAGTCGACTGGATCGAGCGTTGGACTCTTTACGTACCCGGTTCTCATGGCAGCAGATATTTTGTTGTACGATACGGTGGCAGTGCCAGTAGGGAAAGATCAGATGCAGCATGTGGAGCTTGCACGAGATCTCGCGGATCGATTTAATAAGCAATTTGGCAAAACCTTTGTCGTTCCGCAGGGGAAACTTTCCAAAGAAGGGGCGCTTATCATGGGACTCGACAATCCGGCAAAGAAGATGTCGAAGTCAGCGAGTTCGGAATATAATTATATTGCGCTAAATGACGAACCGGACATGGCAAAGAAAAAAATCATGAAAGCAGTGACGGATTCGGGGGCAGAAATTCTTTATTCTGAGGAGAAGCCCGCGCTCAAAAATCTCATCAATATTTATTCGCTCCTTGGGAATCTCCCGACCGAAGAGGTGGTGGCGCGATATGTTGGGAAGGGCTATGCGGATTTCAAGCGAGATCTCGCTGAAGTGGTTGCTCTTTTTCTTGCGGATTTCCAAGAGAAGCTCCATGCGATTTCCGATGAGGATGCGCTTCGAATCCTTCGCGATGGCGCCGAGAAGGCACGTGAGGTTGCCGGTCGGAAAATGTTCGAGGTGAAAGAAAGAGTTGGTTTTGTGCGGGGGTAGTTTCCTACTGAATTTCCTGATACGAGAGGAAGACTATGGTTGTAATGGAAAAACAAAAGAAGCGCATGAAGCCGCGATTTCGGGCGGATATTCCGGTGGTATTTGCAGCAATGTCGAAGCGATCGTTCTGCTATCGGATGTTTATTACGCGATATATTTTGGAGGCGAAGCGGATACCACTCACCGTCTTCACTCTCTATGACTATTTCCTTCTCGACACCGTAGACCGGAAATTTATGATCGAGGCGAATAATGTGCTTGTGGCACGTTCCAATGAGCTGTGGATTTTTGGTCCGGTGTCGGAAGGAGTTGCCAAGGAGATCTGTGTTGCCGAATCACTTGGCAAACCGATTCGTTACTTTGCTATCAAAAAACCACATCGCATTGTGGAAATTTCTCAGACACAAGTGGAATATGAAAGCGGTGTGGAATAGAGATTTATCTCGATGAATCTTGAGAAAGAAAAAACCGCTTTGGAGCGGTTTTTGATAGATTGTTTGTGGAAAGGGAAAAGCCCTCAATGCGAGAGGAACGTCTGAATCCCAGAGTATGATATTGTCGGAAAAAAAATCGCTCTTTTTCCCTGGAAACCAAGGGGGATTCAATTTGTCGAACCTCTGTTCTGAAGGCCATCCAATTCCAGTGTAGAGGAAAAATAGCGCAATGTAAATATTGACATTCCTATCAAAATTTGACCTATTTCTTCGAAAGAATAGGGAGTATTTTTTGTTTTTTTGTGTGATGGTATTCCTCCAATTTTTAGGATTATTACTTTTTTCTTTCAGGTTTCCTTCATAATTTTTCGGAACGATGCCTTTTCTTGATTGCTGTGAGTTCTAGCGGTTCTGCGAATCGAGTAGTTTCATGTATAGTCGTAAATTCCTCAGTGATTGCACCGAAATTTTCGAAATACCGGGCGATTTCCTGGACCCTTGATTCAGGAGCGCTCGCGCCGGCGCTTACGCCAATCGTTGCGATACCTTCGAGCCATGTGGAATCAATGTCATTTGCACTGTCTATGAGGTAGGCGGGGATATTCTCGGCGCGTGCGGTTTCAGCGAGGCGGGTGGAGTTGGACGAATTTTTCGAGCCGACGATGAGCACGATATCGGAAACTTTTGCGAGTGCGCGAACGGCGGATTGTCGATTGGTGGTTGCGTAGCAGATATCCTTTCCGGGCGGCGCTGTGATGTTTGGATATTTTTCTGTGAGTGCGCGAATGATATCTTCCGTCTCCGTGACGCTCAGTGTTGTCTGCGTGAGGTATGCTATTTTTTCGTCCTTTCTAAAATTGAGCAACTTGATGTCGGTGACATTTTCGATAATGGGGACGACTTTGTGGTACGCGTGAAGCGATTCACCAGTGACACCGATTCCTTCGGGGGTGACCCTTGTGGCCGATATAGATGACAGAGAAACCATCTTTCAAGAAGCGGTGCATTTCGAGATGAACCTTGTTGACGAGGGGGCATGTCGCGTCAATCACGGTGCAATTTTTTGCGTGTGCGATTTCGTAGTCTTCGGGCGGAGAACCATGTGCGGAGAAGACGACTACGGAGTGTTCTGGTATCGATTCGGCGCTATCGACGGTAATTGCACCGCGATCTTCGAGATTCTTGACCACTGTTTTGTTGTGGACGATTTCGTGCTTGATATAGACGGGTGCCCCGAAAATATCGAGCGTATCCTCGACCGTCTTCACCGCGCGCGCGACACCAGCGCAAAACCCGCGTGGGGAAGCAAGGAGGACTTTTTGAATCATAGATCCTTCAGCTCTTTTTTAAATGCTTCCATACCGTCTTCGAAAACGAGCCTGTCTCTTGAAATTTCTGTAATATCTTGATCGTTTTCTATGGTGAAAAAACGAATGGGTTTTTTCATGTTCTGAACTTGTCGTATTTCTGCCATGACGCCGTTACTTATTGATCCGAATACCCAGAGTTCGTCTGCGAGTGCTACGAGATTATTGTTGGCGTTTCGGATTATGTTTCTCTCAACGGTATCTGCAAGATAGTAGTCGAATGACATGAATGGATTGATTGGTACACTTTCATTCTCCAAAACATATTTCACGATCAGCATTCTCATGTAGAAGTATTTTTTCGAGAGCGCTGTGAAGATAATCGGTTTCTTTTTCTGTAGATTCATAGCCGGATGGGAAAATGTCATAGACATGAAGATTATTTCTTTCGTATAATCCCCAGCACCTCGTCGCGTTTCTCAATCATGAGTGCTTCCGTGTCGGCTTCGAGGTTGAGGCGCAGGAGTGGCTCGGTGTTGGATGGGCGGACATTGAGCCACCAGTTAGGGAAATCTATCTTGACGCCGTCGAGATGCGAGATTTTCCCATCGGAATAGGTCTGCTCGAGTTTTTTAATTATCTCGTCTTTATTCTCGACCTCGCTGTTTATTTCTCCCGAGTGAAAGTAGCGTTTCAAATCGCGTTCGAGATTGGACGCCGATTGCCCGGTTTCACTCATCACGGAGAGGATCATGAGGGCTGCGAGTGAGCCGGCTTCGGCGTAGGAGTTTTCGAGGAAGTAGTAGTGACCGGAGAGTTCGCCAGCGAAAACTGCGGTGTCGTCACGCATCTGCTGTTTGATGTTGGCGTGCCCGACTTTGCATTCCTTGGCAATGCCACCTACTTCTTCAATCACCTCTCTCACAGCTCTCGAGGAGCGGAGGTCGTAGAGGATCGTCGCGCCTGGATGAGACTTGAGCACTTCTCGCGCAATAATGCCAGTCATGTGATCCATGGGAATAATGGCACCTGTTTCGTCTACGAAGCCAACGCGATCGGCATCACCGTCGAAGGCGATGCCGAGGTCGGCGTGTTCTGAAACGACGCGTGTGCGGAGTTCATTGAGTGTTTCGGTTTTCAGGGGATTGGCTTCGTGTGTTGAGAAGGGGTGCTCGAGGTCGTCATACATGGTGACGATCTCGATGTTCTTCGGAAACATTTTGAAAATGGGGAGTTCGAGCGCACCCATCGCGTTGGCGCAGTCGATGACAACTTTGAATTTCTTCTCGCCAAGTTTTGCAAATGAGGCGAAATGTTTGTAGTAGTCAGGTTTTATATCTTGTGTCGAGAGTGTTCCTGTTGTTTCACGATTTTCAAATGTTCCCGCTATCACGCGGTCGCGAATATCGAAAAGTCCGCTTTTCTCTCCGACAGGGAGAGCGTTCTTCTGGGCGATTTTCAGTCCGTTGTATTCCGGTGGATTGTGAGAGGCAGTGATAGAAACGGCAGCATCGACGTTGAGTTTCCATGAAGCGAAATACACCATGGGTGTTGTGAGGAGTCCGAGATCAATCACATTTGCGCCACTCTCTCTCGCACCTCTTGCAAATGATTCAAAGAGCACGGGGCTCGATACTCGCGCATCACGCCCGAGGGCGATGGTTTTGAACTTCAGTACTTCGACGGTTGCGCGACCGATTGCATAGGCGTCGGACTCGTCGAAATCTTTTCCGTATACGCCTCGTATATCATAGGCTTTGAAGATGCTTGCATTCATAGGGGGAAAATAAAGAATGAGAAATGAGCTGACTGTTTCTCTAAGATTGACAGCTTGAGGAAGAGCCGTCAAGATAGGTCTATATGTGGAAAAAACTCTCATCTCGGGAAGTGTTCGATCATCCACGGGTGACATTAATTGAAGACGAAGTCGAACTCCCAAGCGGCGTCCGGCTTACATATCTTTACTCAAAGCATATCGTTGATGGCGCAACGGTGATTTGTCGTCGCCCTGACGGGAGTGTCCTTGTTCAGAAGGAATATTCTTATCCGGCAAACGAGCATCTCTATCAGTTTCCGGGAGGACTCCTCCTTGCAGATGAAAGTGTTGATGTGGGAGCGAATCGCGAACTCATGGAAGAGGCTGGATATCGAGCGGAGAGACTCACGGCACTTGGGGATTACTACTATGATCATCGCAAGTCGAAGGGTCGGATGTATGTTTTCCTTGGTGAAGAATTGGAAGAAGCTTCGCTTCCGCCCGATCCAGAAGAAGAAGGCGCGATCGAGAGTTTTTGGTTTACGGAGGAAGAGATTGAAGCGATGATTAAAAAGGGCGAGATTGAGAACAGTCGATTTCTCTCGGCGTGGTGTTTGTATCGCGTGTCGAAATAACAATGCAGTTCTTTAGTAAGAGGAGTAGAGAAAATGCACGACGGCGTATATAGAAAAGCTGTAGGCGTGTTCGTGTGGTATGAAGATGATATCCTTGTTCTTTTGAGAGTAGCAGGTGGATACTGGGGTCTCCCTGGGGGAAAGGTAGACGCAGATGAAAGTATCCAGGAAGCAGCACGGCGAGAGCTTCGGGAGGAAACTGGTATAGTGGTGAATTTGAATATATTGCACCCGCTTGGATCGCATCGCCTTGATTATGGCGTTGATGGTTTGTGGGAATATGCTTCCTATGAAATTGCTCTGCCGACTCTGCCGAATGTTGTCTTGAATCCGGCGGAGCATAGCGAATACCAATGGGCGACGCCAGGGAATCTTCTCCGATGTAAAAGAAAAAAGGTTCCGATATTTCCCGGTCTGATTCAAGTGATGCTCGATTTTGGTTATCTGTCGCCCCAGTTCATTGGAGGTGTATATGGCATCAAGATTCAGCGAGTTTTGTAGACATTTTTTTGGGATTCCGCTAGCATTTAGCGAGTGGAATCCCTTTTCTTTCGTTTGATATTTGTCGCTACGCCTATGTCTCTCAAAGCTGGTATTGTTGGGTTGCCAAATGTGGGGAAGTCTACGTTGTTTAAGGCGCTTTCTGGGAAAGCAGTCGATATCAACAACTACCCTTTTTGTACCATCGAGCCCAATGTGGGAATTGTGCCGGTGCCGGACGCGCGACTTGGCAAACTCTCGGCACTGTCGAAGTCAGCGAAGACGATTCCGCCAGTAGTGGAATTTGTCGATATTGCAGGGCTCGTTGCGGGCGCGTCGAAGGGGGAAGGACTTGGCAATAAATTTCTTGCGAATATTCGCGAAGCGGATGCGATTATCGAAGTGGTTCGGCTTTTTGAAAACCCCGATATTATTCATGTGCACGATCGCGTCGCACCATTGGAGGATATCGACATCATTCATACGGAGCTTATCTTGGCGGACTTGGAAACGATTGAGAAACGGAAACTCAAGACAGTGAAAGATGCTCGTGCAGGGAAGAAGGAGGCGCTTGCCGAGATGCCGATGCTTGAGCAGATTGAAGCAGCTCTTCAGTCGGGGAAACTCGCGCGTGATGCGGGCGTCGCTGAGAGTGAAGATTCGAGGCGGGTGTTTCGCGAATTGCAACTCCTTACGGCGAAACCGTTTCTTTTTGTTTATAACATGTCTGATCCGGAAGCAGCGCTTCCGCCGGAGCTTGCGGCGCGTCCGCATGTGCGACTTGACGTGAAGATAGAAGAAGAACTCTTTTCTATGAGTGCGGACGAACAGGCAGAGCTCGGGCTTTCGTCAAAGATTGGCGAGCTTATCCGTGAGACATATTCGCTTCTCGGACTGATGACATTTTTTACAACAGGCGAGACGGAGACGCGCGGGTGGACGGTTGCTCAGGGTTCGACGGCGCCTCTCGCAGGCGCAGCGATTCACACGGATTTCAAAGACCGTTTTATCCGCGCCGAAGTGATTGGCTGGGAGACACTCCTCACTGCCGGATCCTGGAGCGCCGCACGCGAAGCGGGTACCTTGCGTCTCGAGGGAAAGGAGTATATTGTCCAAGACGGCGATGTGATGGTTTTCAAGGTGTGAGGCTTGACAAGATATGAGAGATGGTGTACTGTTCGTGGTCAGTTCTTTGAAAAAATGACTCGGGAGAGGGTTTATCGTAGCGCGGAGTTTCTAAGTTCGAGGGGGACACCTTGGTGTTTCCGCGCTATGACAATCCTGAATACGTCAGGAAGTCCACTGGCAAGCACGATTGAGATGCGTTTGGGATGGGGTTGTTGTGAAATGACCCCATGAGAAGCGTATCTCGGAGGGGTTGAAAATGAGCAAAAAGTCACAGCTGGTTTCAGGTATGCGTCTTGTGATGCATATGGTTGCTGAAATTGTCCGGTTAGCGGAAGAGATGGGTGTCTCCGAGGAGAGGCTGCATGTTCTCGGAACTTCCGAGGGCGAGCGGTATCTCAAGGAAATGGTAACCAATCTCTGTGAATCGCCACTGGAAACATCGGAGGTCTATCCGACGTATCCAGATTGGGTAGTGAAGCATCTCACACCGGGACTCGAAGCAAAAAGTTCAAGTGGGGTGAGGAATCCCGGACTTGGATTGCACGAGAAACAGAAAAAACGGAAGACTATTACCGGCGCTGAAATTTTTGCTTTTCTGTTGCCAGATCAAGAGATGTACCAAGCGCAGTGGCATGATCCAATCAATCACGGTATCAGCTTGGCGGATATCCAGTATTACGAGAAAAATAAGCATCGTATTCCTCTCGAATGGAAGGGGAATTGGGTGTATGCATGGAAATCGGTCGTACTGGACGAGTATGGCAATCGTGTCGTCCCGTATCTCGCTTGCCATGTCGACCGTCCGTATGTGAGTTGGTACAACCTTGACAGGGACTGGGACGACGGCGAGCCTGCCGGTCTCTCCGCAAGTTAGCGCTTGGGCATTGGTCATTTGCACTTTTTGAGTTTTTGATCTTTGTACCTTTGTTCTTTAACCCCGTACCCTACCGCGATGTAATTGAGTAAGGTGCGGGGTTTTTCATTTGGGACTTGTCTAGATCCTCACTTCATCTTCATGACTTTTTCTATCAATGAAGTCAAATCCGGATAGTTTCGATTATCGAAGCGAAAGGAAATCAAAAGGAAGTCGTCCAGTCGTATCTCGGGCTTTTGAAATATGGGAATGCATGGCGGTTGATGGAGAGGGTTGAAATGGGAGCAGGATTCCGTGAGATGCGAAGATGAGTTTTTCATTCGCGCCGAAGTCATCAATTGGGAGGCGCTCCTTACTGCCGGATCCTGGAGCGCCGCGCGTGACGCAGAAACCTTGCGTCTTGAAGGAAAAGAATATATCGTCCAAGATGGAGACGTAATGGTGTTTCGGGTGTAGAGTTCTTTTCGGTTATTTTGGAAAAGTCGGAGGGTACATGAGTTTGAACAAAAATGCTGATGTGCGGAATTTGAATTTACCAACGGATTCTCTCGAGGTTATTTCCCGACTCATTGCTGCTGGTGTGTACGTATTTCCTGTATTTCTTGTGGCGTACTTGACTGGTTTGTCGCGTTTGGTGAGAACTCGAGAAGAGTTAGTGGATGCGTTCATTAGTTTGCGCCTCCGTTCTCCTGCAGGACAGGTTGACGTGAGGAAATATGACAAATGAGTTGTGTATGCAAAGGAGGTGATTTGCTTTGGGCGAGGAAATATGTCCTCGCTCTTTTATATCGGAAGAAACAATCTTCTTGACAGGAGTGAGATGCTTTCTTACAATGCATTTAGCAGTCGAATACTTTGAGTGCTAAACGATAACTCTTAATACTCCTGATATGGCAAAGCAAATTGCGTACAGCGAAGATGTGCGGCGGAGAGTGAAGGCGGGCATTGATCACGTGGCGGATACAGTGAAGGTGACGCTTGGTCCCAAGGGGCGGAACGTCATTCTCGATAAAGGATTCGGTGCGCCAACGGTGACCAATGACGGTGTTTCCATTGCGAAGGAAATCGAGCTCAAAGACAAGTTTGAAAATCTCGGTGCTTCACTTGTAAAGCAAGTAGCAGACAAGACCAATGACGCGGCGGGTGACGGTACAACCACAGCGACACTCATCACGCAGTCCATTGTCCGTGAAGGGCTGAAGTTTGTAGAAACTGGTATCAATCCGATTGGCATTCGTCGCGGAATGGAGGCAGCGAAAGACGAAGTGGTTGCCATTCTTCGCAAGAATTCCAAGAAGATTTCTTCCAAGGAAGAGATGACGCAGGTAGCGACTATCTCTGCCGAATCGAGAGAAATGGGAGAAATGATTGCGGATGTTATGGACGAGGTTGGGAAGGATGGTGTCGTGACTATCGAGGAATCACAGAGTTTCGGTCTTTCGAAGGAAGTGGTTGAAGGAATGAGCTTTGATCGAGGATATGTGTCGCCGTATATGGTGACCAATGTTGAGTCACAGAGCGCTGAAATCAAAGACGCGTTTATCTTGCTTACCGATACCAAGATTTCCGCCATCAATGAAGTGCTGCCGCTCCTTGAGAAGGTAGCGCAGGGCGGAAAGAAAGAATTTGTCATCATTGCCGAAGAAGTTGAAGGTGAGGCGCTTGCTATGCTTGTAGTGAATAAACTTCGCGGGACGCTCAATGTTCTCGCGGTGAAGGCGCCGGAATTTGGCGATAGTCGGAAGGCGATGCTTGAGGATATTGCAATATTGACTGGCGGACAGGTGATTTCGAAAGACAAAGGCATGAAGCTCGAGAGTGTCGATATCTCTATGCTTGGACAGGCGCAGAAAGTAATCGCAACCAAAGATGATACGACAATTGTGGGTGGCAAGGGCACGAAGAAGAGTATTGAAGCTCGCATTGCTCAACTCAAGAGTCTGATTGAACAGACCGATAGCGAGTATGATCGCGAGAAGTTGAAGAAGCGCATGGCGAAACTTTCGGGAGGTGTTGCGGTGGTGAGAGTTGGTGCGGCGACGGAAACCGAGCTCACCTACATGAAGCACAAGATGGAAGATGCACTTGCGGCGACCAAGGCAGCCGTCGAAGAAGGAATTGTTTCTGGTGGAGGTACTGCATTTGCGAAGGCGGTTGCAACACTTTCTGATCAGATGAAGAAGCGAGACTTTGACAATCATGAATTCCGCGCAGGCTATGAGACCCTTCTCAAGGCACTCAATGAACCACTTCGCCAGATTGTAAGAAATGCTGGTGAGCAAGATGCTGCCGTTGTGCTTTCTGAGGTTGTGAGTGAGAAAGGTGCAAACTATGGCTACAACGCGGCGACGAATAGTTATGAGTCGGATATGATTAAAGCAGGGATTATTGACCCACTGAAAGTGACTCGTACAGCACTTGAGAATGCCGTGTCGGTTGCTGCGCTTCTCCTCACAACTGAAGCGGCTGTAGTCGATCTCCCCGAAGAAAAACCAGAAATGCCCGGCGGTGGCATGCCCGGCATGGGAGGTATGGGCGGAATGATGTAAGACTCATGAGGCTTTTGGCAATCAGTTGTCAGCCTTTGGAAAAAAGAAAACCGCCTCGAGATATCGAGGCGGTTTTTGCGAGGAAAGTGTGATTTTTTTGATGGGGCGAGAGGGGGAGAAATGTGGAAGAGATGAATTGAACGAAATCGAAACCCTTGTACGAGCGTGACACTTGTGCGGGGTTTTTCATCTTATTTTCTGTCATTCGTATTCCCAATAGGGAATTTCTCTAGAGCCCGCCTTCTTTGCGAAGTTGTTTTTGGATGTGGGCTTTGGCGATGGAGGTTTTGACGAAGCGGAGCCAGTCTTGATTGGGTTTCTTGCGACCTTTGTCGGTGATAATTTCAACGACCTCGCCGTTTTTGATGTGATGATCGAGGGGGGCTATTTTTCCGTCGACTTTGGCACTGGTCATGCTGTTGCCGATTTCGCTGTGTATAGCATAGGCGAAATCGACGGGCGTCGCTTCTTCGGGAAGTTCAATGATATCGCCATTTGGAGTGAAAGCGAAGATGTGGTTTTTGAAAAAGTCTATTTTGATACCCTCGAGAAATTCTCGGTTGTCCTGACCGATTTCTTTTTGCCATTCTTGAAGTTGCTTGACCCATGCGAGCTCTTTGGGTGGCGCGGTTTCGTGTCGGCGAAAGAAGAGTTTGCGCCAGCTAGTGCTCCGTTCTTTCTCGGCGTATGCCCAGTGGGCGGCGATGCCAAGTTCGGCTTCGTCGTGCATTTTCTGTGTGCGAATTTGGATTTCAATGATACGTCCTTCGGGTCCGAAGACAGTTGTGTGAAGAGATTGGTAGTTGTTTGGCTTTGGGAGGGAGATGTAGTCTTTGATACGCCCAACCATGGGGCGATAGCTTTTGTGGACGGCACCAAATGCTTCGTAGCAGTCGGAAACGCCGGGAACGATGATGCGAATTGCGACTAAATCGTAGACACGTTTGATATCCATATCGTGGCGGCGGAGCTTCTGATAGAGGCGGTAGAGTCGTTTGGATCGTCCTTCTATGTGTACGATACGAACGCCATCTTTGGTGAGGCTTTCGCGAATGCCAGTGACACATCGATCGAGATAGGAATCGCTTTCACGCATATATTCCTTGACGATAGAGAGTGTTTTCTCGTGTGCTTCTGGATCAAGGTATTTGAAAGCAAGATCTTCGAGTTCACCTTTGACTTCGCCGATGCCGAGTCGGTTCGCGATGGGGGCGTATATTTCCATGGTTTCGCGTGCAATGCGGAGTTGCTTTTCGGGAGGGAGATAGTCGAGTGTCCGCATATTGTGGAGGCGATCGGCGAGCTTTACGATGACGACGCGGATGTCTTCTGCCATGGCGAGGAACATTTTTCGGAGGTTCTCAAGATAGTATTCCTCGCGTGATCCGCGGAGGCGAATTTTTCCGAGCTTGGTGACGCCATCAACGAGTATAGCGACTTCATTTCCAAACTGGGTGCGTATGGTTTCGAGCGAAACGGTGGTGTCTTCGGGAACATCGTGCAAGAGTCCGGCGGCGATGGTTCGGGATTCCATGCCAATCTCTGCGAGAATTTTTCCGACAGCAAGCGAATGCTCGATATAGTTTTCTCCGGACTTTCGCTTTTGTCCGCGATGCGCTTCGTCTGCGAGGGCAAATGCGGACGTTATGAACCGACGTCCCTCGCTTGAGGGGGGAAATTTACAGGCTTTGAAGATATCTTCGAGTACGAGTGACATAGGTGTGTATTCTCTTCCAGTATAGCCCACTTGTGACAAAATACCATCCTCTGGCGACGGAAGTGGATTATTTTATGGGGGCGCATCCTCATTCAATATTAAAACACCCGCTTTTAGGACGGCGGGTGTTCTATGGGAGGAGCTTTCTCTGTTGCTATAGATACCTGTGATTTCTCAGATGTGTCAGGATATCTTTTTCTGAATATTGATTGTTGGATTGAGGATGTGTATACCGTTTGGGTATTTTTCGTGGAATTTTTTTGAGATATATAGTCCTATTGTGAGTCCGGCGGCAAATGTGGTTGCCATGACAATGAGATATGTCGATATTCTCCCTGTTTGTCCATTTGTCATGTCTGGAAAGAAATTCATACTTATGATAAGTGAAGCTATGAATATCATCATGACGAGGAGTACTTCTAGAAGACCGATGATAACGGTGCCAGCAATTTTTCGTGCTATAGGAATACTTCTTGTGTGGATGTCTGAGGATTTCTGACTTGTACGAGAGTGTTCAATATTTGCTTTCACTTGGCTTTCAGAGAGGGCGGTGCCACAACTTCGGCAAAACGCAATTTCAGTAGAGATATTCTCTCCGCAATTCTGGCAGTAAGCTGATAGATGAACAAACTTCATAGGTTCTTTGAGAACATACGTATACTTTTAGTATAGACTATAAACACGAAAATGTGCAGGGTGTATATCTGGAGACGGTGATTAGAGTCTATCTCAAAAATAGTCTTTGCCTTACTTTTTGTAAATTTTGACGGGAAATCATTCAAAATTTCCTAAAAAACGTCGAAAGCTCTTTTTAAGATAGGCTCTAGTGCGGCATTGACTCATGTCGAGGGAATGATAGATTAATGAGATGGCTTTATTTGGGAGAACTCTCTATGAGAAAGCGGATTCTTTTTGTGAATGGTATTGTTGTGATATTTGTTTTTGCTGGACTGCTCGGATTTTTTTGGTCAAGAATGTCGCCGGCGCAGCAGCTTGTCGAGAAAACGCCCCCTTTGCCTCTAGCTGCGGAAACTGAGACGAAGAGGGATACAGATGGAACAGCTCAATCTCCACCCACAATTCTTTTTGCGGGCGATATCATGTTTGACCGATATATTCGGACGCAGTCAGAAAAATTTGGCAAAGAGTCTATTTTTGCAGGTGTTCGCTCAAAGCTTTTGGCGGGAGATGGAGTAGTGGCAAATCTTGAGGGTCCGATTACATTGAATGCATCCAAGAGTGTCGGGTCGGCTCTGGGTGAATCAAGGAACTATATCTTTACCTTTGATCCCCTGTGGGCAAAGACACTTTTTGATGCAAATATTCGTATCGTGAATATCGGAAATAATCATATCCTCAATTTTGGCGAATCGGGACTTGTCGAGACGCGGCGGTTTCTCCGAGATGCTGGTGTGAAATTCTTTGGCGATCCGCTTGATGAAACACTCCGCACCTACGTTGCCGATATTAGGGGAAAGAAAGTGGGTTTCGTGAATTACAATCAATTTTCCTCTGATGCTGAGCATCGTGCTCTCACTGATATTGAGCGTCTTCGCTCGAGTGTTGATGTGCTTTTTGTTTACACGCATTGGGGAGTTGAATATGCGCCGGCAACATCTGAGGAGAAGCGCCTTGCTCATCTCTTTATCGATCGCGGTGTCGATGCGGTGATTGGTTCGCACCCACATGTTGTTCAGGAACACGAACTCTATCGTGGAAAGGCGATATATTATTCTCTTGGCAACTTTGTTTTCGACCAGTATTTCAGTTCAGAGACGACTCATGGTCTTATGGTTGAGGCTTTGATTGCTCCGGACAATACGATTTCGTTTCAAGAAATTCCGCTCAAGCTCTCTTTAGATGGAAAGACGAGTATTGCGCAATAGAATGCTATTTTTTCTTTTCGAGAAGGTGTGGATTGTGATTGGGGCAGGTGCGGTCGGAGCAGCGTTCGGGGATGGTTTTGGTTCCTTCCATCATGAGGGCGCCGCAGGGTTTGCCATCGCGGATGAATGAACAATGTTTGCCGGTCGGTCGCGCCTTGATAGCGTGTTTGCAATCGGGGTAGTTGGAGCAACTATAGAATGTGCCGAAGCGTCCGCGCTTCTCGACCATTTCGCCTTTTTTACAAATGGGACAGGCAATACTGGTTGTTTGTGCAGAGGAACCTTTGATGAATTTGCATTTCGGATAGGTACTACAGGCAACAAAGGGACCGAATTTCCCCATTTTTTCGACGAGTGCATTGCCACATTCGGGGCAGGGCTCGCCAACCTCTTTGTCTTCTGGGATGAGTGACCCATCTTTCATGCGAGCACCTTTGCAATCTGGGAAGCGCGCACAACTGTAGAAAGTCCCGTTTTTTCCGAGCTTCAAAACCATGGCACTTTTGCATTCGGGGCAGAGGAGGTCTTTGGGTGCGTCGCCGAGATTGGTAATTTTATCCACTTTGTCTTTCGATTTTACTTCTTTGGAAAAGGGCGTATAGAAATTCTTGAGTGTTTTCTCATAGTCGCGCTCGCCGTTTGAGATGTCGTCGAGTTTTTGTTCCATATCGGCTGTGAAAGTATCGCTCACAATTTCGGCAAAATGTTTTTCGAGGAAAGCGCTGACCGCTTCGCCTGTCTCGGTGGCATGGAGCGCGCGACCGTCTTTGGTGGCGTAATTTCGGTCGAGGAGCGTTTTGATAATAGAAGCATAGGTGCTCGGTCTCCCGATACCGCGCTTCTCGAGTTCTTTGACGAGTCCGGCTTCGGAATAGCGGCGCGGTGGCTCGGTTTGTTTCTTTTCGGAATCAACGCTATTGAGAATAAGAGCACTTCCGGGGGAGAGCTTTGGGACATTCATGTCGTCTTGCTTTGCAAAGGGGTCGACCTCGAGCCAACCTGGGAAAAGGAGCCGTGAGCCATTGGCTGTGAAATCAGGGATGGAGCGGTCGGCAATGTTCGCAACAATTTTGGTGCGGAGCATGCGAGCGTTTGCCATTTGTGATGCAATTGTTCGCCGGAATATGAGTGTGTAGAGTTTCTGCTGGTCAGGGCTTGCGCCGGCTTTTTCGCGCGACGGATCAGTGGGGCGGATGGCCTCATGCGCCTCTTGGGCGTTTTTGCTCTTAGTAGTGTATATGTGCGGTGCAGAAAATTTCTCGCCGAATTTTTTGATGATGTAGGTGGTCGCCGCGTTTCTTGCTTCTTCACTCATATTGAAGCTATCGGTGCGCATGTAGGTGATGAGCCCCGCTTCGTAGAGTTTCTGTGCGATGCGCATGGTGTTGGCGGGGGAGAAGCTGAGGCGGGAGCTTGCTGATTGCTGGAGCGTCGAGGTGGTAAAGGGCGGGGATGGCGCACGGGACACTTCGGATTCTTTGACGTCGAGAATAGACCATGATCCGGCACGCGCTTTTTTGAGGATGTCTTCGACTTCTTGTTCTTCGCGCGGTTCTTTGGAACAGGTGAGTGTAATTGGTGTCTTGTCCGGGCAATCGGCATGCGCAGTAATAACCCAGAAATCTTCGGGGATAAAGGCGGCGATTTCTCGCTCCTTCTCGACCAATATGCGAAGCGCGGGTGATTGGACTCGCCCGGCAGAGAGTCCGTAGCGGAGTTTCTTCCAGATGAGTCCTGAGAGATCATAGCCGACGAGGCGGTCGAGGACGCGTCGTGCTTCTTGGGCGCGACGAAGATTTTGGTCAATGAGTCGCGGGTGCTGTATTCCCTCGGTGACGGCATTTCGTGTGATTTCATGGAAGGCGACACGCTTCGGGCGCTTGAGTCCGCATGCTTCGGCGATATGCCAGGCGATTGCTTCGCCTTCGCGGTCGGGGTCAGTTGCAAGGTAAATCTCACTCGCTTTCTTGGTGAGGCGAGTGAGGGTTGAAACGATATTTTCTTTTCCGGGCGTCACCTCGTAGTGAGGTGTAAATCCTTCTTTGATATCAATCGCTTTCTTGTTGCTCTTTGGCAAATCGCGAATATGTCCCACGGAGGCGACGACCTTGTATTCCTTCCCGAGATACTTCTGAATAGTTTTTGCCTTCGATGGCGACTCAACAATGACAAGTTTCATAGAAACGAAGAATCTCAAAGGGTAAATCCCGAACTTATACTCGATACGTTCTTATATAATGCATGTTGCCGATATTTTTTACTAAACCTTTCATTTCGAGAAAGGCGAGCGCAGAAAGTGCATTCGATGTCTCCAGTGTAGAGTGTTTTACGATAGCGTCAATGTGCATGGTATCACTTCCTAAGATTTTGAGAAGGCGTTCTTCGTCGACGGAAAGATTTGGTTGCGGGAGAGAGGTTGTTTCAAAGAGTGTTCCGTGTTCTTCGTGTTCGCGCGAGAGGGGGAGCGCATCGAGAATGTCAGCAAGACTTGCGGTGAGGATGGCGCCCTTTTTGATGAGCGCGTGGGGACCGCGGGAATTTTCGGAGTAGATTGAACCTGGCACTGCAAAAACTTCTCGATTGAAATCGAGTGCAAGATTGGCAGTAATCAGCGTGCCACTTTTTCCGATGCTTCAATAACCACTGTGCCAAGGGACATGCCGGCCATGATACGATTCCTTGCGGGGAAGGTTCCTTCGGAGGCGCTGGTTCCTGGTGGATAGTCCGAGAGAAGTGCGCCATGAAGACTGATGGTGTGTGCCAAATCGAGGTGGGTCCGCGGCGCAATTGAAGCGTCATCGAGTCCGTTGCCGAGTACGGCGATGGTTTCGCCATTACCTTCGAGTGCGCCTTGATGTGCTGCCTTGTCGATGCCGAGTGCCATGCCGGAGACAACGGTTATGCCGCTTCTCGCAAGTTCGCTCGCAAATTCTCTGGCAATGCCCGCTCCGTATTCGGTCGGTTTCCTTGTGCCAACGACGGTGAGAAACGGGTGCCTATTGAGAAGTGCATTCCCTCGAAGATAGAGAAGTTGTGGCGGGTTTGGGATTTCTGCGAGAAGTGTCGGATAATCATCGCTTTCTCTGGAGATGAGACGGATAGAGTGTTTTTCGAGTATCTCGGATTCTTTCTCTGGGGAAAGATGCTTTCGCTCTTTTGCAATTGTTTCTGCGAGTTTGTGTGGAATTCCGGCACTGAGAAATTCTTCGAGTGGCGCATGCCATGCTGTTTCAAATGTGTCGAAAGCGATGGCTATCTTGCGGAGTTTTTCGGCGCCGACTCCGGGGATTTTTCCGAGGCAGTGGAGAAATATATCATCGTTCATAGAAAAGGAAGAGTGAAATTTCGTTGGGAGTATACGGGAGGGATTGCTTATTGGCAAGGAATAGGGAATTCTTTTTTTGGAAAAAATGGGGAGCTCTAATTTGGTAGATATCTCGTATTCACGAGAATCCACAAGTTTCTTTATTGACTTTTACTCTTTTTTACGGTATTATGATACACTAATATGCTGAAGGACTTGAAATGTACACATACGATGTTGTCGTAATTGGCGGAGGACCTGCGGGGATGATGGCGGCGGGGCGCGCGGCAGAGTGTGGTGCGCGCGTTATTCTTCTTGAGAAAAACACTTCTCTTGGGAAGAAACTTCTCATAACAGGTGGCGGACGATGTAATGTGACCAATGCGGAATTTGATACGAATGTGTTTCTTGCGAAATTCAAAGATGCAGCGAAATTTCTTTTTTCTCCATTCTCGCAATTGGATGTGCAGGGTACGCTGGAATTTTTCCATTCTCACGGCATGCCAACGAAAATGGAGGCAGAAAATCGCGTTTTCCCAGTGAGTGATAGTGCACAATCGGTGTGGGATGTGCTAGTTTCCTACATGCGCTCGGGCGGTGTCTTCGTGATGTCTGATGCAGAAGTGGTTGGCTTCGAAATAACCGAAGGGGAAATATCCGGTGTGCAATTGAGAAGCGGTCGTATGCTTCGTGCGAAGTCATATGTGCTCGCAACTGGAGGGAAGTCGCATCCGGAGACCGGGTCGACTGGCGATGGATTTCGATTTTTGCGCGAGATTGGACATACGATTGTCGAGCCTTGTTCCGCTTTGGTTCCGATACGCCTCGGCGATCCGTGGGTTCGCTCGCTTTCGGGAGTGAGTCTTGAAGGAGTAAAGGCGACCGTTTTTTTGAATGGAAAAAAAATCGAGACGCAAGAGGGAAAGCTTCTTTTTACGCATTTCGGCGTGAGCGGTCCCCTCGCGCTCAACATAAGTCAGACTGTGGGCAAATGTTTGCGTCGCGGCGAGGTGGTGCTTTCGATGGATCTTTTCCCGCACAGCAATTTCGACGAAATCGATCGGTGTATTCAGGATCTTTTTGAGAATCAAAAGAATAAACAAGTGAAGAATAGCTTGGATGGGTTTCTGGCACCACTTCTCATTCCAGTTATATTGCGACTTGCCGCGATATCTCCTGAGATGCCGGTACACAGTGTGAGTCGCGTGTCTCGACTTGCTCTGGTTCGTATCGTGAAAGACCTTCGTCTGATTGCGAATGGTCTTCTCGGCGAAGACAAAGCAGTTGTGACAAGTGGCGGCGTCGCGCTCGAAGAAGTGGATTTCAAAACCATGCGCTCGCGACTGTACCCAAATCTTCATCTTGTCGGAGATATTCTCAATATCGATCGCCCCTCCGGCGGTTATAGCCTCCAACTCTGCTGGACCACCGGCTTCGTCGCCGGAGGCGCCGCGGCAGGGAATTCGAAAGAATAGTGGTTACACTTTGGTGACACCTTGGAATATTTCGAGAATCTCGAGAGGGTGGTCAATGGTTGGTGTGGTGGTTTTCTGGAGAGCGTCCTTGCTGCTGAATCCCCAGGTGACGGCAAGCATATCGATGTTGCCCTTTTGACAGGCTTCTACGTCACGTATCTCGTCCCCGATATAGATCACTTCTGCTCTATCGAGGTGTCGTTTGGATGATATTGCATTTAGTGTTTTTGCTTTTCCGAATATAGAGCTAGTGGAAATGAACTCGACAGAAATGTCGAACTTTTTGAGGAGTGTCGATATGGTATCTGTCGCGTTGGAAGAAACAATGCCAATTGTGTAGCCTCTTTTTTGCAAAGAATGAATCATACTCTTTATATCAGGAAAGAGCTCTATTGTATCGGCGTAGGAACGATACTGATTTTTCACTTGACGTGTAAATGCCCAAAGTTTCCAAAAAGGGATTTTTGCATGCGAGTGTATGAGATCTTTAATATCCTTGTTTTTTAATCGAAGAGTTTCTTCTATGGAAATTGGTTGGTATTGATAACGCTTCGCGAGGTTGTTAAATACGCGAAAGAGTATTTTTGCCGTGTCGACCAGTGTTCCATCAAAATCAAAAATGATAACGCGCTTGTTATGGATAATCATAGAAGAAGCATCTTTCAATCAATAAAACTTTGATAGGGGTGAATGGGTGTATTTATGGGAATACTCTCTTCCTCAGTATTCTCTCAAAGCTGTTTGTTTGACAGAAAATCTTTATTGGATGCATGATAACCAGTTCTACTTCCGATAATGAAGTTGTTTTGCAAATCTTGCTAGCTTTGTGTTGATGCCATTATACTGCCCCCTTGAAATCCATGAGCATGTTTTCCAAAAGGTATGCCATATACTTTTCCCCAGAGATCGATGGACAAAATCATACCGTTCGAGAGTTTTATGTTGAGGTATTGATGCGGTGAGAAAAGCCAGATTTGTGTCCAGCAAGCTTCGATGTCAGTGGGGGAAAATTTCTTGCTGGTTACAAGCAGAGTGCGGAGCAAATAATTGAGATGATTACAATGCAGGAACCCTCTTATTTTCCAAAGAGTTGAGATATTGGTTATCAAAAAGCGATCCAAGCGAAAGAAGGTCAACATACGAAAGCCTCTGTACTTCTTGGAGAGAGTATCGTATGCATATCTTATCGCTGTCTGTTCGTCTTCTATTTGAGAAATCTCATTTGCAAGTGATTGCATTTCCTGAGGAAGGTTTTCAATATCTACAACAGGTGAATGTGGAAGAAATGAATCTATAATCCGAAAAGAATCTTTCATATTCTAGATAATTTATTTGGCTTATTGGATATGTTTGGAACCGTTGATTGGAAGGAAGTGGAGAAAAACTAAAATTCTTTGATACTATTTTCCTTCAAAATAGGCTTTTAGTTTAGTGATTGCCTCCTCAACATCCTTGAGATTTTCTGTGGTTTTCAGATTTTCCCGAGCATATTCCATAATCGGTCGAAGTGATGATACCTTCTTCCCAAATTTTTCTGACATCCATTTATAGCGAGGAAATATCCAAACATGAAAATGGTGTGAAGTGTCTTCTTCCTGAACGAGATAGATCACATCAATATCGAGGACTTTTCTCATTCCAGCTCTGACTGCAATAAGAATATCGATAAAATCTAATTTTTCTTCATCGGTGAACTCATCAACACTTTGCAAGTGTCGTCTTGAAGAAATGATGATGAATCCGGGGATAGGAATCTCAAAATCCTGATGAGCGTCGAAATGTTTAGCAGTGAGTACTGTGCCTATTCTTTCCATCTCACCATTTTCTCGAGCGCAACCAAAACAAGAAATCTGCGTCGGATTTCCTTTGTAATCAACGAGTTCTATTTTATCGCTCATGGAGTTTGCTAGCTGAGCTTGTTGGATGTGTTCGGAACTGTTAACTGGAAACGAGTACCTATATCTATATCAGTTTATATAGACCATGTGCTTTGAGGGTGTCGAGGTTGAATTCTTTGAAAACCATTCCTTGGCGCATGCGATTGAGAATGTTTGACAAGGGTTGACAAGGGTTACGTCGGGGCGTATACTGTAACCATTCAGACGAAAAGGGATCCGAACGGCTTACTGCCTAAGGAGCCCTTTTCTTTTTTTGCACCATGATTTTGCTGCGTACAGCAGGCGATTCTAAGTAGTCAAAGTATTCGGATCCAAGTTTCTTGTACAGTGAAGAAGCAAACTGTTTGTTTGGGAAAAGCACTTTTCCAAATCTTTCTTCTTCGATAAGGAAATCAACGAGCATTTTGTAATCTCCGTCTCCGGACACCAAAAATATTTTCTGAAAATCCTCTCGTTTGTACAGTTTTTTCATGATGGAAAAGATGATGTCGGCATCCACATCCCCCTTTTTCTTGCCAAGCATCGCCGTATTGTGTTCGCGAAACACGAGAACAAAACCAGCACCTTGAATTTCTTCGTACAGCTCTTGTCTTGCTTCCTGTACGTATCCCAAAAAATAATACGCTTTCGAGACGCCATACTTTTGTTCCAGGTACACACGAAAGCGTTTAAGGTCTATCCGCCATGGGCTGTGTTCGCGCTTCGCGGTGCCCATATAGAGATTTTGACCATCTATAAAGGCGAGGTTTTTTTGTGGTTTCATAATGCTTTTGATATGGCGTCGTTTGCTGGGCTTGTTGGATACGTTCGGAACTATTGATTGGGAAGAAATGAGGGAGAGTTTCAAGCTCCTTGACACCTATAGATTAATTCCCAATCGCTCCAAATCTTCTTTGAGCTTATCATTTCCCCGAAACAAAATTGGAGTATAGCCGATTTCTGCTGCCTTTTCTAGATTTTTAGGGGCATCGTCTATAAAAATCACTTCTTGAGGCAGAACACCTAGTTTTTGGAATACTACATCGAAAGCTTCTTTATGTGGCTTCTGAAATCCAATTTCGCCTGAAATGACTATCTTATCAATGTGTTTATGAATACCAAGATTGTGGAGTTTCTTTCTAAGTTCTGTTGTTGCATTACTCAAGATTGCGATTTTGTATCCCAGTTTTTTAAGTTGTGGGAACCAAGAAACTAATTCGGTGTTGATTACTCTCCTTGACTGATAGTCACTGACAAGCTGGTTTACCTCATCAATAATTTCTGGACTCACATTGTAAGTGTTAACAACACTGACGATCATTTGTTCCCATGGAACATTCTTCACATGACTGAGATGGTTGTGTTCAAAGTATCGTTGTTTGAAATCAGTATTTTCAATTTGAAGAACATTGGCAATATCTTCCAGAAGACTACCACCTCCAAATAGTTGAATCACACCACCAAAATCAAAAACAATTGCTTTGATACTTTTTGCTGAAGTTTGCATAGATTTATGTGCTGGGGAGGAAGGGATCGAACCTTCGCATGGGGGCTTCAAAGGCCCCTGCCTTACCGCTTGGCTACTCCCCAATAATAACTTTTTTATATAACGTGGACTCTTCAGAGATTTCAAAAAGCGTTGTTTGATGATTGTTAAGGAATATCTATCCTACTACCTTCCCACCAAGCATTTCGAGAGCGCTGTCGAGAAGTGGGTCGTTTGGAGTGGGTTCTTCGGAGACGACATTGACGGTGAGGCGGGCAGGCTTCCCAAAAATGGTAGCAATTGCTTCTTCGATGGTCAAGCGGTTTTCGGGTTTCTCGAGGCGTTCTTTGTGGAAGGTGTGTCGGACAGTGACACTTATAGTGCCGCTTTCGGAGAGTGTCGGCGTGCTTCCGGAGAGGGAGAGTGAGAGGGACGCATTTCGACGCTTTATTTCTTCGAGGAAAGCAGGCCATTTTCCTTGGATGGTGGCGAGCGTGAAAGGAGACGCTGTAGGAGTTTCAGTGTGTTCTTCTGCGGTGGTTGACGATTCTTTGGGCGCGGAGTCTTGATGGAGAGGTGCCTGAATGGGTGTGTTGGTAGGTGTCTCGTGAGGTGGAAGCTCTTTCTCTGTAGACTGTTTTGATGAGGGGGTACTTGTTGGTGGTGCGACTTTCGGTGTGGCTGGTGTTATTTGTATTTGTGTTGATGGAGATGTGGAGGGTGTAGGATGTTGTCTTGATTGAGGGGCTGGAGTAGTGAGGTCTTCGGGGAAGAGGAAAGCAAGAGTGGCGACTTCGAGAGGGACTTGTTGAAGGGAAGCATGGCGGATTTCTGTGCGAGCATGGTGGATGAGTTCTGTGAGTCGGGCGAGTTCGGCGAAGGAAAACTGCGTTGCAAGTGATTCGAAAGCAGCGCGTTCTTCGGGAGAGGTGGGTGTAGTAAGTGTTTCTCGGGCAGTGTCTCCGAGTTTGTGGAAAAGGATTTCACGAAGGAAATGCGTGAGTGTTCCGGCAAATGATCGGAAGTCGACGCCTTTTTGTGCGAGCGATTCGATGATGATGATGGCAGTATCGAGATTGCGTGTGCCGATAGCAGCGACGAAGTCGAAAACGGTTTTTCGTTCGGTGATACCAAGTATGGTGGCGGCTTCGGATCCGGTGATATGTTTGTCTTCGAGGGCAATTGCCTGTGCGAGAAGACTTTCGGCATCGCGCATGCCACCTTCGGCGGTGAGGGCAATCATTTCGAGAGCATCGACATCGACGGTGACGCCTTCCGATAGGGCAATGCGAGAGAGCTTTTCGATAATAGTCGCGGTGGGGAATCGACTGAAATCGAATCGCTGGCAGCGGGAAGAGATTGTCGCAGGTATTTTGTGAAGCTCGGTGGTTGCGAGGATGAAGATGACATGTGAGGGCGGTTCCTCGAGTGTTTTGAGGAGAGCGTTCCATGCGCCGCCCGAGAGCATGTGGACTTCGTCGATGATGTAGACTTTTTTGGTACCCAAGGTTGGTGGGAGTTTTACTGTTTCGCGAAGCTCGCGAATATTTTCGACGCCGTTGTTGGAAGCGCCGTCTATCTCGATGATGTCGAAGGCACGACCGTCCGCGAAGGCGAGGCAGTTGGCACACTCGCCACAAGGTTCTTTCCCGTCTCGACGATTGGTGCAGTTGATAGACTTGGCAAGAAGGCGCGCGACAGTGGTCTTTCCGGTGCCACGCGGACCGGTAAAGAGATAGGCATGTGCCAAGAGAGCACCTTTGAGCGCATTGGTGAGCGTCGTCACGATATGCTCTTGTCCGGCGACGTCACTCCAGTGCTCGGGACGGTATTTTCGGTAGAGGGTGGACATAGCGGTTTTTGAGAGGCAATTGAGACGAAAAGAAAGGCAAGGGATACCTTGCCTTTCTAGTATATCAAACGGAGAGAGGCTTGCCTATCGCTTAAATACGAAGAATTTGTAGCCGATGAAGTTCCACGAAAGGACAGTGACGGAAGCAATGGCACTTGAAATAGTTGCCCATGTTTCCGGAGAGACATTCATGAATCCCGCTGCAAATGTGATGAGAGAATAAGTGATTCCGGCATTGAGTACGAGTCCAACCAGGGAGACGGCGATGAATTGGAAGAATTGTCGGCGAACGGTTGATTCGTCTGTGTGTTTTTCTTCGAATGACCAGAATTTGTTCCAGATATAGCTATTTATGATAGCGACGGAAACCGAAGCGACTTTGAAGAGCAAGATACTGCTTCCGGTAGAAATATGTGTCACCCAGATGAGGAGGCTGAAGATGCCAAGGTCGACGATGAAGTTTGTGACACCGATAATGCCGAATTTGGCAAGTTGGAAGAAAAATCGAAGCTTTGCTGAGATCTTCGACAGAAAGAAGCCAATCGTGATGCCAATAACACACAGAAGTGCGAGGATGAGTGCGAAAAGAGGAATTGATACGGGGAGTGCTGTTCCGAGGTTGCGGAAGATAGATGGCGCGAAGATTCCAATGAAAAACCCGTTTATAGCCGCAAAAAAAAGATCCCGCTTCTCAAGTATATGTAGGGGTTTTCCTGGAACTTCCGGTTCCATAGCAGTGTCGGTCATACATGTTTATTCAAGGGGTTTTTCTTCAGATGGTGTATTCTCGCTTCTTTTGAGTTCTGCGAAATCCTTTTCCCATTCGCTCAAAATATCATCCTTTGGGGGTTCTGGGAGAGCGGTGTTGTTCTCTTCTTTTGTATACGATGCTGGTGCAGCAGTGCTCGGGAAGATATCTTGAGCACCATCTATATTGTCGCGGAGTGCACCTTTCTGCAAGACGTTTTCTATGGACGCCCATGTGCCCCCCTCGCTTCGTGGAAAGACAATGGCGACTTCGTCTCCGGGATTTGCCTTGAAGAAGGTGATGGAAGCGAGAAGGACGCGGTAGGGGCGACCATCTGCCATGACCATGAAATTGCCACGCTCATCTTGGATGACGACACCAATAGCATGACGGCGTTCGGCGGGACCAATTTGTTTGTAGATGAAGGAGCCGTCTGGCGTGATCGTGAGCTTGAGCACGTCACCCTCAACGAGCTTTGACTTTGAGGCGTAGTTGGCGGGAACGGGATATTGTTTCCCGTCTGACCCCTGCATGATTTGTCCGTCGAAGGTTCCTTGGACGACTGTGCCGTCTTCGATTTCCTCGACCTTTCGGGGGCGACCGACGCGCTTCTTGCCTTCGAGTTGCAGAAGCATCGCCTTGGCACTTTGCATGGTACGCTCGGCAGTTGCGATCATCTCGCGAAGCGATTGAATCTTTTGTCCCCGATCTTCGCTTGTGGCGTCGTTTTCGGATTGTTCTGTTGTAATATCGGTTGTCATGTGTTATGCGCGCTCTCGCAACCTTCTTTTTCTTTCGAAGTGCTTCAAAAGACTGAGGGAGAGTCACTTTTTGTTTTTCTTTTTCATCTGTGTAAATTTTATACTATTTCTTTTTGATGTGCAAATCTTATTGTATGTTTTTCTTCTGTGCGGTACCATAAAAACATGTGTCGTTCTCTTTTGCTTATCATTGCGTTTGTTTTTTTCTCGGTTGCTCTGCCGTGCGTGTGTGCGGGCGGAGAGATGTCTTTTGCTATGGGTGACGATTCTTGTGCTTCATCCTCTTCTCTTCGTGAACAGTCATTGTATGAATCGGGGAGTGCGGGATGTATGAACGTGTTTGACCATGTGGCATCGTGGCGGGCGTTTCTTTCATCGTCTCTGCCTGTATTGCTCGTTTTTCTTTCTGCAATACTCTTTGCGGTTTTTGTGTCCAGGTTGTGGTACGCTCCAGTTCTTCGGATTTTTGATTTTCGGCGAGAGATATTTCATCCTCCCGAATATTTTGATGAGAGAATACTTCTCTCTGGTTCTCTTTTTCGCGCCTTTTACACAGGCGTGCTTCATGCCAAGATTGCACAGTAGTTTTCGTGTGCCTCGAAGAATGTTTGACGGGTTTTTCTGTCAAAGTGCTTTGAGGTTTTTGTGTTATGTGAAAATTTTTTCATTCAAATATTTCTTTTCTCTATGAAATCAATCATTGTAAAAAATAAACAGATAATCACGATTCCTATTGCCGGCATGCATTGTCGATCGTGTGAGATTCTGATTGAGGAAAAATTGAAGGAGATTCCGGAAGTCGTAAAAGCGGACGTGAAGTACAAAAAAGGAACGGCTGATATTTTCTACGATTCTCAAAAGCCGAACCGCAAAGAAATTGAAATGGCAATTCGCGATGCCGGTTATGAAGTGGGCGTTACGGGGAAGTTGCCTTTCCTGAGTAGAAATGTTTCCGACTACAAAGATTTGGGAATTGCCGCGCTCGTTCTCCTTATGTTGTGGATAGTGATTCGTGATTTGGGTTTGACGGGCATCTCATTTGTTCCCGAGGCTTCTGTAGGGTCTACGGCGCCATTCGTTATTTTCTTGGTCGGACTTACTGCAGGACTCTCGACATGTATGGCGCTTGTCGGTGGGCTCATCCTGGGTATTTCGGCGCGTCATGCGGAGAAACATCCCGAGGCAACCGCGCTTCAGAAATTTCGTCCGCATCTTTTCTTTAATGTCGGGCGCATTGTTTCATATGCGGCGCTCGGTGGTTTGCTTGGTATGATGGGATCATTTCTCAGTATTTCGGGAACGCCACTTGGTCTCTTGACTATTTTTATCGGTGTTGTGATGCTCTTATTGGGACTTAAACTTGTCGGTATTTTTCCGAGACTTGAAGGGGTGAGTCTCACGCTTCCGAAAAGTATCAGTCGACGACTGGGTATTGATCATAAGAGCCGTGAGTATAGTCATCGGAATGCGGCAATGCTTGGGGCACTCACGTTTTTCTTGCCCTGTGGGTTTACCCAGTCGATGCAGCTGCTTGCGATTGGAAGCGGATCCTTTGTGAGTGGAGCGTTTATCTTGGGACTGTTTGCACTTGGGACAGCTCCAGGACTTCTCGGTATTGGTGGACTCGCTTCGGCTGTGAAGGGAATATTCGCACAGCGATTCTTCAAATTTGCTGGTATTGCCGTTCTGTTCTTTGCGTTTTTCAATATCTCGAATGGATTGACTCTTGCTGGGTGGCGGAGCGTGCCTATCTCATCTTCTCCTGGACAATCGTCTGATGTGGAGGAGCCGCGCATGTCTGTGAGCTCGTCAGCTTCTCGAAGCGGTGTTCAGATTGTGCGCATGACGCAGGACGGATATGGATATCATCCGCAGACGATTACTGTGGAGCGAGGTCGTCCGGTCAAGATTATTATGACATCGACGAATCCGTATTCCTGTGCAAGTTCGCTCATTATTCCGAAAATGAATGTGCAGAAGAATCTCCAGTCGGGAGAAAATGTGATTGAGTTTACGCCGACAGAAGCTGGAACGATACCATTCTCCTGTTCAATGGGCATGTATGGCGGCAGTATTGTTGTTAAATAAAACCTTTCTTATGAAAAAAATAGCACTTTCTCTTTCGGGGATGCATTGTTCGTCGTGTGCGCGACTTATCGAGAATTCACTCAAGAAAACTTCGGGTGTGAAGGATGCGAATGTGAATTTCGCCGCCGAAAAGGCAATGGTCACTTTTGATGAGGTTGGCACGAGTGTTGAACATTTGATCGATGCGGTGTCGAGCGCCGGGTATCATGCGGAAGAGGTTCGTGCGGGCGATACTGACTTTGAACGGAAAAAGCGTGAGAAAGAAATTTCTGCGTATTTCAATAAGTTTGTGTTTAGTTTCGCACTCAGTCTCCCAATGTTTTTCTTCATGCCCTTGGATTTCTTCCCGTCGCTTCCAGGAAGAATGACGTTTGCGCCGTACATTGGTATTTTCTCGTTGCTTCTCACTATTCCTGTGCAGTTTATTATCGGTGGGGGTTTCTATAGGGGATTTTGGTCGGCGCTCAAGATGAAGACGTTCAATATGGATAGTCTTATTGCGATTGGGACATCGACAGCGTTTTTCTATAGCGCCTACAATTATGCGGTCTATGTTTTCGCGCATCAGTCGCTCATTGGTATTGATGGTGCAAAAATTCCAAATCTCTACTTCGAAACAGCGGCGTATCTTATTACCTTCGTGATTCTTGGCAAGTGGCTTGAGATCCGTACAAAAGGGAAGACGTCCGATGCTATAAAGAAATTGATGGGGTTGCGCGCAAAGACGGCGCGCGTGATCCGCGATGGGCAGACAGTTGATATTGCAGTAGAGAGTGTGGTGCATGGCGATGTCATCCTTGTTCGCCCCGGAGAGAAAGTGCCTGTTGATGGCGTTCTTCGTCAGGGGAGTTCAGCAGTGGATGAATCCATGATTACCGGAGAGAGTATTCCGGTTGAGAAGAATATCGGTGACTCCGTTATCGGAGGAACGATGAACAAAACGGGAAGTTTTGAATTCGAAGCAACGAAAGTGGGGAGTGAAACGGCGCTCGCGCAGATTATTCGTCTTATAGAGGAAGCTCAAGGATCGAAGGCGCCGATACAAAATTTTGCTGATAGCGTTTCTGCGTGGTTTGTGCCGGCGGTTATCGGGATAGCGCTTCTCACATTTCTTGTGTGGTATTTCGTTTTTGGGGCAACACTGGCATTCTCTCTGATGGCATTTACGTCTGTTATTGTCATTGCATGTCCGTGTGCTTTGGGTCTTGCAACACCGACATCGCTCATGGTAGGGACGGGGAAAGGTGCCGAATATGGAATTCTCATGAAGGGCGGTGAAGCGCTTGAGGCGGCGAGCGGTATTTCTGCAGTTGTCTTTGATAAGACAGGAACAATTACCAAAGGAAGACCGGAAGTGACGGACGTAATTTCATTCTGTGAAAAAGATGAAAATGAAATTCTTTCGGTAGCAGCGAGTCTTGAGAAGCTTTCCGAGCATCCTCTCGCTGAAGCGATTTATTCGCATGCTCAAGCAGAAAGTATTCCTTTGGAAAATATTCAAGATTTTAAAGCAATTCCGGGACATGGTGTTATGGGGCAAATGCGCGAGACGGTATATTTCTTCGGCAATCGACGCTTGATGGATGAAACATTGGGACTTGATACCAAGAAGACAGAGCAAAAAATATCCAGATTGGAAGAAATGGGGAAAACCGTTATGTTGCTTGCTACCGAAAAAAATATAGTTGGAGCGGTCGCGGTCGCCGATACCGTCAAGGAGACCTCTCGAGAGGCTATTGGGAAGCTGAAGAAAATGGGTGTTGATGTGTGGATGATTACGGGAGACAATGTGCGAACTGCCAATGCAATTGCTAATCAAGTAGGTATTACAAATATACTCGCAGAGGTGCTTCCAGAGACAAAGGCAAGTGAGGTGAAAAAAATTCAGGGAGCGGGAAAGAAAGTAGCATTTGTAGGTGATGGCATCAATGATGCGCCAGCTTTAGCACAGGCACATGTCGGTATTGCCATGGGGAGTGGTACGGATGTGGCGATGGAGGCGGGCGATATTGTGATTATGAAGAGTGATCTCAATGATGTGGTTACGGCGTTTGAGCTCTCCAAAGAAACGTTTGCAAAGATTAAACAGAATATGTTCTTCGCGCTTTTCTACAATGTAATTGGTATTCCGATTGCGGCGCGCGTCTTCTTTGTTTTCGGACTGGTGCTTAAGCCCGAACTTGCGGGGCTCGCGATGGCGATGAGTTCGGTATCGGTTGTGGGCAATTCATTGCTTCTTCGGTTCTTTCAGCCTGGCAAGCGAAATTACTTCTCACTCATCGCGCCTTTTGTGATGGTTATTGTATTCACGACCGCCTTCATTGCATTTGCATCATGGAGCAGTGGGATGGAATAGGGGCATCTCTTTCTTTCTATCCCACTTCTCTTCGGTGAGTGAGTGCAGAGGAGAGAGTGAGTTCGTCGGCATATTCTATATCGCCGCCAGTTGCGAGTCCGCGACCAAGGCGGGTGATTTTGATGTGGTAGCTCTCGAGTTTTCTACTGAGGTAGAGCGCGGTGAGGTCGCCTTCGGTTGTCGGGTTGGTCGCGAGAATTACTTCTGCAATAGATTCCCGACTCATACGATCGAGGAGTTCGGAAATGTGAAGTGTCTGCTCGGAATGCTTTTTGGGCGAGACGTCCATCGCGCCGCCGAGGACGTGATAGAGTCCGTTGTATCGTCCTGTTCGTTCGATGGCGATGACATCCATGGGTTCTTCGACGATGCAGAGTACTGTGGCGTCTCGGTGGGAATCGCTACAGATACCGCAGAGGTCGCTCTCGGCGATATGGAAACATCGTGAGCAGGTGCGGAGTCCGGTGATTGCGCGAAGACTCTCCGCGAAATCTTCCAGCGTTTCTTTTGACTGCTTGAATAAATGAAGTGTCAGGCGTTCTGCCATCTTTGGTCCAACCGAAGGAAGTGATGAGAAATGCTCAATGAGTTTTTTGAAGGTCTTTGGATACATAGAGCATTCATTCGCTGCGGAGTCTTTTGGGAAAAAAAGTGCGAAGGGTTTGTCTTGTTGACACTTTTAACAGGAGCTTAGTTTCTTTTTTGGGAATCCAGCGTATAAATCGGAAGATTCCTGGCATGAATTCACACTATTTCTCTACCTGGAAGCGTTCGAGGGATTTGAAGGTGGCGGCGGTTTCGTGGAAATAGAGTTGGACGCGTCCGACGGGACCGTTGCGGTGTTTGGCGACGATGACGTCGACGATGTTTTTGTTCGGAGTATCTGGTTTGGCGCGGTCTTCGCGGTAGAGAAACATCACGACATCAGCGTCTTGTTCAATGGACCCCGATTCGCGGAGGTCGGAAAGCTTTGGCACCTGATCGGGGCGCGACTCGACGGCACGTGAGAGCTGGGAGAGAGCGAGGACGGGGATATTGAGCTCTCGGGCGAGCTGTTTGAGTCCGCGAGATATTTCGGAAATTTCTTGGACGCGATTGTCGCCACCTCGTCCGCCGCGACCTTCCATAAGTTGGAGGTAGTCGATGATGATGAGTCCGAGCTTATGTTCTGCTTGGAGACGTCGTGCCATGGTGCGCATTTCCATGATATTGACCGATCCGGTGTCGTCGATAAAGATAGGTGTTTCACTCAGGGCACCAATTGCGTCGCCGATGAGACGGAAGTCGTTGTCTTGGAGTTTGCCGGTTCTGAGGCGCCAGAGATCGACATTGGAGTGAGAGGCGATCATGCGATCGACGAGCTGATCGGAGCCCATTTCGAGTGAGAAGATGCCGACAGGAATCTTGGCGTAAACGCCAACCTGGCGTGCAATATCAAGGGCGAAAGTGGTTTTTCCGATTGATGGGCGCGCTGCTAAGATGATGAGGTCGGATTTTTGCAGTCCCGAGAGAAGTCCGTCGAGATCGGGGAATCCGGTTGGGACGCCGCGGAAGGCGTGATCGCTCTTGTGGAGCTGGTCGATTCGTTCGAAGGCGTGTTCGAGAATAGGTTTGATGGGGACGAAATCTTGTTTGACAAATTTTTGCGAGACTTTAAAGAGCCGTTGCTCGGCTTCATCGAGTTGCTTTTCGACGTCCTCGCTTTCGTCATAGCCCATTTCGGCAATGTCGCTTCCGGCGGCAATAAGTCGGCGGAGAGTAGCCTTTCGCTGGACGAGTTTTGCGTAGTGTGCGACATTGGAGGCGCTTGGGACGCTATTGACGAGGGTAGCGAGTGCAGCGGGACCGCCGACAGTTTCTATTTTCCCTTTTTCTTCAAGTCGATTGGCAACGGAGAGTACGTCGATGGGTTCGCTTGTTTCATAGAGCTCAACCATTGCCTCATAGATCATGCTGTGGACGTCACGGTAGAAGTCGTCTGCTTTGAGGATATCGGCGATTTTGGTGATAGCGTTTTTGTCGAGCATAAGCGACCCCAAAACCGATTGCTCGGCTTCTTCGGAGTGCGGTGGCATGCGGAGTGCGTCGATGGAAGCTTTGTGTCGAGGCATAGGAGCATTGGCACGATGATGTATGAATCTCTCTATTGTAGAGGAAAATCAAAGCGAAGGGCAGTCTTGACAAGGTCTGGCTTTCCTAGTTGTATGGAGGGGCAGCTCTCAGGATTTTTTGTTCTTTACGGTATGTCACGGCGTGTCGTCGCTGTTATTCATCTCAAGTATGAGGGGAATTCGCATGAATCAGCAAGAGGCGTTTTTGCAAATGTTTTTCATTGGGATTGTGTTGGGTCAATGGAATTGTGATCGAGAAAACGACAGGCGATCTCGAGGAGGAATCTGTTTCAAGCTGTTTCGAGTGAAGAAGAGACGACTAAAGGGAGAAATAGCCGTCAACTCAAGAACAAAAAGAGGGATGTTTCGCTTCTCCGCTGGTCCAAGAAACAGGAGGAATCATGTGGCTACTAAAAAAGGGCGGTGATATTGGCGTCCTTCTTTGGCATTAGTTTCGTGCCTTTAAATCAAACCCTTGCGCGGTGTCTTCTATAGTGAAGCCCGCGCTTTCTATTTCTTCTCGGAGGCGGTCGGCTTCGTGGAAGTTTCTTTCTTGGCGGGCAATTTCGCGCGCTTCGGCGAGGCGTTGTATCTCTTTGGGGGTGGCGCCTTTTTCTTCGAAGACGAGACCGAGGAGGTTGGTGCACTTGAGAAAGATTTTTTGTATTTCTTCTGAATTTCCAAATGTTCCAGCATCCATTGATTTGTTTCCTTCGTGAGCGAGTGTAAGAAGGATGGTGATTGCTTCGGGAGTATTGAGATCGTCTTCGAGGGCGGTGATGAATTTTGTTTCGCATTGTGCTGCTTTTTCAGCGAATGCTTCTGCGTCATCTCGCACCGTTTTTTCAGAGAGATTTATAGTGACTGAATCCTCACCTTCGCTGGAATGACGGGAGAGTCGGTCGCGAAATGATTCGAGGGTCTTTCTATTCGTGCGCGCTTGTTCGACTCCTGCCCAAGAAAAATTCATTTGCGATCGATAGTGTGAAGAGAGGAGTGCGAGTCGCAGATCCATTGTTGTAAAACCTTTTGCCTCAACATCTTCGAGAGTGAAGAGATTGCCTTTTGATTTCGACATTTTCTCATTGTCGACGAGAAGATGTCGCGAGTGTATCCAGTAGCGCGAAAATGGTACTTGCTCGGTTGCACATTCGGATTGTGCGATTTCCGCTTCGTGATGGGGGAAGATATTGTCTTCGCCACCGGTATGAATATCGAAACGTTCGCCCAAGTATTCCATGCTCATGGTCGAGCACTCGATGTGCCACCCCGGGTAGCCTTCGCTCCATGGTGATTTCCAGTGCATGAGGTGACCGATAGGGCTTTTCAGCCACAGGGCAAAGTCCCAGGGGTGCTTCTTGTCGGGGTGCTCTTCGAGACGTGCGCCGACTTTGAGTTTGTCGAGCGTGTTGCCGGAGAGATGTCCGTAGTTAGCGTACGAAGTGACGTCGAGGAAGACATTGCCATTTTTCTCGTAGGCGTGCTGTTTCTTGATGAGGGTTTCGATGAGACGAATCATCTGTGGCACATGCGCGGTTGCCCGAGGGAAGTAGCTCGCGGGTAGGATATTCATCTTCTCTTCCGTTTCGCGGAAATAATTCTCGTAGAATCGCGCGATTTCTTGGGGCGTTTTCTTTTCAGCGAGAGCTTTCTTTGCGATCTTGTCTTCGCCAGTGTCGCCCTGTGCCGTATCGTCTTCGGTGAGGTGCCCGACATCGGTGATGTTTTTGATGTGACGCACTTCGTATCCGTCATGTTCGAGCAGGCGTCGCAATATATCTGCCATCAGATAGGAACGGATATTGCCGATATGTACTTTCCCATACACCGTTGGTCCGCAGGTGTACATGCCTACCTTCCCGGCATAGAGTGGTTCGAAAATTTCTTTCTTCTTTGCGAGTGTGTTGTAGAGTGTGATCATAGCGAGTAAGCAAGTCGATTTAAATAGACGATCTTCTTGTTTTCCAGCATATACTAAGGATTTCGTCTCGGAAAGAGGGGTGATGTTGTTCGTCATCGATTGGCAAGACGTCGCTGATTTTTTCTTTTGGATATTTTTTATAGAAGTCTTGACACGATTCTCATGATACGAAATTATTTCTATTTTTTTTCGAAAAAAATTTGTGTTGTAAAAAATTTTAGTGTATATTTATTGCAGAGAAGTTTTTTCTCGAAAAAAGAAAAATAAAATAGAAGGAGGTGGTATACATGGCAGCAAAAAAGAAAGCCAAGAAGACCGTGAAGAAGACGGCCAAGAAAACAACAACAAAGAAAAAGACGACCAAGAAGAAGGGAAAGAAGTAGTTTCGTCTTTTCTCTGTTATTAAATAGCGTCCCGATTTTTTCGGGACGCTATTGTTTTTTTATTTCTTTTTCTTGTGCAATGTCTATCGCGCTTGTGATGAAACATTGAGAGAGATTTTTGCAAGTCGGTACTTCTTGGCGAGGTCTTGGAAAAGTGTGACGGTTGATTGTGGGAATATGGCGAGTATAAGCTGTTGTATAGATGTTTCTTGCGAAGGGCTGATTTCGAAGAAGAGAGTGGTTTTTGGATTTATTTTTTGCTCTTCGAAAAACTGTCGAAGTTCTTCGAGAAGTCTTTGATAATGATCGAGCCCAGCTGTGCCACTTTCGAGTGCTGATTTCGGTTCGAAATTTTGTACATCGGGAGGCGCTTGGTGAAATTCCTTTTTGGAAAGATAGGGGAGATTTGCAGCGATGAGTATCTCATCGGCATCGAGAAATTTTTTCTTCGGAATTTTTTCGAGGAGATTCGAATGAATGAATTGAATATTGTGCCGCGGATTTATTTGCTCGGCGTTTTTCTTTGCTTCATCGAGCGCACTTTCTGAAATATCTGTTGCGAGAAAAGTAAAATTTTTTTTATCATCTGCATGTGTTGCGATTTCTTCTGCAAGCGTTGTGATAATGTTTCCCGATCCGGTTCCGATATCGAGGATGAGTATTGAAGTGTGTTTGTGAAATGATATTTTTTGTGAATCGCTCTTAGTATTTGAAATGTGCTCTTGGATATTTTCTACGAGGAGTTCTGTTTCTGGTCGCGGGATGAGAGTGTGTTGATTGACAAGAAACTCTCGACCATAGAATTCTTTGTGTCCTACGATGAGTGCTATCGGTTCATGTTGTATTCTTCGGAGCGTGTAGGATGCAAACTGATTTGTTGGTTCTTCTGAGATGAAATATTCTGGATGCGCGATGACGAATACTTGCGTTTTTTTAATGATGTGCGCCAGAAGGAGCTCCGCTTCGAATCGGGGAATGCTCGTTTCTGCTTTGCGAAGAAGAGTTTCGATAGTCGGCATGGTTTTCGTACGCGTTTGGAGCGCGGTTGGGATTAGTCGCGCCTTGTGTTCGAGGACTCTTTCTCGAGGAGGCGTGCCATGTCTTCGGCTTCGAGTCGAGAGAGTATGCGCTCGAGGTTGCCAGCGAGGATTCCTTCGATATTGCTCCAGGATTCTTTGATGCGATGATCGGTGATGCGATCTTGGGGAAAGTTGTAGGTGCGAATCTTCTCGCTTCGGTCGCCGGTGCCGATTTGGGTTCGACGTGCGTCCCCGAGTTCTTTTTCTTGTCTGGCCTCTTCTGCTTCGAGGAGGCGGGCGCGTAGAACGGTGAGCGCTTTGTCTTTGTTCTTGTGTTGGGATTTTTCATCCTGACAGGTGACGACGAGTCCGGTTGGGATATGGGTGATGCGAATGGCGCTTTTGGTGGTGTTGACGGATTGTCCTCCGGGTCCGGATGAACAATAGGTATCGATACGGAGGTCATTGGGACTGATGACGAGGTCTGCCTCTTCCGCTTCGGGCAAGACGGCGACGGTGGCGGTTGAGGTGTGAATGCGCCCGGATTTCTCGGTTTCGGGAATGCGCTGGACGCGGTGAACTCCGGACTCGTATTTCATGCTTTTGTAGACCTCGGGACCATTTCCCCGACTTATCTCGAAGACGATTTCTTTGAATCCGCCCAAGCCGGTTTCATTGGTGTGGAGGAGGGATGTTTTCCACCCGATTTGTTCGGCATAACGGGCATACATGCGGAAGAGACTTCCAGCAAACAGCGCCGACTCGTCTCCGCCCGCGCCTGCGCGGATTTCTACAATGACGTCGCGAGAATTTCGTGGATCTTTTGGGAGGAGTAATTTCCTGAGCGCAGCCTCTTCGAGTGGTTTTCGTGCGGCGAGTATTGCGTTTTCTTCCATGGCGAGCATTTGCATTTCCGGATCGGTATCGGCATTTATCAGCGTCGCATTTTCGCGCATTGATTGGTTCGTTTTTTCGAGTGCTTCCGCGACGGAGAGGATTTCGAGGAGCTCTGTCCGTCGTTTCCCGAGTTCGGCGAGTTTCTCGGGGTGCGAAACAATACCCGGATCGGAAAGTGTCCGTTCGAGTGTCTCGAATTCTTCACGAATAGCGGTAACGAGATCTTGCATAGGGTTGATTAATGAGGTGCTTTCAGATTTTCAGACACGTCCTCTTAAGAGTATACATTCATAGAGTGCAAAGGAAAACAAAAAACGATGCCTGAAGAACAGGGTCATCGTTTCTTGTGGAGTCGGTGGCGCTATTTCTTGGGTTTGGAAGCGGTAGCAGTCTTCTCGGCTTTGCGCTTGGATTTTTCGGCGAGTTTGATACGCTTTGGACGGGCAGTTGTCTTCAATCCCTCGGTTTTCTTGGAAAGCTTCTCAAATCGATCGACTCGACCGGTTGAGTCGATGCGTTTCTTTTTGCCGGTATAGAACGGGTGGCAGTTGGCGCAGACGTCTATATTGATCTCGGCGCGGGTTGATCCGGTTTTGATTGTGGCACCACAGCCGCAGATAATGACGGCTTCTCGCGTGTATGTTGGGTGAATATCGGTTTTCATAAGCATTCGTTAGGGTTCAAATTCAAGTTCTTGGCGAGTGTATCATGCCTCTTGGAAATTGACAAGGGGGGAAGTATCCGTTAGAATCCTTTTGACTTGTTTCTTGCTCTTTTGAGGGCGAGGAACGGTTTATCATTCATGCTTGTCCCCGAATCCTTTCCTGGTCTCGGTAGAGACTTTATAGGGTTCTCTTAGCGCTATTGTCGTGGGGAGAGGCAGAAGGAAGCATAAGAAAAGGATAATTTTTTGAGAAGAATTGTATGATTGATGAGGAGACGAAGACAGAGACTCTGTCGGAGGAAAAAGAGGTGACGGTTATTCCGTCAGCGAGTACAGCGAATGTTTTGACGTCGGATTACTTCGCAAATCTCGACTTTGGAGCGGTAGATGTGACGCTCGAGACGCTTCTTAAGGCGGGTGTTCACTTTGGGCATATGAAGTCGCGTCGGCATCCAAAAATGGAAGCCTATACCTATACGACTAGGAATAATCTGAATATTCTCGATCTCAAGAAAACACTCACAAAACTTGAGGAAGCAGCGGCATTTCTTGCTTTGGTCAAGAAGAGCGGTAAGCCGATTCTCTGCGTTGGTACCAAGAAACAGACACATGATCTGATTCGATCATTTGCGAAGCGGCTCGGACTCTTCTTCGTGGTTGATCGTTGGATTGGTGGGACATTTACAAACTTTTCTGTTATTCGCGGGCGGACGAAATTTTTGCGTGAAACGGAAGATAAACTTGCTCGCGGGGACTTCAAAAGCTACACCAAGTTTGAGCGTATGAAAATTGCTGAAGAGCTTGAGAAGCTCGAAAAGAGCATGGGCGGTATCAAATATATGAACGAGCTTCCTGGAGCGGTGTTTCTTGCCGATGCCAAGGAGGGCGCTATCGTGATTCGCGAAGCGCGTCGTGCGGGGATTCCGCTAGTTGGTATTGTCGACAGCAATGCCGATCCTTCCTCGATTGATTATCCTATTCCGGGAAATGATGACGCTATTTCATCACTTCGCCTTCTCCTTGGTGCGATTGGAAAGACGCTCGAGTCCACAAAGATAGAGCCGACACCAGTGTCTAAGCAATAGGCGGTGCACTCTGTGACTCTGGCACATCCTGTGTATTTTTGTGAATGAAATGTTTTCTTTAAAAGAATGTTCTATGGGAACAGTATCTCTTGAGATGGTAAAACGGCTCCGTGAAATGACGGGCGCTGGTGTTGTTGATGTCAAGAAGGCGCTCGACGAATCTCAGGGAGATGAATCAAAAGCGGTCGACCTCTTGAAGAAGCGCGGGCAAGCAAAGGCGTTGAAGAAGTCGGATCGGGAGGCAAAAGAGGGTATTATTGCTTCGTATATTCATTCGAATGCTCGTATTGGAGTGCTTGTGAAACTCCTCTGTGAAACAGACTTTGTGGCTCGGAACGAGGCATTTGTGGCTCTCGGGAGAGATATCGCGATGCATGTGGCGGCGATGAATCCGCGTGTGGTTTCACCAGAAGAAGTGGATGCTCTTGCTGTCGAGAAAGAGCGTGCAGTGTGGCAGGAACAGCTTGTTGCTGAGAAGAAGCCGGAAGCGATTGCGCAAACGATTCTTATTGGAAAAGAAAAGAAGTTCCGCGAGGAAGCGGCGCTTCTTACGCAGCCTTTCGTGAAGGATTCGTCAAAGACTGTTGGTGATGTGTTGACAGAATCGATTGCCAAGATGGGCGAGCGTATTCAGATTGGCGGATTTGTCCGCTTCGATTTGTAGAAAGATATATATCCTCTGCCGCGGATTGTTCTTTTCTGTTATGATTGAATTGGATTCTTTCGTTTGGCTTCCGAATTGCTCTCTCTATGCTTGCTCTCATTCTCCCGCCGTTTTTTGTTGTTCTTGCTCTCGCTCTTTTGTTGTATCTTTTTTTCCGAAAGTTGCCGGAAGTGGAGCGTCTGGAGCGTGAGCAGTCAGGCGAATCAGGCGGGTCGCTTCTTTCGATGAGTGACCGGATGAAGCGACTATTTTTGGGTTTGGTTGAACGATTCGCGCGTCTTTCGAAGCTGTTGTCGCTCAAGATTCACAATAAGCTCAATACCTTGGCGGCATCAGCTCATTCGGCGCGTGTTCAGGTAGCGGATCGCATTGCAGAAAGGAAGCAGGCTCGCTCAGAAAGATCAAAGGTAGTGCCTATTGGTTCTATGTCCGGAGATGTTTCTTCAAATGTTGCCGATGCACAGAAAGATTCGATAATGAATGATTCGGGAGCGGGAGGTTCTCAAGCGTCTCTTACTGATCAATCAAGTCGTCTTCGTCGATGGTTGGGCGCTGATCGGCGGAGTGTTTCTCGGACTGATTTGCCAGCAGAAGTTCCAAAGGATTCTTCTCAGAGGGAGGCTCCAGATTTCCGGATTCCATTGAAGGAGGAAGATTTGCCACCACTTGTTTCTGAGCCGCTTCAGCCAACTTTGGAAGATCAACCCGATCGTGGAACAAAGAGGGTCTCGACCAATATCGGGCGAGCACTTGGCGATACCATGCGCCGTCTTCGTCCGACAAGAGAACGTCCTGTTCTTCCGGTTCGTGAAGTTGAACCAGTCGCTCCGCAGAAGAAGGAGCAACTGGAGGATATACTTATTGAGCGCATTTCTCTGAATCCGAGAGATATTGAGGCATATGAGCGATTGGGGGACTATTATCTTGAACAGCAGAATCTGGTTGATGCAAAGGAATGCTATCGTCAGGTGCTCAAATTGAGCCCCGCCTATCGTCTCGTCAAGATAAAAATCCGGAAACTCGAGCGTCTGCTTGAAAAGGACCGGACACCGTGATAGAGTGCGAAAGGTCTCTGCAAGGGCTCTTGTAGTGGAGGGATGCCTGAGTAGCTCAGTTGGTTAGAGCAGCTGTTTTGTAAACAGCAGGTCGTCGGTTCGAATCCGACCTCAGGCTCTGTGAGAGTCTATTGAGAAAAGTCGTTTTTCGGAAGAAATTATTTTTTGCTTGTCTTCGCGTGATCGCTGTGAAAGCCGCGAAAAATAATTTCTTCCGAAAAACAGTGTGTAAGGTATGAGTTTTTTGTATTCTTCTTGAGTAAATTTTGAGGAAGATAGGAGAAAGAGATGATGAGTTCGAGAGTGTTGGTGATATGGGTAGGTGGCGGAGCGGTCAATCGCAGCAGACTGTAAATCTGCCGACTTCGGTCTACGGGGGTTCGAATCCCTCCCTGCCCACAGGGTTTAGTAGTTTTTATCAAAAGTTATGCGGTTCAAAAAGAAGCTCGTATTTGAAACTGATTATTGGCGTGTTGGTCTTGCTGAAGAACAGACATATCTTGGTTACTGTGTCGTTGCCTTGAAAAGACAGGGTTGTGGAGACTTGGCCGAATTGACGAAGGAGGAAGCGGTTAATTTCTTTGAGGTAGTAAAAACGTTTGAGAAGGCTCTTCGTAGCGCTTTCGGCGCAACGATGTTCAATTGGTCATGTCTGATGAATAATGCATATCAATTACCGGACCCCAAACCCCATGTGCATTGGCATGTGAAGCCGCGATACAATCATTCGGTCGATTTTGGAAGGGAGATCTTTGAGGATATTCGTTTCGGTCATCATTACACGTTGCTTGAAGATCTCAATCGGATAGTGAGTGATGAAATGCAGAATAAGATTATTACTAAGATACAAGAAAATTTGCCGTTGTAGCTCAGTTGGTAGAGCATCTCCATGGTAAGGAGAAGGTCACCGGTCCGATTCCGGTCAACGGCTCAAGAGGGGAGAGGTATAGAATATTTAAGATACGTGTTATGGGTGCGATCAAGGAAAACATGGTGAAGCTTCGTTGCAGTGAATGCAAGAAGATTGTGGGACACACGAGGCGCAACAAGAAGAAAGTGAAGGAAAAGCTTTCACTTCAGAAATTTTGCAAATCGTGTCGCAAACACACTCTGCAAACGGAGTCGAAGTAGGGATTTCCTTGCTTCGGGAGCGTAGTTTAGTGGTAGAATGCTGGTCTCCAAAACCAGCGGTGAAGGTTCGATTCCTTCCGCTCCTGCTTAGAGTCTGTCCGAAAACTTCATATTTCACGATGAAAGAGAATTTTTGGACAGGCTTTTGGGAATATGCCGCGTTCGTCTAGCCCGGTTAGGACGCCAGGTTCTCATCCTGGAAATCAGGGGTTCGAATCCCCTACGCGGTACTACTCTTGCGCTTTGAGTTTTTTGTCGGGCGCGCTTATGCTATTTGTCAAAGAAAAAACGAGTCTGGATAATAGAGTGGGACGGTTTGCTGTCACGCTTCTTTTGGTGGTGATAGTTTACTTCGCCATTGGCATTATTGACGATGTTTCGATGTTTCTTGGGAAATGAACAAAGATTTTCTATGAAGAATACGGTATTTTTCTTGGTACGGCACGGGGAAGCAGAGCATAATATTTTGGATGTGGCGAGTTCGTTTCCGGAGCGGCATTCGTATCATTTGACCGATGAGGGGCGTCGGCAGGTTGCGGCGCGCGCCGAAGAATTGTCTCGCGAATCTATTGATGTCATTTTCTTCTCTCCGATTACACGGACGCGCGAGACGGCTATAGTGATTGCTGAGAAGACGGGCGCGCCCTCTTTTGAAGACATGCGATTGCGAGAGCCAGGCTATGGAGTATTTGAAGATGGCCCGTGGACAACTTTGACAGCGAAATATCCGCCGCCACGGCGACGACTGGAGACTGATGGGACAGATGGTGTCGAGAACTTCGCAATCGTTCGAGAGCGACTCATATCTTTCCGAGATTTTGTGTTGTCTGAGCACCGAGGGGAGCGCATCGTGATTGTCTCACATGGAGACACTTTGCAATTGCTTCATGGGATTCTTGTCGGACTGACGCTTGAAGAGTCGGTGTTATCCGAAGACCGCCACCGCTTTCATCGTGGAGAAATGTTGAAGGTAGAAATGTAGATGGTGCTTTTTATTGGGTATGAAGACGCCCGTCGCAGTTTTGCGGCGGGCGTGTTGTTTTGGTTCTATATTCTTCAGCCAGTTATACTAGCTGTTTGATTTGTTTTCTTTCGTTTTCTCGCCTTCCCCTTAGTGAAGCCACCTTGATGCTTGTGGCAGTGTCGAGATCTTCTGGTGGCGTTTCTTTCACGTGGTGTGCAGTACGACGGAGGGAGCTTACCACTTGTTGAGAACGCATTACTGGTTGATCAGGCGGATTCTCCAAAAGAATCTCCTTCTATCTAGGGTAATGTGACCACTGCGGAAGTTGGCGTCGTCCTCCTTTTCTTTGATTGCGTGACTCGTACTGACTGTCTGACGGGGGCTGTTTATGGCAAATACTCGTGGTATCTTTTACTACTCTTTGTGGAACGAGGAAAAACGAAGTATGTTTCTTTGCCTCGGGGAGTAACTTCATTTGTTCTTTCCTTTATCGTGCGAGGGGAGAACTGTTTCGATTTGAAAAAAGAAAAAACGTTTTACGTTTTTCTCTGCTGCGTTTCATTGGGGATGAAAATAACCTCATCTGCCCCTGATTTGTCCAAGGCATTCTCAAGAGGGTCTTTATGGGGATATCGGGAGCTAATTCGACGTCGTGTGGCGATGGAGAGTGTCCTTTCCTGAGATATCCTGTGCATTAGCATGTTATGGGTATTTCTGCGCATGTTGCAGCCTCTTTCTTTGTTTGTTAATGATCTGTTGGAAAACATTGTCATTCTACAAAATTTTGGAGACTTGTCCAGGGGACTTGCTTCGTGGTAGGGAATCGTGATACGTTTTCTGTATTGGCGTTGATGAGATTATCATCTCGGAGCCGGAGAGAGAAATCTTGTTTTGTGTACATGGCAAGAGAGTAGATTCTCCCGGGAGCGCCCGTTATAGCGGAAATGAGTCCCAATCTTGCGAGAGTGGAAAGGGAGAAACAAGGTGGTACCACGTTGCGAAATATTTCGGACGTCCTTGGCGCAGGCTTTGCGTTGAGGATTTTTTGTTTTTCATAAGACGCCTATGTTTAAAAAAGTTGATTCGAAGATGAATTTGCCAAAGATGGAGGAAGAGATTCTCGACTTTTGGGAGGAGGAAAAAATATTTGAGAAGTCGGTGACAAATCGCGAGGGATCGCCGAGATATACTTTTTATGATGGACCGCCCTTTGCAACTGGGACACCTCACTATGGTCACATTGTAGGGAATATCTTGAAGGATGCTGTGCCGCGGTATTGGACGATGCGCGGGTTTCAGGTTGAGCGGAAATGGGGATGGGATTGTCATGGTTTGCCGATAGAGAATATTGCAGAGAAAGAACTTGACATTAAACATAAGAAAGATATCGAAGCGCTTGGCGTCGCGAAATTCAATGAGTTTTGCCGATCGAAAGTTTTGGAATTTGCTGCCGAGTGGGAAAGGATTATTCCGCGCATCGGACGGTGGGCAGATATGAAGCATGCCTATCGAACCATGGATCGTGACTATATGGAATCCGTATGGTGGGTGTTCAAGGAACTCTGGGATAAGGGACTTATCTATGAGAGCTATCGATCGATGCATATTTGCCCGCGATGCGAGACGACGCTTTCACAGCAAGAAGTTTCGGAGGGATATGTGACAGTGAAAGACCTATCGGTTGTGGCGAAGTTTGAACTCGTTGATGAGCCGAATACGTTTGTTCTTGCATGGACGACGACGCCCTGGACATTGCCAGGGAATGTGGCTTTGGCAGTTGGGGAGGATATTGAATACGCCATTATCAATAAAAAAGATTTGGAATATAGGTCGAGACTTAATCCGGATTCAGGAGAGAGATTGTCTGATAGTCCAATAAGACCTGGAAAATATATTGTTGCGAGGAATATTCTTCAGTGTAACTTGAGTGCCAATGCTGGTTTAACAGAATTGAGGGATATATTTGATGATGCATCAGGATTGAATGATGATATTTTGGCGCACTTATCTTGGGAAGAGATCTATAAAAAATATGATGTTGAACTTGTGAAAGGCGCTGATCTTGTTGGGAAGTCTTATAAACCACTCTTTGATTATTACGAAAAAGACAAGAATCTTGAGAATAGAGAGAATGGCTGGAAGATTTATGCGGCGGATTTTGTGAATACGGAGGAGGGAACAGGAGTGGTGCATATTGCGCCGGCGTTTGGGGAAGATGATATGAATCTTGGCAAGGAAAAGAATTTGCCATTTGTCCAACATGTAAATATGGATGGGACAATGAAAGAAGAAGTAAGAGATTTTGCTGGAAGGGACTTAAGTGAAAAAGCTAAAGGGAAAGTCGAGGAAGTCCGCGAAATAGATATAGATGTGAAAAGATACTTGGAGAAAAATGATTTATTTTTTGCTTCAAGAAAATATGAACATAGCTATCCGCATTGTTGGCGATGTGATACGCCGCTTCTTAATTATGCGACTTCATCGTGGTTTGTGAAGGTGACGAATGTGAAAGATCGCGCACTTGAACTCGCGAAGAATATTCAGTGGTCACCGGAACATATCAAAGAAGGGCGGTTTGGCAAGTGGCTCGAAGGTGCGAGGGATTGGTCTATTTCACGACAGCGGTATTGGGCAAGTGTGATGCCGATATGGAAATGCGAGTGCGGAGAAATGAGTGTATTCGGATCGGCAAAAGAATTGGAAGATGCAAGTGGAAAAAAAATTGAAGATCTTCACAAGCACACTGTTGATGCAATAACTGTTTTGTGCAGAAAATGCAAAAAAGAAATGCATCGCATTCCTGACGTGCTCGACACGTGGTTTGATAGCGGGTCGATGCCGTATGCTGAAATGCATTACCCGTTTGAGAATCGTGAGAAATTTGAAACGGGATTTCCAGCGCAGTTTATTGCAGAAGGCGTCGATCAGACGCGCGCGTGGTTTTATTATCTTCATGTTCTTGGTGTCAGTCTTCGAGATTCAAATGCATTTCAACATGTGATTGTGAATGGTACGGTGCTTGCCGAAGATGGCAAGAAAATGTCGAAGAAACTCAAAAATTATCCCGACCCGATGGGTATCGTGGAGAAGCATGGTGCAGATGCGCTTCGATTTTATCTCCTGTCGTCGCCGGTAGTTGCTGCAGAAAATTTTAATTTTTCTGAGCGAGACCTTGTTGATTCGACGAGGAATTCTTTCCGAATGCTGTGGAATACGTATTCGTTTTTCGTCATGTATGCGAATATCGATGAATGGAAACCGAAAGGAGCATCGGTAACTTCGGAAAATCTTCTTGATCGATGGATACAATCGGAATTGCAGGTACTCATCAAAGAAGTGAATAGCGCGATGGAAGCGTATGAACTCAATCGAGCAGTGCGCGCTCTCGTGCCATTTTTCGACCATCTTTCTAACTGGTATATCCGCCGGAGTCGTAAGCGATTTTGGAAATCGGAAGACGATGCGGATAAGGATGACGCGTATCAAACGTTGTATGACATATTGGTCACACTCTCGAAACTCATGGCGCCCTTCACGCCGTTTATTGCGGAAGAGATGTATCGGAATTTGACGGAGAAAGAGTCGGTGCATTTGGAAGATTTTCCGGTTGCTGATGAAGGATTGCTTGATGAGAATCTTCTTGTGAAGATGGATATGATTCGGGATATCATAAATGATGCTTTGAAAGAAAGATCTATCGCTAGAGTTAAAGTTCGACAGCCACTGCACTTCTTAGAGATTTTGTATAAAGATGGTGAGCATCCTTTGAGAGACCTTGAGAAAGAATTTTTGGATATTTTGAAGGAAGAAGTGAATGTAAAAGAAGTAAGACTGGAACAGTCTAGTCTCCAGTCACTCAATGATCCGCTGCTTAGGGGGTGGATGTTAAGTCTCGATACCGAAATTACCCCCGAACTCAGACTCGAGGGCGAGGCGAGGGAAATTATTCGCGCGATACAGGAGGGGCGGAAGAAGGCGGGATTTAATGTGGAGGATAGAATTGTATTAGGATATTCCGGGGAAGAGACAGTCTTTGCTTTTTCTGGGGATGCGAGTCAAAGTGTTCCGAATTTGAAGGAGACGATAGAGAAGGAAGTGCTCGCGACAGAAGTGAAAAACGAAGCGCTTCCCGATGCAGAATATTCGGAAGAGGTAAATATTGAAGGAGAGAAATTCACCTTTTGGCTAAGACGCGTATGATAAATTTCAACGAGTTCTATCTTGATACGTTCCGGGCAGCGAGGAACTTCATTCTTCCTTACCTGACAGATTACAAGAAATTTTCTGAACGACTCGCTCTGAGAGTTGATGGAGTCGATCGGGGGAATAACATCCAGTATTCTTTCGATGTGGAGCTCGATAGGATTATTAAGGACAAGATTCGGGAGTATGGTTTAGAAGGGAGAATATTTTCGGAAGAAAGTAGGTTGTACACTCTGGGTGAAAAAAATGAATATCGCGTTATCTTTGATCCGTTTTGCAATAGCACGCTTGCTTCGCGCGGTTTTTTGGATGGCGCCTGTGGCATCTCGGTTTTTTCGTGGGACTATACACTCCTTGCTTCCGGTGTGTTGGACTATCAACTCGGTGTTTTTGCTTTGGTAGAGGGAACTCAACCAACGAAATTCTTTGATGTGGTATATGGAATGCAAATGAGTGCAGAAAAGGATGATGTGGAAAAAGTAGAAGAATCATGGGTTGCTATTGCATTGGAAAATGAGAGAGAAAGAATACGCAGCAGTGAAGTAAAGGATATTTTTGAAAAATCAAAACGCCTCGTAGTTGGAAGTGGGCACATATATTGGTTTCGTTTGGCTTTTGGAAAAATCGATGCATATCTCGACCCAATTGGAGGTGAGCCGCTGTATGAAATGTTTGCTGCGTCAGTGGCGCAAGGGGCTGGGTGTCGAGTGACTGATAGAGATGGTGAGGTGTTTGACGCGGGAAAGTATCTGAAGATTTTTGAAGAGGATTTGGAATACCGGTATTATCCGGTAGCAGCATCAAATGAAATATTACATCAAGATATATTAAAAGCATCGAAACGCGTATGACTAAAAAACTCATATTTTTCTTTCTTATTGTTGGGAGTAGTGTTGGGGGATATGTTCCTGTTTTGTGGGGAGGGAGTGTATTTTCCATTGCTTCAATTTTCTGGAGTATGATTGGGGGATTTGTAGGTATTTATGTTGGCTTTGTGATCGGGCGGAAGTTGGAATAAATATTTTGAGATGGCTATGGGTCGAGTTGTTGTTGTGTGCGGGCAAGCCGGCGTGGGGAAGACGACGCTTTCTGTTGAATTGTCTAAGAAACTGAATATTTTCTGTCTTCACAAGGACACTCTCAAGGAGCGTCTATTTGATTTGCTTGGAGGAGGTTCTCTCAAAGAAAGCAGAAATGCAGGGATGATATCCATGGAGCTTCTGTTTCACTTGGCAGAAGAATCCATACGGAACGGTGTTGATATTATGATTGAGTCGCCGTTCAATCACCCATCGAATCCTGGAATTTTTGAGCGATGGCAGAATGACTTGGGCGTTGATATGAAAATTATTGTTTGCGAGCTTAAGGATGAAGTGGAGCGTAAGAAGAGGTTCTCTGAGAGGGTAGCTTCAGGAAATCGGCATCATTCACACCAAGATTTCGATAGGAATTGGGTTCCGAGCAATTTCGATTATTCTATAATGCCCGATCCGAAACTTTTTCTTGATATGTCGCAGTCTCACGAAACAAATGTTGGTCATGCCCTTCGTTTTTTGCAGGACTCATAATTTTCCATTCAGCGTTCCGTTTCCATGCAACTCTCCTACACGGCTATAGTTCTCAAGAAGCGCGATACGGGCGAGACAGACCGGATGTATTCGCTGTTGACGCTCGAGAGTGGGAAGGTGCGAGCGATCGCGCGGGGCGTGCGGAAGCCTGTGGCGAAGCTTGCAGGGCAACTCGAGACAATCAATCTCGCGAGTCTTTCGATTATGAGGAATCGTGGGAGAGGGAATATCGCGGGTGCACTTGCCGAAGAATTTTTCCCGAATGTTCGCCGAAACGAAACATCGCTTCGTGCAGCGCTCGAGGCGGTGTCGGCGGTTGACGCAAGGGTTGAGGAGGATGAAGTTGATTCGGAGCTTTTTGCGCTTCTCTTGAATTTTCTTCGATCGCTTGAAATCGTGAGTGTGCTTCCGCGGGAGAATGCGGATGAAGAAGTACGATTTCTTGAAAAAGTTTTTCTGCTTTCGCAGGGATTTTTTTGGAAATTTCTGTCTCGGCTTGGCTACTCGGTCGAAGTACGTCTCTGTGCTGCTGGGCGAGAAGCGCTCCTTCCTGGTGAACGATATTTCTTCAGTCCTGATTTGGGCGGAATTGTGTGCTCGAGACATTGCGAGATGGCAGAAATTGCGCTTCCCTTTGGGGAAAATGCGGTGAAATTTTTGCGCATACTTTTTGCGAATGCGCTTCCATCGCTTCCGAAATTATTTATCGACCGCGAAACGACCCTCTTGCTTCGTCGTGCGCTCAAAAGTTTTCTCGATTGGACGGGATAGAGAATATCTTCGTGGTACAATAAGAGTGTGAATAGGCATGATTGGAAATACTCTGTTCAGGCTCGCGCGTGTCGCGGATTTTCCGTCGTCGAGGTACTTCTCGGAGCGGCGCTTTTTGCTGTGTTTGCGTCGGGAGCGATTGCGCTTCTTTTGCAGGGACTCCAAGCGGATCGACTTGCAGAAGAAGAGAGTGTTGCGTCGAACTATGCAAGTGAAGGACTCGAAGCGCTTCGCTCGATGAAGAATCAATCGTTTGCGTCGCTTACAACGACAGCTTCTTCCGGTATTGATCGTGTGGGATCGGGCGGTGTCTGGGCGTTTTCGGGTGCGTCGACGTCGTATGGGAAATATGTGCGAACGGTGTCGGTTGCTCCGGTTTCTCGTGATGGAAACGGGAATGTCGTTGCAAGCGGTGGAACAAATGATCCCCTCAGTCGAAAGGTGACGTCGACGGTGACATGGCCGGTTTCGGTTTCGAGAATCAATGCGCTTTCATTTGTCTCTTATTTGACTGACTGGCATCTGCCGGTGAGTAGCGGTGGAGACTGGACAAACCCGACGCAGATTGCGAGTTTAGATGCACCCGGTACGAACAATGGTATCAAGATACGTTCGCAGGGAAATTTTATTTACATGATTCGTCCAAGTGGAAGTCCGAATTTCCTCATCATTGATGTGAGCAATCCAGCAAATCCTGTCATGATGGGATCGCTTACTCTTACGGGAACACCCACCAATATTGCTCTTTCTGGTGGACTTGCCGCTGTTTCGAACAAGAATAATAATCAGGAACTTCAGATGGTGAATGTTGCAACGCCATCGTCACCAAGTGTCGTAGGTACATTTAATATTCCTGGCGGAGAAAATGCTTCTGGAGTGTTTATGAATGGCACAATGGTGTATGTGGTGCGCGCAAGCGGCTCACATGATGAATTTGTTGCCGTAAGTGTCGCGACGCCGAGTGCTCCGACGTTGGTTGGGTCGATGAATCTCAATGCAAATGGAAATGAAGTGATTACTTCGGGAAATTTTGCCTATGTGGCGTCGGCGAATGATACTCAGGAAGTACAGGTAGTGAATATTTCAACGCCGTCGTCACCTTCTCTTGCTGGGTCACTGAATCTTTCTGGAACGGCGGATGCAACGACGGTCTCGCTTGCCGGGACAACACTTCTTGTGGGACGAGGAAGTGATCTCTACACAATCGATGTCTCGACGCCGGAGAGCCCCGTGCTTCTTGGTTCGGTGAATGTGTCAGACACACTCAATGATATTGCTCTTACCTTTGGAAATTCCAATACGCTTGCTTTCTTGGCAACGAGTAGTGATGTCGCTGAATTTCAGGTAGTGAATATTTCCTCACCATCTTCGCCGTCCGTGGTTGGTTCGGTGGATGTTGCGAGTAATAATAACCTTTTTGGTGTTGCGTATAGTGGGACATTGGATCGGGCATTTGGTGTAGGTGCGTCCAATGCGGAGGAATTTGTCGTATTTGCTCCACAATAGGAGTTGCCTGATAATATGAAGAGATTATCAAAAAGAATTCACACACAACGAGGGTTTACTCTTATCGAGATGCTCTTGTATGTTGCTGTTGCTGGCATTGTTTTGACATCGCTTGTCGCTTTTGGGTGGAATATGATTGGAATAGGCACAAAGAACGGGACGCATCATGATGTTGTCTCGAACGCTCGACTTGCTTCCGAGAAACTCACGTTTTTTATTCGTGAGGCAACGGATATTGACACGGCGAATTCGAATTTTGGCGTGAATATCGCGAGTACTTCTGGATCGAAAGTGACCCTTCGAGGTATCGCGCCGAGTGATCCGATTGTTATCGATGTCTCAAATGGGACGCTTCGGGTTGCACTTGGTGCCTCGGCGCCTGTTGCTCTTACATCGAGCAATATTGTCGTGAGTTCATTGGTTTTTACTAATGCTTCTTCTGTTGATGGAGCGTCAAAAAATATTGGGTTCATACTCCAGCTTGGTACGACTTCAGGGAGCGGTCGTTTCGAATATGCAAGCTCCACTGCTATTCGGTCTTCGGCTGAACTTCGATCAAATCCTCTTTAATAGGTCTTTCTATATGCAGTACTCTCGAGGTTTTATTGTTCTTTCTACAGTCTTTATTCTTCTGGCGGTTACGCTTGCGCTTGAGGTGACGGTGACAATTCTCTCGGTGAGTAATGCACAAACTTCTTTTGCGCTTTCGGAAGGAATGAATGCTCGTGGATTGCTCGATGGGTGTGTTGAAGATACACTGCTTTTTTCGCGAGCAAGTGCCTCGTATACTGGAGGAACAATCACGCATCCGGAAGGGTCTTGCGTAGTGACAATATCGAAATCGGGAAGTCAATGGACAGGAGTGGTGCGTACAAACGGGGCATATGACCAGGCAGTACAAGTTGTTTTTGAAAGGACGGGTTCAGGAGTGACGCTCACTCGCTGGCATGCTCTGCCGTGAATGTCGCATATTTTGCGCGTGAGGGTGTATACTGGACTTCGTATGTTGATACTCTATGTTTAATACAAAAGAAATTCTCTTTATAACGCCGAGTGCCATACGGGGCTTCTCTATTCGGAGTGGGAAGGTGAATGAGATAGTGAATCTTTCTTGGACGACTGAGAATGTAAGAGCGGTATTGGGGACGGCGCGTGCGGCACTCGGTCGCAATGTGCGACTGCTTGTTGGTGAGCAGTTTACATATGTTGCGACATTTCTCTTGCCAAAAGACGCGAACTACGCATCTCTGGAAGAGGAGCGCATCGCCGTGCGGGATCTTGCAGAGAAATTTATACCGGAGAATCTCATGGAAAGCGCGTGGGATTACCAAGAAATTTCTTTGCCGGATATATCGCTCGGGCGACCGGTGCAAGTTGTGGCGCTGGTCGCATCGTTTGCGCGTGTGGTAGTGCCCGCTCTCAAAGAAGCGGGGTTTCGTATACCGGTCACACTTCCGGAGTCATGTGCGGTAGCGAGATTGTTTGTTGATTGGGAAGAGCCCCTCCTTCTTGTGTACAAAGGCGACTTTTTCTTTGTGGCGGGTGTTGTGCGAGGTCGGGTGCTTTCGAGTACAACATCACTTCAGGAATTGACATTTGAGACAGTAGAGAGTGTCGGACGTTTCATGAAAGATCGATTTGGATTTTCATCTTCACGGATTCTCTTTACTGGTTCGTGTACGGAGAATGATCTGGTGAATTTTGATCGAACAAAAGCTGAACGCGCCGGGTTCTCGATAGAATTTTCGGATAAGAGTGCGCTTCTTGGTCTGGCGACGAAGAAGGATGTGTCTGGAAATGATCCGAGTGTCCTTTCTGTTGAACTCAGTGTGGTCGAGAAGGGTGATGATACAGAAGAATCATCCGAAACTGAATCAAAAACAAACGAACGATTTCGTCCGCATGCGCTCGATGAACGAACGTCTTCCGAGCGATTACTTGGACAGCAAACAGCAGCATATGCGCAAATACCTCGACGGACCAAAGTGCTTGCGATGCTCTTTGTGGTAGTGGTGCTCCTTGGAGGTGGCACTATTATTCTTCTTCGGAAAAAGCAAGCAATTTCATTGAATATGCGTGATAATACTCCTCTTGAGCAGTCGGAAACTCCTTCGATAGAGGATGCGCCATCGCTTGATACGAAGGATGAGGGGTCAGTTTCCTCGCCTGCTAGTGTGCCGTCAGAAGAAGACGTGCCGGAGGTTACCCATGCGAGCTTCCGAGTGGTTCTTGAAAATGGAAGTGGTATTTCTGGCGCAGCATCGCATCTGAAGGAAGATCTCGTGGCAGAAAAATTTGTCATCTCAGCTATTCGTACGGCCGAATCATCACACGCAGTCTCGTTTGTCCGTGCCAAAGCATTGGTTCCGGAAGAATTTCTCGATGAGCTCTTGGCGAATGCCGGACTCGATTTCTCACTTGAGCGTCGTCGAGATATATCGGAAGATGCTGGAGAAGATGTCGTCTTGGTACTTGGGAGCGATGTTTCAGGTTCTCTTTGAGCTCAAAATAGTCTCCATATATGAAAGTACTTTGTAACGAAAGAAATCGAGTTGGTGGATTCACGCTTATTGAGATCCTCTTGGTTATCGGCATGATTGCTGTCTTGGCGACAGTGGTTTTGGTGGCACTCGATCCAGCGAAACGCTTTCGTGATGTGCGCGATGCGAAACGATCGACCGATGTGCAATCGATTCTCTCGGCTATTCAAACGTATATCGTGGATAATCAAGGTGCAATGCCAGCAGGTCTCACAACAACCGAAAAACAACTTGGCACCGCGGTTTCCGGATGTGCCATTGCAACGGGTGGCTGTGCTGTCGCTGCAACCGGAGACTGCGTTAATTTTTCTGCAACACTGGCGAAGTATCTCAAGACAATTCCTCTTGATCCAAATGGCGGCACGGCGGCTTTGACGAAATATTCCGTCGCAGTTGATGCAAATGGCATTGTGACGGTCAAAGCCTGTTCTGCAGAAGGTGGGACGAATATTTCCGTATCCCGATAATGCTTTTTTGTAGAATTGTGCTATACTCAAAAAAGTTTTTTCTATTTTCTATCCGTTAAAAACAAAAACGATATGAGATAACGGTGTTTTGTAATTTTCGTTTTGACGCACGAGGAAGTTGTGTATCGTAAGGTGTCATTTACTCTAATTTCGTAAAAGAAAAATCATATGAAACAGCAGAAAGGTTTTACGCTCATGGAAATTCTCTTGGTTATCGGTTTGCTTGCCGTATTGGCAGTCGTCGTTTTTGTGGCACTCGACCCGGCAAAGCGATTTCAAGATACGAGAAATGCGCGACGCACGACGGATATCCAAAACATTCTCTCGGCGGTGCATACCTATGTAAACGATACCAAGGGGACGTTCCCGGCGGCGATCACGACGACGGAGCGGCAGATCGGCACGGCGGCGACCGGCTGCGCGATTGCAACCGGCGGATGCGCGGTTTCCGGAGCGACGGACTGTGTGGATCTCGGCACGGCGCTTGGAAGCTACCTCAAGAGCATTCCGACTGATCCCAATGGCACGGTGGCACTCACGGGGTATTCCATCGTTCGCGATGCCAATAATATGGTGACAGTCCGCGCCTGCAATGCCGAAGGCGGCATGACGATCCTGACGAGCCGGTAAGGCTTGGAGGGAAAAATTGGAACGACTCTGTCTTTAATCGGCAGAGTCGTTTTCATTGACAAAAATTTTTTCGTATGATAAAAATACATGTTCTTTAACAACTCGGAAAAGTATTGAGCTGTTCAAGAATAGGTGGGTTTTTGAGTATTTCACAGGCAATGAGAGGATAGATTAAATGAAAAATACGATAGTATCTCTTCAACGGTTTTTTGCGACACATTTTCCGCGTGGTGAGGATGCCATCTGGAAAGAGTGGGTGGACACTATTTCGAGAGGGGAATGGAACAGTCTTGTTTCGCTTCTCGGTTCGGATGTGCGGGATTCATTCAAAAAGCGGGCACTCTTCTTGTTAATCGTTCCGTCGGATGAATTTAATCCGTTGTATTGGCGGGGCACTACTACTCTCAAACCCTATTGCGGGGAGAGATTTCTTTGCGCTCTCCGCGTGCTTTCTCCCAAACTCCTTTCCTATTGCGCAGACCTCGTGTGCGATTTTTGTTCCGAATTGAGGAAGGATTTTTGCGATCGTCCAGAATCGTTTGCTGAAAGAGCTCGGAGCATGACGATCTTTTGCACCATCCCGGACAAATGGCATGAAGTCCTGTGGACATACAATAAGTTCATTTTGGAGCTTCTCGCGCTTCTTTCCGAAGAAGAGGGGGAGAAGCTTTTTCGTCTCTATTCGCTTCGGGACATTTCCGTGTTTTCCAATATGGAGGACGCTTCGGGGTACTCTCCTTTTGAGCAACTCCTTCGCTCAAAGGATATTGCCGAGTACTGGAAGGTGAAGGCGGACTTGAAGATGAGGAATATCATTCGGGCGGAAATCGCCGGGCAATCGAAGCCGAGAGAAGAATGGGAGGAAGCGCTTGTCTGTTATGCGAGCATCATTAACCGGTTCGTATGGGATGATGTCCCGCTCTATCCTCTCGGGTTATTCGAGAGTCAGGTGCGTTTTTTGGCGGAGTACCATACCGCCGAACAACCCTTGATCGAGGGATGGAAACTGCCGAAGCTGTTGAGGGCTCTCTCGGGAAGCGACTCCGGATTCCGTCACCAGATTCTGCATACCCTGGTTGTTGACTATCGGAAGGATGACTGGCGAAGGTTTTCTGTGAGCGGCGAGGGCGATGTCGAAGTGGCGCGGCAATGGATGTCAGAGTTTCGTGATGACCGGGAGCTTGTCGATCGATTGAGCGCCCTCGTAGACGAGTTCAATGCAAGAGAGGTGGCAGAAAAAGAAAGAGTTGACGAAAAGAAAAGGGCTCAGGACGACACTCTTGCAAAGATGAAGTGATCTCGAAATTTTACTGATGATTCTTGTCTCTCATGCCGTTCCGGTATATACTTCCGGAACGGTTTTTCTTTTTACAGAACAGGTCTATGGAACGGAAAAAATTGTTTGAGGCGATCGAGCGGGAGCGGGGGTCGCGGGTCATTGCGTACGTGACGAGTGATCGGCAGGGACCGGTCAATGCGCGGGTCGCGATGGATATCATCCCCATTGTGAGCCGGCGCCTTCGCGCGATCGGGAAGACGAAGCGGATCGATCTCGTCCTCTATAGCGCCGGCGGCGACACTATGGTGCCGTGGCGTCTCGTTTCGATGATCCGCGAATATTGCGAGACATTTTCCGTTCTCGTGCCGTACAAGGCGCACTCCGCGGCGACGATGATCGCGCTCGGTGCGGACGAAATCGTAATGAGCGATATGAGCGAACTCTCACCGATCGATCCCTCGACCTCCAACTTTTTCAATCCCGCCGATCCCAAGAATCCCGAAGGACGCATTCCGATTTCGGTCGAGGAGGTGATGAGCTATTTCGACCTCGCGAAGAACAAATTCGGCGTGAAGAGCGACGAGAAGCTTGCCGATATCTTTATGAAATTTATGGAGGCGACCCCCGCGGTGCATCCCCTCGCTCTTGGCAATGTGAATCGGACGCACAATCTCATCAAGATTCTCGCCGAGCGGCTCCTCAAGAGTCACCTGCGCGCGATGACCAAAGAAAAAATCGCGAACATTATCGAACACTTTACAGAGAAGCTCTATTCGCACCAATACTATATCGGGCGGAAAGAAGCGCGCGAGGACTTGGGCGTTTCGACCATTGTCGAGGCGAGCCCCGCGCTCGCCGAAACCTTTTCCGCGCTCTATGAATCCTACAATGCCGAGATGCATCTCACCGAGCCGTGGAATCCGGAAATAGAAATTGCCGGGCGGAGTGAGAATCGCAAAGACTACACCATCGCCTTTGTCGAGTCCGCCGACGCGTCCAATTTCTTCGGACTCTCGATGGAATTCAAAAAACTTCAACAAATTGTCCCCCAACAAACCCCCGGCGGCGTCGTCAATGTCCAACAAGAACAAATCGTCTGGCGGATAACGGGTCAGGGGTGGAAGTAGGGGGGTGGTAGTGGGTAGTTGGTTGGGATGTGGTAACAAGCATTGAGCATTTTATTTATGTATAAATCAATTCTCGTTGCTGTTGAGTTTGATAATCCAGCTGATTTGGTAGCTGAGTTTCTTCATAAACAGGAGGGTCTTTCCGAGTACGCTTTTAGTATCGGTGAATTCTCTGTAAAGAAAATAAAAGTAGGTGCTTCTCAATCAGAATTGTTAGTATCGCCAAATAGAGTTCAGTTGCAAAGAAATAATGAGGAAAGTCCGGATCTGAATAAGTTAACGAAAACTATTGAAGTGCTAGTTGAGGCGAGAAACAAGATGTTTCAAGAGAATGTTGCTCAAAATGCTGGCAAAGTGAAATTTTGTGGGGCAATATTTTCTCGAGAATATGACATTTCAGGTGCGGAAGAATCTGATGAACAACTCGATAAAATATTTAATTTAGATGTGTCAAAAGAATCTCGAACTATAAGTTATGTAAGTGAGGATAAGCGATTTAATTATAATGTTTCAGTGAAATTTGATCATAATTTACGTAGTCTAGAAGTGGCTTTTGACGTAAATAATAGGTACATGGATGAAATAAAAAAACAAGATGTAAGTTTCATTACAAATGTTCTAGAAGAAGCCCATAATAAAACAAAAGATGTAGGAAATATTGTAAAATTTCTGAATCAGTTGTCCCTCTGAGGAATGTCGTAAGATGGATTATATGCCGGATGAAAATAGTGCAGGTGAAGGAACAAGTGAACAGAATGTTGATGTATTCTCTCAAAAAGCGATTGGGAGTCGTCTTCGATTAGAAGATAATGTTCGATTTTTAGAAAGTGGTCAGCCATCTATAGAATTTACAGAATTAGGTTCAAAATATAACAAACGTATTGAGGAGATTGAGAAGACTATTCGTGATTTTAGAAGACTTAAAAGGCTTTTAGCTGAGAGCGAGAAAGAGTCTGAAAAGTTGAAAAGTGACATCAGTGAAATCAAAGGTGAACTAAGTGCATTTAAGAAAGATTTGGATAAGCTGGAAGGAAGGGAAACTCGTACCATAGAAACTTTGGGAGTTTTTGTTGCGCTTTTTACTTTTCTTTCTATTAATATTCAAATTTTCAGCACAGTATCTGATCTTGTTTCGGCGATAATATTTTCTACTCTACTTGGTGGAATTTGCGCTTTCTTTCTCCAGATATTCTTTCTTATTCTACCTAGAAAATCTGAAAAGGATGCTGATTGGAGTAAGAGATATTACAAATTATTGATGCTTACTGCTTTTGTGATTTTGATTGCCGCTGTAATGGGATTCTTCGGTAATGTAAAACTTAATCCTCCGAATAATGATTCTCGTACAAACAAGAATGAGCTTTTCTCGAAATAAAAAACCCCTGTCCGGATCCAGAGAGGAGTTTTGTGGTTCTGTGAGGCATTTCCTTAGGGTGAGGAAGCTGTTGCTTCCAGTGACCCGAGGATTGTCCCTATGCGGTTGGTGTGTATGACGAAGCTTTCGCCGATGGAGAATTGCTGCCATCGAGAGAGGAACACTGTCTCGTTCCATACGCGGGGTTCATCCGAGTCTATTTCGCGTAAGCGGACAGTGTAGTGTTCAGTCCGTTCGCCCAGACGCTCGTCTCCGATGTTCGGTATTGCCGAATGAGCCGGATGAATCAGGGTTTCGGGCCAGTGAGCATCGTGATTGTTGCCGGATGCCGTGATCCACCGAGAAAACTTCCATCGATTGACGGTGTAGTCCACCCATGTTTCGTACACGGGGTCATCGCGGTATACCGGTTCGATATCGCGATCGGCGTAGTATTCCGTTTTGTACTCGGGAACACTGTGACAGGTTCGCTTGATGATGCCGTTCCCTTTGTTTTCCGTCGAGCATTCCTGCCGAGTGCCGGACTGGACGCGCCGCGATCGCTGGTGTTTGACAACCTTTGTCCCGGTTTGGACCTTGTTGTAATGATGGACTTTTCGAGTTTCCTGCTCATTGTAAGCATCGGAAGGAACAGTACCTTTCCATGCTCCGCTTTGGCGGGGAGCAAAATCCTCCACGGCGATTTTTCTTTCCCATGAAAGACCGGTTACTTCCACCTGCACGTCGGAAGCCGAGAAAAAGAAAAACCAGACCAACCATATGCAAGTGGCAAGAGCCGCGAAACACACAGATATGGGGAGCGCTTTCGAGCGATGATGCCCGTGGCTCGAAACGGTCGGTTCATGCCGACATGTTTCTTGCTCGATCCCCGCATCTCTTTTGGAGAGATGTGGTGGGATGGCTTCTTGCGGAGGTCGTTCTTCCGTAGAGGAAGGAGTGTCCCTCGCTGTGACTTCTCTGCCCATGGTGTCTTCCGTGACTTCTTTTTCCCTCGGGTCTTCTCCTCGCGAATGCCCGCAACTGACGCAGTGGGAATGGAGATCGGAATTCAGTGAGGAACAGGACTCGCATGGCCAATCCGGGCCGGCTTCTCCTTGTTGAGCGGAGAAAGCGTCGAGGAGTTGTGTCCATTGACCTTCACTCGGAGTTTTGTAGGGGTTTCCTTCGTGACCCCTCGTCTCAACATCAATCGGCTCCGGGATAGCGGCGCCACAGTTTGGACAGTGATCGATTCGTTGCTCGGGATTTCTTGGGTTACGAGCGAAAATATCTCTTGTTTTGCAATATTCGCAATCCCAAAGGGCGGAGAAATACTCAATAGTTGTCTCATCGTTTGACATGAGCAATATCCCTTCTTGATAAGATTTGTTAAAAAAGCTGCATACTCCGTTGGAAAATTCCAACAGAGTATAAAAGCATACTTTTAGTATAAAGTCAATAGTTTGTAGAGTTAAAACATGGAGATGATTATTTTCTGGAACTATGGTACTCTCTTGAAGGGTAAAATAATTTTTTTCACACAACGTTATGGCGGAAGAAAAAGGCAATGCGGTGGGGTGGTTTGAGATCCCCGTCGTCGATATGGAGCGGGCGATGAAGTTTTATGAGACGGTCTTGGAGGTGACATTGAGTCGCAATCAGGTGGGAGAGATCGACATGGCGTGGTTTCAGATGACGGATGGGAAGGGCGCCGCGGGGTCGCTCGTCTTTCATAAGGAATGGTACAAGCCGTCGGCGGAGGGCGTGCTGGTGTATTTCACGGCGTATTCGGGCGATCTGTCCAATGAGCTCTCGAGAGTGGAGATGGCGGGTGGCAAAATTCTTGCTCCGAAAAAGGCGATTGGCGAATACGGTTTTATGGCGCTTGTCCTCGATACCGAAGGAAACCGCATCGCGCTTCACTCGAAGATTTGATCTCTTGTTGAGGCGCTTGAAAAGTAAAGAGAAACCGTTCGAAGTAAAAAGCCCCTGCCGGAATCCGGGAGGGGCTTTGTGATTTAGAGCGAAGAAGCGACCGCTTCCGTCCTAGCTGTTCTTGAGGATAATCATCGGTTGCTCCAAGAGCAACTCACGGATCGTGAGCGTGCCGGCACGATAGCGTCCTCGAAGACTCTCATCGAGACAGAGTTTTGATTCGGGAGCGGTTAAAACCTGTTCCTCGGTAATCCCGTTTTTCTCCAGGAACCCAATGATATTGCCACTTATGCTTTTGGCAAGCTCGATGAGACAGTCAAGTGTGGAGACTATGTTTTTTAGTACATCGCCTCTGGACATCCATCCCAGAGCCTCTTCCGGCATGGCGGCTATCATTTTTTGGACGAATCCATTTTCCTGACAATACTGCAAAAACGCGAGCTTTGACTGCATGATAGATGTCAGGGATACCACCTCGAACAACAAATCCCCCAATATGGTGGGCGAGAGGCTTATAAACTCGCAGCGCACCTGTTTCATTCCTTCGGGAGTCTCACGTAATTCCGGATCTTCTTGGCACTTCATCCAAGTAAGATTGCCGAGAACCAAGTTTCCAAGATCTTGCGTTTTGGGGGATACTGATTCGGTGTTCATCTTACTCTCCTTTTACTTCGGTGAATTGTTCAAGTACTATTAGGCTCTATCCAGAACAGACGGATAGCAAAACGTCGATCAACCTTTCCAGTAAGCATTTATGGTCGGCACTTTGCTATGAATCTACCCTTTTTCACTGATAGCATATTATAGCAGAAAAATATTACTTTGTCAATGTTAACAAGAATTTTTCCTTGCCTTTCGACGGTTTCCGTGCTAAGATTGGAAACTATGCTTATTGATGATGTCACTCTTGAGGTGTCGGCGGGGAAAGGTGGAGACGGCGTGGTGCGATTTACGCGGACCATGATGAATGAAGGACCGACTGGCGGAAATGGCGGACGTGGTGGAAACGTCGTGCTTTTGGGCGTGCCGGACTTGGGTGCGCTTCGTCCGTTTCGATCGGTCAAGAGTGTACGAGCGGGAAATGGCGGGCATGGCGAGCAAAACATGCGTACCGGCGCCGATGGCGATGACAAAATCGTGCGCGTGCCTGTGGGAACTGTCGCGCATGATGTGGCGCGTGGCAGAGACTATGATATTGTCTTTCCGGGACAGAAGGTGCTTGTGGCGCGCGGTGGGAATGGTGGTTTTGGGAACTTTCACTTTCGCTCGAGTCGGAATACGACGCCGGACCGGGCAAATCCGGGGCTTCCCGGGGATGCAATGACACTTCACTTGGAGCTCAAACTGATTGCTGATATCGGACTTATCGGGTATCCCAATGTGGGGAAATCGAGCCTCCTCAATGCGCTTACCGATGCATCGAGCAAGGTGGGAAACTATCGTTTCACGACGCTCGAGCCAAATCTCGGCGTGTACTTCAATACGATACTCGCGGATATTCCGGGGCTTATCGAGGGTGCTTCGGAAGGGAAGGGATTGGGGCACAAATTTTTGAAGCACATTGAGCGGACGCGCGTGCTCTTTCATCTCGTTGCGGCGGACAGCAAGACGCCTGTGACTGACTATGCGAATATCCGCAAGGAGCTCAAACGGTATAATCCGAAATTACTTGAGAAGCCGGAGTGGATAGTCATTTCGCGTGCCGATGAGCGGACGCCCAAAGAGGTGCAAAAACTCGTGAAAGCGCTCTCAAAGAAGAATCCAAATACCTTTTCTTTCTCTATACTCGATGACGTGTCTCTTCTGCGGATGCAAGAAACAATCGCCGGAATTGCGCGGGTATTTTCGTCTAATCAGGCTTCAGATGAGCCATCTCAGAGTGTTTCCGATAATGGGTCTTGACAGCGAAAAGATTCTCTGCTATTATTGAGTATTGTAGTGTCTGTTCGGTTTTCTTGATATTTCTTTCCTTTCGATCCCCCACTGATATTTTTTGGGATGCGAGAAGGTTGGCAAGATCGGTTTGTTCGGACAGCAAGAAGCTTTTTTCTCGGAAGAGTTCAAGGAGTTTCCTTACACTTCATTCATCACTGTGCAATGCCTCGGGAGCGTTTATCGTCTTCCATGAAGAAGGCAATGGCGTCAAATTTGAACGACGTCGCGCAAGAGAGGGAGAGATTTGTGAGGCTACAAAATATCATCTGAAACGGTACTCTCTTTCGTGTATGTTCGAGGGATCCTTTTCGGAGGATTCCGTTTTTGTCTGGCACGCTTCGCTTGTATAGCGAGGCGTGCGCAAAACGGGACATAATTTTCTAGAGAGTAATCGTATGTTTCAAGAGAGAAGTTTCCGGTCGCACAATTCGCGATCGAAGTGGAGCGCGCCCAAGGGAGCTGGCAAGGGTGGTCGAGGGAAGTCGTCGCTCGAGAAGAATTTCGATATTTCACAATTTGTAAAAAAAGCCGTCATATCGACGGAAACAGAAGCTTTTCATCCGGAACATGCGTTTTCGGATTTTCCTATACACGAAAAGTTGAAGAAAATCATCGCCGGTCGGAATTTTGAGAATCCGACACCAATTCAGGATGCGGCGATTCCGCTCGTCCTCTCAGGGCGCGATGTTATTGGTATTGCCAATACGGGTACTGGGAAGACTGCGGCATTTCTTATTCCGCTCATCAACAAAATATTTCACGCGCCAAAAGATGAGTTTGTGCTCATTCTTGTGCCGACACGAGAACTTGCGTTGCAGATTCAGGCAGAATTCCTCGCATTTTCCAAAGGCTCGGGAATTCAGTCAGCCATAGTAATTGGTGGTGCGCATATGCATTCCCAGGTGCGTGATTTGCGGGCGCATCCAAACTTCATTATCGGGACGCCAGGACGCATCAAGGATTTGATTGAGCGTCGGCTCATGGATATTTCCGGATTTAACAATATCGTACTCGATGAGGTTGATCGCATGCTCGACATGGGATTTGTGCGAGATATCAAGCATATTTTGTCACTTGCCAAGAAGGAGCGTCAGTCACTTTTCTTTTCAGCAACTATGGAAGCGGGTGTGCGTGAAATCGCAAAGTCGTTTCTGACCAATCCCGTGACTGTTTTCGTCAAATCGCGAGCAACATCGGAGAATGTTCATCAGGATGTCGTGCATGTGAATGGACGAGAAGAAAAAATCGAGCGTCTTCATGAGATGCTTCTTCAGGAAAGTTTCCAGAAAGTGCTCGTGTTTAGCAAAACCAAACATGGTACAGAGAAACTTGCCAAAGTGCTTTTCGAACGCGGATTCAAAGCAGGTGCAATTCATGGCGATTTGTCTCAGGGCCAGCGCGAACGATCACTTGCGAGATTTCGCGATGATCAGCTGCGTGTTTTGGTGGCGACAGACGTTGCGGCGCGCGGACTTGATATTGATGGCATTACGCATGTTATCAACTACGATCTTCCGATGACGTATGAAGACTACATTCATCGCATCGGGCGTACGGGTCGTGGCACGAAGATTGGCTATGCTTTCACATTTGTCGAGCGCTTCGAGACTGTCTCTCGAGGTCATTCGCCACGATCATTTGCTTCTACCGGACGAGGACGCCGATAATACTTTCGTGAGTGAATGCAATTTCTGATCGATATGTTTTGGGTCGCCACGAAAGTGGTGACCCTTGTGTTTTCTCGAGTGTCGTGGTACAAGGGAAATATGCAAACAGAGCGATGTATTTCTCCGGCAGGGTGTATGAGTGCGCTTCTTTTGAAGCGTGATTGTTCTCATGTGACTCGGTAATCTCTCTGCTTGCAAAAAGGGAATATCTGCAAGAAGGAACGCAAAAAGAGAACCCGGTCGCGCGAGAGGCGGCGGGGAGTTTTTTTAACAATTTTTTCAAGGTGTGGAGGTATGAGATGACTATGATTATTGATCGTCGTGGTAGAGATGGGAAGAATAAGAGTGCGGTAAATCGCCAACGCTTTATTCGGCGATTTAAAGGTCAGATGAAGAAGGCGATAACTGATGCTATAGGGAGTAGGCGCAGTATCACTGACGTCGACAAAGGCGAGAAGGCAAATATTCCCGCTCGCGATTTGTCCGAACCGACATTCAAGCATGGACAGGGTGGGAGACGTGAAGTGATTCACCCAGGAAACAGAAAATTTACCACGGGCGACAAAATGGCACGTCCAAAGGGCGGTGCAGGAAATGGCGCGGCGGGCAGTGGTCAGGCAAGCAATAGCGGAGAAGGCGAAGATAATTTCGTTTTTGAGCTGTCTCGTGAGGAATTTTTGGAGCTGTTCTTTGAAGATTTGGAATTGCCCAATCTCATCCGGACACAGCTTGCTAAAGTGACGGAGTTCAAGTCGGTTCGTGCGGGATTTAGTAGTACGGGGAGTCCGTCTTCAATCTCTATCGTGAGGACATTTAAGGGGGCATATGGTCGAAAGATAGCGATACTCGGGGCTCGAAGGGCGGAAATTGTAGCAATTAAGGCTGAAATTCAGAATCTTCTTGATGCAGGAGTTGATCCTGATGATGAGAAAATTTGTGAGCTTCGTGAACGAATTCGGGAAATTCAGGCGAAGAAATTGCCCCCGTTTATCGACACGTTTGATCTCCGATATGCCAATCGGATTCAACAGCCGCAGCCGTCGACGCAGGCGGTGATGTTTTGCATTATGGATGTGTCGGGATCAATGAATGAAAAACGAAAAGATTTGGCGAAGCGATTCTTCACGTTGTTGTATTTGTTCTTGAGTCGCAACTACGAGAGAATTGACGTAATTTTTATCCGACATCACACGGTGGCGATGGAGGTGGATGAACAGACGTTCTTTCATGGAAAGGAGACGGGCGGAACCATTGTATCGAGCGCGCTACGCCTGATGAGTGGGATTGTAGTAGAACGCTACCCAACTGCCAGCTGGAACATTTATGCTGCGCAGGCTTCCGATGGCGACAATTGGCATTTTGATTCACCTGTCAGTCGAGATATTTTACTGAATCAAATTATGCCACTTGCGCGCTACTATGCCTATGTCGAAATTACTCCGGATCGTCACCAAAGCCTGTGGGAGGCGTATGAGGAGGTAAGGAAGCAGTGTTCGCATTTTTCCATGCGGCAGATAGATTCTTCGTCAGACATCTACCCGGTGTTCCGGGATTTGTTTAAGCGGAGGGTGAAGTAAGTGAATGGTAATTTTTTGGGTGAGCGATGCTCCCAAGTATTGCTTGAGGCGGTTTATACTTTCGGCAGAAAGCCAGAGTATGAATCGCCTTTTTTCTTTCTTGTGTTGTCGTGGTAGAATAAGAGCACTTTTAATTTTTTTGAATGAAGTTTCTATGACGGAAAAACAAAAGATTACCGTTGCTGTCGGTGTAGGACTTTTGGTTATCGCCTTTGCGTTTATCTATCGGCAATTTGCTGATCAGCGGTCTGCTCTTGTGAATGAGTCGTCGGTGATGCCTCTCCCTCCGACAGCACCGGCACCCGCACCATCGAGCGACTCTCTGATGAAGGATGCGACAATGCAAGAACCGGTAGCAACGCCAGAGACACCGGATGCGGTTGTTGACGATATCTTGAAGAATGATGCAAATACATCGGCGCTTGATAATGAAGCAGCTGGCGAGACGCAAACAGCGAAAGAGAATGTACAAACTATTGATGATATAACTAACGCCTATGATGATACACAGCTCTAGACTCTTCAAAGGAGTAACTGTTTCTGTTGCATTTTCCTGTGTGCTTTCCCTCGGAATTGCGGCTGCACGCGCTGATGAAAGCTCTAGTAGTGAGACGGGAAGCAGTACGAGTGGAAATAGTGATAGTGGTAGGAAAGCTCCTTGGGTGAGGGCGCATGACCTTGCAGCGGAGCGAAAGGCTCAGATCGAAAATGACAATGCGAAGAAGGGTGCTCTTGTTGAGGGTACTCTCGAGGATCGTCAGGCAAAAAGGGAAGAGAATATGATGGACCGGAAACAGAACTTGTGCACGAACATGATTGAGCGGAATGCGAAAATGAGTGAGCGTTTGGATGGTGCGCAGAAAAATATCTTGGATCGGAAGACGAATCGCCGGAATGTCTTTGATGAGAATCGAGATGAACGAGATGCGACGCTCGAGAAGAATCGAAACGAGCGCGATGCCAAGCGCGAAGAGATGTATGCAAAACTTCTCGAACGAGCAGGTGATGATGCGGACAAGCAGGCAGCTATTGCGACGTTCAAAGCAACGGTAGAAAAGGCAGTTGCCGATCGACAACAGACGGTTGATGCAGCGATTGCGGCATTTCGCACTGGTGTCGATGCGGCGATTGGCACAAAGAAGACGACTATCGATGCAAGTCTCTCGACCTTTAAATCTGCAGCAGATGCAGCATTTGCGACCGCGAAAAGCGATTGTGATTCGGGTGTTGATCCGGCGACTGTTCGCGAAACATTGCAGGCGAGCCTCAAAGATGCCAAGGCGGCTATGGGAGATCAGCGGAAAGATTCGGACACGGTTGGCGAGCAAGTGAAGACACTTGCTGAGGCGAAGAAAGTGTCATTCGCGGCTGCTCTTTCGGATTTCAAGCTGGCACTCGAACAGGCTCGTGCCGATTTGAAGACAGCTTTTGGGACTGTTGTGGAATCCAGTGATGGATCGAACTCCTAGTTTATCGGATTTCTTTGTAAGAAATTTTCATTTTTGGTGAAAGGTTCTGTCTTGATAATTCGAAGCAAAAGAACCGGTTGTCGCCGGTTTTTTTGTTGGTAAGTGGGAAAATTTCAGTAGATATTGTCAAAATTCATAGTGAGAGGTATGCTGAAACTCGGTTGCATTTCGACGGAGGCGTTTTAATTTTTTTGGATGTTGCTGCGTTTGGCGATGGTGTTTAAACGACAACGGGTCTAAATGGTACTACTGCAAAAGCAATCAAAAATAGCGGTGCTTGTTTCGGGCGGAGTGGATAGCTCTGTGTCTTTGGCGTTGCTTAAAAATGCAGGGTATGATGTTCGCGCATTTTATCTCAAGATCTGGCTGGAGGATGAGGTGTCTTTCTTGGGGGAATGTCCGTGGGAGGAGGATTTGCGATATGTTCGCGAGGTATGTGAACAGCTCGATGTACCACTTACGGTTGTGCCGCTTCAGAAGGAATATTGGGAAAGGATAGTCTCCTATGTGCTCGATGAGGTGCGCCTTGGACGGACGCCAAACCCTGATATGCTCTGTAACCCTAGAGTGAAGTTTGGTGCATTCTTTGAGACGCTTGCGAAGGAATCATTTGACTTCATTGCGACGGGACACTATGCGCGGACGACGCTTGTTCGAGGGAGGACGAAGCTTCTGTGTTCGCCTGATTTGGTAAAAGATCAAACATATTTTCTCTCGCAACTTTCACAGGTACAGTTGTCACGTGCGCTTTTCCCGATTGGAGAATATCAGAAAGATCGTGTACGGGAGCTTGCGCAGGAATTTCATTTGCCAAATGCAAGTCGAAAAGATAGTCAGGGCATATGCTTTTTGGGGAAGGTGCGCTTCGATGAATTTCTCGGGCACTATCTGGGTACGAAGCGAGGTGATCTCGTCGAATATGAAACGGGGAAGAAAATCGGAGAGCATGACGGTTTCTGGTATTTCACTATCGGGCAGAGGAAGGGTGTCAAACTCTCTGGTGGACCATGGTTTGTGGTTGCAAAAGATGCAAAGGAAAACACGGTGTTTGTTTCCAATGCGTGGCGTGGCGCGGAAGGATCGCGCGAGCAGTTTGTCATCGAAAATACGAATTGGGTATCTGGTTCATTTCCGAAGAAGAGGACATTCGATGTAAAAATACGCCACGGAGAAGCAAGATACCCGTGTCATATTCGATTGCTTTCGGGAGATCGATGGCGCGTACACCTCAACGAATCGCAGCCCGGCATTGCGCCGGGACAGTTCGCTGTATTCTATGATGGAGAGGAATGTTTGGGAGGAGGAGTGATTGTGGAGGAATAGGGTCATCTCAGAAGCTGTTCATTTTCCTGAAATCTTTTTGTTATTCTTTTGGTTTGAATCTCGAGAGAATCCCATTTTTGTCGACAAATTGTATCTGGTTACGTGTTTCGCTGAGATCTTCCTCTACCGTGATTCCTCCAAGACTTTCCGCAATATTTTTGACAGATGAGAAGTCGCCTTTTGCTGCTTGAACGGCCATATCAGCAGTTTTTATCTGTTTCTTGCTATCATCTTGGTATGGAGCAATACCAATACTTATGGTGACATGAAAATCGCGTTTTCTTTCAGCTCGAAATGTTCTTTGCTCGACAGCTGTTCGAATGCGCTCTGCTATTGCGCAGGCGATATCGATATCGACTGGAACAAGAGCAACTATTTCTTCGCCGCCCCATCGAGCTACTACGCCTTCGTTGTCACGGATTTTTTCTTTGATAGTCTTTGCGATTTCTTTGAGGACGGTATCTCCAGCATCATGTCCATATTCAGTGTTCACTGACTTGAACTTATCGGCATCTATGAACATAATAGAATAGTGCCTCCTGTAATCCTGCTGTTCTGTATGAGCTTGGCTTTCTTGGCGACGTTCCGAAAAGACCTCGGGTTGTTGTTCAAAGTTTTTTATGATTGCTTGTCGGCGGCGGACATTTTCTTCAAAAGCTCGCCTGTTGAGAAGTCCTGTGAGCGTATCATGATCAGCGAGAAAGCCCTGCTTTATTTTCTCATGGAGGAGATTGTTAATAGCTGAACCTGCAGGGTTGGATAATTCAAACACGGCGGAGGGAGAGTCTGAATCTTCTCTGATGGTATCTTCTTTCTCTGCGTATTCAATGAGGTATTCTTCTGCGGAAACGCCAATTTCTTTTGCTTTTTCTGTGGCATTCTTGAAGAAATCTTTTTGGGAACGGTATGCGCGCAACTTTTCCCGAAGGGCATCTCCTTTTTGTTTAATGATGTCTTCTTTGGAATCAGCAGATCTTTCTTTTGGACTGTTTACCGGAGTTGCTTCGAAGGTATTCATGGCGCAGTGTTAAAGCTTATATCTCTATGGTAAAATATTTCCTACTTTATGGAAAGCTATGGCAAGGAGATTGTTTCAACTGAATAGTGTTCGATTATTTGAATCGACGCTTCTCGACTTCTTTGGGAAGGCGGGGCGGGAGCATTTGCCGTGGCGTCGGGAGGGAATTTCGGCATACGAAGTGTGGGTGTCGGAGATTATGCTTCAGCAGACACAGGTATCTCGCGTTCTTTCCTATTACGGGAAATTTTTCGTGCGTTTCCCTGACGTCGAATCACTCGCACGAGCGTCGTGGGAAGAATTCCTGCCGTATTATGCGGGACTTGGCTATTACTCGCGTGGGAGAAATATGCTTCGCACGGCGAAGATAGTTGTTGAGACATTTGGTGGGGAATTTCCGCGGGATATTAAGACATTGCAGACATTGCCCGGTGTCGGGGATTATACGGCGAGTGCGATTGCAAGCTTTGCTTATGATGTCAATACGCTTGCGTGGGATACGAATCTCCGGCGCGTTATTGGGAGGTTCTTTTTTGGGACAAAATATTTTGAGAAAATTCAGGAAGAGCGAAATGGGAAGAGTAGAGACAAGAAGAATGTTGCAGCAAAGGATGATTGGAGGAATAACATTGGGAATCGTTTTTCTGTTTCGGCGAAGACTTTGAATGCGGCGATCATGGATTTTGGCAGTGCAATATGCATAGGGAAGCCGAAATGTGCCGCTTGTCCGCTTGCTCTGCGATGCGTGTATTCCAAAGAAAAGGGTGAGAGAGAGTCGACGACAAAGCAAAAACAATTGCGAGTGGAAGGAAAAAAAGAGCGTGTGCGAAATTATGCGTGGAAGGATGCACGGGTCGAGGTAACTTTGCATGAAAATCATCGAAAGTATTTCTCGTCTCTCAAGGGAGAGTATCGACCGTTTCTTGTTCCATCATCACACAATACGCGAGCGGGAATAAAAGCGTGGTTTCGTGAGCGGTACGGGTTGGACGTGTCTGTCCGTCCGCCACACGAGAAGATATTGGTTGAGAATGTTCCCATTCTATTTGTGAATGTGCAGATTCTCTCTGGAACGCATGTCTTTGTTGAATTTTCAAAAGAGGATCTCCGGAAAGGATAGGGAAGTTGTGCTATACTAGCTTTATGCGCATTCCTCATTTTAATACAATTTTCTTTTTCCTTGTCTTCTTCGTGACTGGCGGGGTGGTGTTTTTTGTTATGCAGCCCTTCTTGACGTCACTGTTGGTGGCGGCGGTGTTGGCGACTCTCTTTCATGGAACATATCAATTTTTTCTCCGAGCATCTGGCGGTCGACGCGCTGTGAGTGCGTCGGGCATCCTCCTTCTTGTTGCATTCCTTGTTATCATTCCGATTCTCATCTTGGCAACGCTCGTCGTTGGAGAAGCAACGAACGCACTTTCGGCATTTTCATCAGGGGAGCATTCTCTCGGGGACATAGTGCAGACGGCTCAAATGAAATTGTCGGCACTTCCTTATATTGGAGAAGTTCTTTCGTCTCAGAATTTTCGGTTCGCAGATATGCTGGGAAGTGTCTCGAGTGGCAGTGGTGCTTTCATTTCGTTTCTGCAAGCACTCTATGGAAGTGTCGCGGGGTTGATTCTTTGGATATTTGCACTCTTCTTCGCGCTCTTTTACTTTCTCATTGATGGTGAGTGCGTGCTGAATTTCTTGAAACGTATGAGCCCTCTGTCGGATCGTGATGATGAGGAGCTTATGTATGACTTTGCATCTATGAGTCGGGCGGTCGTGAAGGGTTCTATCGCTGTCGCGATTCTGCAGGGAGTTGTGGGTGGTATTGGTGTCGCAGTCGCCGGGGTTTCATCGCCGGCTATCTGGGGAGCAGTGATGGGATTTTTCTCGCTTATTCCGGCGGTCGGGTCTGGTATTGTCTGGCTTCCGATGGGGCTTTGGCTCCTTTTCTCAGGAGATGCATGGCAAGGGGCCTTTCTGCTTGCTTTTGGCGTAGGGATTATTTCGACGATAGACAATGTACTTCGACCGAAATTTGTGGGGCGCGATACGCAGATTCATCCGCTCCTAGTGTTTTTCTCAACGCTTGGCGGTATTGCTCTTTTTGGTATTGTGGGGTTGCTTATCGGACCGATCATTGTTTCGTTTTTTCTTGCACTGGTTCGGATCTATGCGCGGGAGTTCAAGGTGGATCTTGATACCTACAATCAGAGTGGATCGGCATGATGAATTGGTGGCAGCATATTCCAGAACACATTAATCCGATTGTTTGTTCTTTCGGCAGTTTTTCTCTTTCTTGGTATAGCGTCACTTTTCTTCTTGGTGCACTTTTTTCTTTGTTATTTTTGTGGGGAGTGACTTGCCGAGATTCTATAGCAGTGCTTTCTCGAGAGGAATTCTTAGATTTTTCTCTGTTTCTTCTCGGTGGTGCAATTATTGGTGCTCGATTTGGATACGCGATTTTCTATAATGCTGCTTTTTTCGTTGCACATCCCGCTTCGCTTGTCTCGCCATTTGATCTTGAAACGGGCGCATGGATTGGTATTGCTGGTATGAGCGCTCATGGGGGAATTGTTGGTATAGTGCTCGCAGTACTTGTTTTTGCTTGGAAGTATCGGAAGTCTGTGTGTGTATTGTTGGATGCGGTAGCGCTCTCTGTGCCGATTGCTATTTTCTTTGGGCGTCTCGGGAACTTTTTTACGGGAGAGCTCTTTGGTCGCGTGACGAGTGTGTCATGGGGCATGTTCTTTCCGCGTGCTGGCGATGCATTCCTTCATCATCCGTCCCAACTCTATGAGGCGTGTGGCGAAGGAGTGGTTCTTTGGGCGGCGCTTCTTGTTCTCTCAAAGCGAATGAAGATTCCGGGGAAACTTTTTGCCTGGGCGCTTGGTTTGTATGGAGGGATTCGATTCTTTCTCGAATATCTCCGTGAGCCAGACAGGCAGATCGGCTTTATTTGGAGTATTTTTACGTTAGGACAGATCCTTTGCTTGGCGCTGATTGTTGCTGCAGGAATTCTCTTGTGGTGGATGAGAAAGGGAAGAAATGCTATACTTTCTCGTACAGGGTAATCCTTTATTTGCGCATGTATGTCTCAGTATGCAAAGGTGGCTCTTATAGGTGCTCTCGTCGTGGGAATCTTGGGTTTTATTGCCTGGGGAATCACGAGTGCGCCATCGGCAAGCGCTCCATCACCTGATGATTCTGGTGATCCCAATTCGTCGATAGTCTATTATTACGGGAAAGAATGTCCGCATTGCAAAGATCTTGAGAAATTTCTCGAAGAAAATCATATCGCCGAGAAGGTTTCTTTTGCGAAGAAAGAAGTGTGGCACAATACGAAAAACTCTCGCGAAATGCAGAGCCGAGCCGATGAATGTAAGATAGAAAAGTCCAGCATGGGCGTGCCATTTGTCTGGGCGGAAGGGAAATGTTTTGTTGGTGGGCCAGATGCTGAAAAGTTCTTTAAAGAGAAAGCTGGCATTCAATAGAAATAGAAGTGAAATCATGAATTTACCTTCACAAACATCGCGAGGTGCGAGAGGGCGCGTGTATATCGATGTTGCTCTGAAACAAAAACAATCAGAGACCGCCGTTGTCCGGAAGAACGTACATTCTTCTCGTGATTTTCTTGCACAGCCACTTGAATCAACCGTGTTTTTTCGTGGAAGTCGCATTGCCTATGGTGGTCGTCCCCACTCGAAAGAATCAGAAGGATTATCACGGAAGCATATTGATGATATTCGGTTGCGTTCTCCGGGCATGTCTGCCGAGAGTAAGCACTTGCACCCAGTGTCTCTGCGGTATCGGTATGCGTGTCGGCTTCGTGCGGTTGAAAAATGTATTATAAGAACAGGCGCTCTCTTCTCACTTTCTCCACGTCTCGCACTTCGCACGTCGCTCGTCGGCGCAGTTTTTCTTGGCGTGATTTCGACAACATTGACCTATCGATATTTTGGTGAGCACGCCTTTGCTCAGGGAGAATCCATAGCCACTTCAAAGGTTGTCCTAGAACGCCCTGAACCAGTGATACCAGATGAGCCAACTGTCCTCGGGGCGAGTGATCAGTCTGATGATCGTTTTGTAAACGAGGTGACGGATGATCTTGAGAGCATTCGGGAGATTGAAGAAAAAGAAGCGCTTGAAGTAAAGATTCGAGAGATGGTTTCGGGGTATCCGATAGAAGACATGGTGCCGTATATTATGGAGAAAGATAAAATTGTGGCGGCATTTCTCGTCGGCATTGCCAAGAAAGAGAGTGCATGGGGGAAGCGAGTGCCGCTCTTGAAGAGTCACGATTGCTTCAATTATTGGGGGTATCGCGGGAAGCGTCGCCTCATGGGGACGGGCGGGCATACGTGTTTCAATAGCCCGAAGGATGCGGTTGATACGGTGTCGCGTCGTCTGGAGAAACTCATCTATGCGGAGAAAGTCGATACGCCGGCAGAAATGATGGTGGTGTGGAAGTGCGGATATGACTGCTCGACTCACAACAAAGCGGACACGAAGAAGTGGATTCAGGATGTCGATCTCTATTTCCACCAGCTTGACGAATAGAATTAAATATGATAGAAATAAGTGTTATCGTTCGGTAACACTTTTTTATATGGATATTCCTTTATGCAGGGGGACACGGCGTATTTTCGGACTCTTTGGCTTTTTGAGCCTCTTTTTTGCGTTCTTTTTTAGTGGGATGCCGACTGTGGTACAGGCGTCGGATATAAGTGTGCAGGACAACCCGTTGGAATTTCATGGAGGTAGCGCTGATTTCAGTGTGGAAGAGGCGTTTGTTTCTCCGTCATGTGAAGCGGAAACATCTCCAAGGACGGGTGAATCAGAGGAAGACTTCCGATTTCGAATGCTTCTTGCCTCGACGCTTCAGGGCGAGCCGATGGAAACGATGGTGCCTTTTCTTGCGAAGCGTGACCATGAGACGGCGGCATTTTTGGTGAGCATTGCTCGGAAGGAAAGCTCGTGGGGCGAGCACGCGCCGACGAAGGATAGTCTTGACTGTTACAATTACTGGGGCTACAAAGGAACGGGGAGTCGCGGTACGAGTATGGGCTACGCGTGTTTTGCAGGTCCAGAGGAAGCAATTGAAACCGTAGGCAATCGGCTTTCTGAGCTTGTCCACGAGAAGCATCTGGATTCTCCGGAGCGACTCATCGTGTGGAAGTGTGGTTCATCTTGTGAGGGGCACTCTCCAGAGAGCGTTGCCAAGTGGATTGCGGATGTGAAAGGAGTCTATTCGAGGTTTTTCTGATTTTTTGGTGTGGTCAACGAGAGAGGAGTAGCTGTCTTTTTTACACTCTTTTTTGAGTGCTTTGATGGTATAATGAAAGAAGGTCACTCTTCTTTGCTGTAATACAAAAAGATATGCTCTGGCTCTTCGCGGCTATTGGGGGGTATGGGATGACGGCGCTTTCAGGGGTTGCTGATAAGTTTTTGGTGTCTGGGCGAATCGAGAAGCCGGTTGTATATGTTGTACTTTTAACATTGTTTAGCCTTGTTTCATTTGTGCTCGCACCATTTGGACTACAGATACTTCCGCCGATGGGGATGGCGATTTTCTTGGTGTCGGGGATGCTCTTTTCCTGGAGCTTGCTTTTTTTGTTTACAGCATTTCAGACAGGTGAAGTATCTAGGATTTTGCCACTCGTTGGTATCTTCTCGGCGATTGTGACTTTGTTGCCTTCGATTGTTCGTATTTTTATTTCAGGGGAGATTCCCATTTTTGGTTTTCTTTCGTTTTTCTTGTTGCTTGGTGGCGCGGTATTGCTTTCTTTTTCCGGCTCCGATGGGCGACCGTATTCGCGGAGAGATGTTGGACTTTCGCTTCTTTCGGGTGTATTTCTTGCAGGATTTTATCTTCTCATAAAGTTTGGCGAAGGGAGTGGGGCGAATTTTGTGAGTGGACTCATCTGGTCGCGATTTGGAGTGTTTCTTGGTGGAATGCTTTTGCTTTTTATTCCCATATATCGTCGAGATATTATGCCATTTTTGCCCAAGAAGATGCCTTCTTGGAAAGCAATGTTTTCTCGCTCTGCTCTTTCGCAGAGCAATACTCTGCAACGTCGGCAGACGGGCGCTCTCCCGACATGGCTTATTTTTATTTCCGGCAAGACGCTTGGTGGGATTGGTGCGATTCTCATCATATTTGCGACATATCGTGGACCGGTTGCGCTTGTTCAAGCGCTTGTCGGTGTTCAATTTGCATTTGTCTTCTTGATAGCACTTCTCCTTTCAGGGAGATTTCCCACTATTTTTTCGGAGAGATTGTCTCATGCAGATTGGCTTCGGAAGGCAGGCGCTTTTGTTTGTATATCAATCGGCGTGTGGCTCTCGGTTCGCGGAGAGATTTCTCTTTTCTAAAAGAAATGAAAAAAATATTTTTTCTGTTTTTGAAATTTTCTCTGTGGATGGTTCTTTTTGTTTGTATTCTTTCGGTGATTCTTTTTGTGTACTTCAACCTTCCGGGGCCAGCACCTCGCGAAGATGTGCAGTTCGGAGTGACATTCTCGAGTCGGTTTGCGCGGGACTTGGGACTCGATGCGTCTGAAACGCTGCGAGCGATTCTCTCTGACCTGGGCGTTCGGAGGGTGCGCATCCCGGTATACTGGGATGCGGTTGAGCGTGAGCGCGGGAGTTTTGATTTTTCGGACATAGACTGGCAACTTGATATGGCGCGGCAGTATGGCGCCGAAGTAATCCTCGCGGTGGGGCAGAAGGTGCCACGATGGCCGGAGTGTTTTGTCCCAGCATGGGCAGATACAGAAGCATTGAAAAACGAAGCTGCGATTCGCTTTATTCAAGAGACGATTGGTCGATACAAGAATCATTCAGAGATCTCTCTCTGGCAGATTGAGAATGAGCCGTTTCTTGCTTTTGGTATTTGTCCGCCCATTTCGAGTGACGTGCTTGATCGGGAGGTTGCCGCTGCGCATATGGCAGATCCTTCTCGTTCGATACTCACGACCGACAGTGGCGAGCTTTCGACGTGGATTCCGGCAGCGAGTCGCGGAGATGCATTTGGGACAACGCTCTATCGGAAGCTCTGGAGCAATCGTTTTGGGTATATCACGTATCCGATTGGACCGAATTTCTTTCGCTTCAAGGAAATGCTTGTTCGGCTGTTTACGCATCAAGAACGATTTATGGTCATTGAACTTCAGGCAGAGCCGTGGGCAAATGGATCGTTGACGGATGTTTCGCTCGATGAACAGTGGAAGACGATGAATGCTGGGCAGCTCATTGAGAATGTCCGATATGCACAGCAGGTTGGTTTTTCGGAGGTGTATCTCTGGGGAGCGGAGTGGTGGTACTGGCTCAAAGAGAAACGGGAGACTCCCGCGCTCTGGAATGCGGCGTATGAAGTATTTCGCTCGCGTTGACCGTCTGTGCAGAAGTCGATATACTTCTTTTATGAAATCAACAAAGAAAACCAAAGCGGCTATTTTCGATATAGATGGAACGATATTTCGGAAGAATCTTCATTTCGAACTTATCAATGAATTGTCGTGGTTGCGCATCTTTCCGTCGCATGTGCGGAAGACATTGGTCGACCTCTACTCAAAGTGGCTCACGCATACGGGAACCTATGAGGACTATCGTATCGCGCTTATCGATCTCTACGCGCGGTTTCTACGCGGGTGTACGCCGGAAGATGTGGCGCGAGCGGCAGAGAGTGTGGTGCCGTTTCGTGAGCGACAGACCTATATATTTGCTGAGAATCTCATTACCAAGCTCCGAGATGACGGGTATCTTCTCTTTGCTATTTCTGGATCGCCACTTGAGATTGTCGAGGCGTACAATCGCGACTATCTTCACTTTGATACGGTTGTCGGGAGTGTCTATGAAATAGGGGAGGATGGGCGATACACGGGCGTGGCATCGTATGAGCCGAGTCGGGACAAGGGGACGGCAGCGCGAAAACTTTTTGAAGAATATCACGTGTCGTTTGCTGATTCCTACGGCATTGGTGATACGGAGTCGGATATCAAGTTTTTGGAATTGGTCGAACATCCGATTGCTTTCAATCCCAATGAAAATCTCAAAGCCGTGGCAGAAAAAAATAGTTGGCGTATCGTAGTAGAAAAGAAGGATGTTGTATACGAAATAGACCCGAAGTGTTATCACTCGCTTCCTTTGCATAAATAAGGCGCCCTTTGCTTCATCTTGACCGAAGCGATCCCACCTTGGCAGGAATCGAAGCTGAATGACATAATGATTTGCCACTCTTCCTTTGCAAGGAAGGGCTGGAGGTGGTTGGTGTATGGAACCCCTCCACCTCGAATACGAGGCTCCTCCACTTACAAAGGAGAGGAGGGTGAGGAGATAGCGACGATAATTGTTTTTTGTCATAAATATGGGACAGTTTCTCGAAAAAATTCTCAAGAAAACGCTGTGGTTATGGCTTCCGTTTTTTGCTTTTGGTATCCTTGTGAAGGAGATCACCAATCGTTCCAAGAAATAGGGCGGAGCTCGCTTACTCCATATCGATCGTGAATCATGAAACATACTTTTTCGGAACGGCTGGCGCAGTGTGGCGTTTCACTCTATTTCTATGTGGTGCCGGTTGTTGTATGGATGGGTGTTATTTTCTTGCTGTCTGCTCAGCCAAGCCTTGGCGTCGCGGGGCAGCATATCTCGCTTCCCTATCTCTTGGTGCGTAAGGGTGCGCATATTGCCGAGTATTTCATTCTCGGAGCGCTTTCTTTCCGGCTCTTTAGGCATTGGTTTCCTCATAATACGCACATAGTCGCGGCTGGAACGCTCTTGATCTCGTTGCCATTTGCTATTTCCGATGAGGCACATCAACTCTTTGTGACCGGTCGACAGGGAAGGGTTTCCGATATTGTTATCGACGCCACAGGAATTTTTCTTTCGTTGATCTTTTGTCTCATTATTTTCCCGTGGTGGATGAGGAAGAAAGGGAAGTGATTTCTGCAGTATAGTTTGTAATGCCCACGCGGGAACAGAAATAGGGAGCTATGTGGGAGCAGGGCACCCATGAGGGGCTCCCCTACAGATTCAGTGTTGTTCCATAGGGGCGGCGGTTTATCCTCGCCTGTTTTCGAATTTCCGCCCTGTGCCCGATTTTTCATTGTGTCGTTTTCGATTACCATGATTCCGTGGTTGTGATTTGGTATCACGACGGGTATGTCCAACCCAATGTGTGGAAATTGTGTCCGAAATAATGAGAAAAAACCACCCTCGTTTTATGAGGGCGGTTTTCGTATAGGAGTGGGTTCTATTTCACCGAGGTGACGAAGGTCTTGAAGATAGCAGGATGCTGTACGGCGAGTTCGGAGAGGACTTTGCGGTCAAGCTCGATGCCTTTTTTCTTCTCAATATCGATGAATCGCGCATAGGTGAGACCGTGTTCGCGAAGTGCATTGTTGAGACGGACAATCCAGAGGCTTCGAAAAGAGCGCTTCTTGGCGCGTCGGTCGCGGTAGGCGTATTTGCCCGCCTTCATGATAGCTTCTTTGGCGGCGCGGTAGTTTGTCTTGCGGCGCCAGCGGAAACCGGTTGCCATCTTGAGAACGTTCTTTCTTCGTTTATTGGCGGTGACACCGCGCTTGACTCGTGGCATAAGAGTACTTTCTAGAGGTTATTTATCAGGCGTAGGGGAGGGCGGCTTTGATGTTTTTGGCGTCTTTGCCGGTCATGGTGATATCTCGTCGCTTGGCTCGTTTGGAATCTTTGGTTTCGCGGAGATTGTAGTGATTCTGCTTGGTTGTACGACGAATCACTTTGCCACTCTTGGTGACTTTGACTTTCTTTGTGACGGATTTCCGAGTTTTCTGCTTCATAGGTGTGTGCCTTATTTGGGAGCGATGATGATGTGGAGTCCGTTGGGGAATCGTTTCATGTCTTCTTCGACCGTGAAGGTTGCTTTTATACTGTTGAGAAATTCGCGGATTGCATCTCTTGCTTTGTCGGGGAGCGCCTTCTCGCGACCACGGAGCACGATTTCTATCTTTACCTTGTGTCCGCGCGTGAGGAATTTTTCTGTCTGTGTTCGTTTGAAGTCGAGATCGTGCGTGTCGGTGCGCAGACGGAGGCGGATACCTTTGGTCTCGACTTTCTTCTGCTTGCTCTTGGCTTTCTGTTCCTTTTTTCCCTCGGCGTAGAGGTACTTGCCGTAGTCGAGAATCTTGCAGACCGGAGGGGATGCCTTTGGGGAGACTTCGACGAGGTCGAGCTCCTGCTCCTTGGCGCGGGCAATTGCCTGTTCGGTAGGCATATTCTCATTGACGGTTCCGTCTGCATCGACGACAAACACAAATGGCACACGAATGTGCTCATTGACACGTGCTTTCGGTGCTTCGACAATTTTCGGTCTGGGCCTTCGGTAACGACGTCGACGCATTCTTTTTGTGTAAAAAAATAGGTGGAGTTGATGGGAATTGCACCCATGTCCAGTGATGAGGTTTAAAAATAGTCTACAAGCATAGCGCGCTTCATATGCGTCGGACCGTAAAAGCGTGCGAAAACGGGTCGACGTGTCTCATGTGCAGAAACGATCGATACTCCATGAGGCGAGAGTATCGGGTTTTCCCGAAAATATAACACCGGAACATTCCCTATCGGGAGTCGGGAGTCCGATGGCACTCACCGAACGAAGTTAGGCGAGAGCGGAAGCGAAAGCAGGCTGGAACGCTTGCGCGAAGGCTTGCTTTGCCTTTGTGATGAAGTTTGCAGATGTCATCGTGAAGGAGAGATTTGCGATATCACCTTCATAATCGGCTTGCGTATTTTCAAAGTGCATCCTGTCGAATCTAGACAACCCCACGACGATGAGAATATTTTGAATTCTCAGCATTGTACATTTGTCTAGAGGTTATTTTTCAGGGAAAATTATTTTTTTGTTTGTCTATATTTGCTTCGAAAGCTGCAGAAAATAATTTTCCCGGAAGAACAGTACGAGATGTATGCTTTTCCCTCACCTTATTAGGAATCCCTCAGTGTTCTCTCATTGCCCGTGCCATTTTTCGGTCGGCTTCGCGTTTCTGTGTTGTGGCACGTTTGTCGTACTCTTTCTTTCCTTTTGCCAAAGCAAACTCGACCTTCACAAGGTGTCTCTTAGTATAGACCCGAAGCGGAATGAGTGTCAAGCCGTTTGTCCGGACTTTGCCGATGAGGCGTTTTGCTTCGTTTTTCTTGATGAGGAGTCGGCGCGGGCGCGTGGGTTCGTAGCGTGAGGAGTCGCCGGCAAAGGGGTAGAAGGGGATGAGTGCATTGGTGAGCATGAGGTCATTGCCATGAATCGTGACGAAGCTCCCCTGGAGACTAATGTGTCCGGTTTTGATGGATTTGACTTCATGTCCCAAGAGAGCAATACCCGCTTCGATTGTTTCGAGGAGTTCGTAGTCAAATCGCGCACGTTTGTTGTAGGCAAAAGTAGGCATAATTTTGAGGCTCTCCCTTATGTTTACTCTAGCATGAATAGCCATTCGGGCAAGTTGAGAATATTTGCAGAGAAACTTTTTGGAATAGAGAGGTTTTCGTTTGTTTTCTCGTGCTAGGAGTTTTTTGTATTTTGTTGTAAAATTTGAGAAATGAGATGTCTTTCCAACTGCGGGATATTCTCGTGGTCTGGTATATGCAAAAATACAAAACGTTTTATTCGCGACTTTTGTTCTGGGGAGTTTCCTTGGGGCGATTGGTTGCTTGGAGTATTCGGCTGCTGTGGAGTTTGAAGCCACGGTATGTTGTTTTTTCTGTTCTGTCTGCCTCTGTAGTAGCGGGCGCTTTTTTATTTTTCTCTGGACGTATCCACAATATTTTTGCTGATGGGGAGATTACCGAAACATGGGATTTTGCGACGTCGGGAGACTATGTTGCTTCAAGTGGCGTGACGGTTGATGGTGCGAATACGGAGTCGCATCTCTCGGTCAAGAATTATACAAGTGACAGTGACACTGTCGCACTCTATCACTTCGACGAGTCAAACGGGACAACTGCCACTGATAGCTCGGCGAATGCAAACAACGCAACTGTGTCGGGAGGAAGCTTTGCTTCAGGCAACCTCAATAATGCACTTTCATTCAATGGGACGACGGCGTTTGCATCAGCTCCGGATTCGGCTGCAAATTCTTTGTCGCAGGCAAATACGATTGAGGCATGGACGAAGTTTTCGTCGGCTTTCTCGGTGGGGAGCCACCCTCAACGACAGGGAATTGTCGATAAGGGGGATTATCAGCTCTACTTTGATAATGAAACAGGAAAGCTTACCTATGAATTGGCAAATGCCTCGGCGTCCGGATGGACACAGCAGGCGGGGAACGACATTAATGGAAGTTGGGATTTGAATGGGAATCCAACAATAGAATCGTCAAATGTTCTTGGTGGGAATTTGTACGTCGGTACTGGAAATGGGACAGGTGATGCGGAAGTGTGGAAGTGGGATGGGACGAGATGGACGCAGATTGGCGGAGATGGATTGAATAACTGTTGGGCGATTAACACTTTTGAAGCAGTGTATGTCATGGCGAATGACGGAACAAATCTCTATGTGGGTCTTGGTCTGACGGCGGGTGATGCCGAAGTATGGAAATGGGATGGCTCGACATGGAGCAAAATAGGTGGCGATGCGTTGAATTCGAGTTGGCAAATAAACACCTTTGAAGCGGTGAATTCGCTGACATTTGTCGGAGGGTATCTCTATGCGGGTCTAGGAAATAGCGCCAATGATGCCGAAGTATGGAGATGGGATGGCTCGACATGGACCAAGATTGGTGGCGATAGTCTCAATTCCGGCTGGACGACGAATTATGAAGGTGTTTATAGTTTGACAAATGACGGCACGAATGTGTATGCCGGTCTCGGTTTGACGGCGGGTGACTCAGAGGTGTGGAAATGGAGTGGTTCATCGTGGACAAAAATCGGTGGAGATGGCCTCAATTCGAGTTGGGATGCAACCTACGAATATGTTTATTCGATGACGTATTTTGGCGGGAATCTCTATGTGGGTCTCGGCCTCACGGCGGGTGATGCCGAAGTGTGGAAATGGAATGGCTCGACATGGAGCAAAATAGGTGGCGATACCGTGAATTCGAGTTGGGATAGCTCAAGCTATGAAATGGTGTATTCTCTCGTGAACGATGGAACGACATTGTATGCTGGTCTTGGATCGACTGCTGGTGATAATGAGGTGTGGAGTTTTAATGGTTCGACATGGACCAAAATCGGTGGTGACGGAGTGAATGGGAGCTTTACAAATACACATACTATTGTGAGTACGCTCGCAGTGGACGGTTCAACACTCTATGCGGGTATTAGCACTTCAAGTAGCACTGTTTCAGCGCAAGAATGGTCATGGAATGGTTCTTCGTGGACACTTATCGGTGGTGATTATGTAAATTTTAGCTGGGGATTTCGTGGCCTTCGAAGCGTTGAAGTTTTGAATGTGACAGGCGATTATCTCTATGCCGGGACGGGAGTTGCCACTATTGGTAATGCCATGGTGTGGCAGTTTGATGGAACAACCTGGACACTTGTTGGCGGTCAGGGTGTGAATGGGAGCTGGGATGCGAATACCTATGAAACTGTGACGAGTCTTATTGGACACGAGGGTGAGCTTTATGTCGGCTTAGGATCAAGTGCTAATGATGCTGAAGTGTGGCATTGGGATGGATCAACGTGGGAACAGATTGGTGGCGATAGTCTCAATTCCGGCTGGACGACAAATTTTGAGGAGGTAAACTCACTCGCTTCATATGGCGGATTTCTTTATGCTGGACTTGGAAATAGCGCCAATGATGCTGAAGTGTGGCGATGGGATGGTTCGACATGGACCAAGGTCGGTGGTGACAGTCTCAACTCCGGCTGGACGACGAACTTTGAGCGCGTGACAGCACTTGGTGTGCATGCGGGGAAAATTTATGCGGGTCTCGGGTCGAGCGCTGGTGATGCTGAAGTTTGGGAGTGCACGAATTGCGAAGGTACTCCAGTATGGAGTCGTGTTGGCGGAGATGGTGTAAATTCGAGCTGGGCAAACAGTACCTATGAGCAAGTGGATAGTCTGATTGTCTATGCGGGGTTTCTCTATGTAGGACTCGGAACATCGACTGATGATGCGGAGGTGTGGAAATATGATGGTTCGTCCTGGATACAAATTGGCGGAGATGATGTCGGCGGGAGTTGGTCGAGTGGGACGTATGAACGGGTCCGGACACTCGCGGTATATAATGGAGCACTCTATGCGGGATTGGGGACAACTGCCGGAGATGGAGAGGTGTGGCGGTATGTCGGGTCGTCGTGGTCGCAGGTCGGCGGTGATAATGTGAATGGAAGTTGGGGATCAACGATTGAAGAGGTGGGAGCATTTAGTGCTTACAAGGGAAAGTTTTATGCTGGAACTGGAAATACAGCCAATGCTGATGCGGCGGTGTGGTCATTTGGAAACAATGCGTTTCTCCAGTCGGCGACAAGCTCTTTCGATACCAATTGGCATCATGTTGCAGCGACTTATAATGGTTCGACCATGAGTTTGTATGTCGATGGGACACTGAATAATTCGCGATCTATCTCGATGTCCATTTCAGATTCATCGAGTGATATCTTGATTGGGACAACCTATGCTGGTCGCGAGTACGGGAAACCAGAAGGGTTCTTTCAGGGTTCTCTTGATGAGCTCCGCATTAGCTCTGTTGCACGCACATCTTTTCAGTCAACCCCTTACTCGAGTGGATATGAAACGGTGACACTTGCTTCTGCAGTGCATACTTCTGGAGTGAAGAAATGGGATGCATTTGTCACGGACGAGGAGTCGCCCGGCACTCTTACCTATCGCCTCTCGGATAATGGTGGGTCAACGTGGCAGTATTGGAATGGTTCCGCATGGGCGACATCATCTGGATATGCACAGTCGAATGATGCCTCAACGATATCGACGAATATCTCGACATTTCCCGCGGGATCTGGCGGACTTTTGTGGCAGGCAATATTTCTTGGAGATGGAAATGAACTGGTTCAGCTCAATTCCGTTGACTTGACGGCTACAGCGGATATTGTGGCGCCGGCGTGGGGAGGAACGCCGACCCTGAGTGCGAAGGACTCAGATGGTGGCTCGACAGATCTTACAACGGGTACCTGGTATTCTTATACGGCGCCTTATTTTGAATGGTCTCCGGCGACAGATACGGGCGGATCGGGTGTGTCAGGATACTTTGTGTACTTTGGTACTTCGGCAAGTGCCGAGCCGACGACACAGGGGCATTTCCAGGTGGGGAATAGCTACGTGGCAACCGTCGATACAGATGGGAATGCACTGGTGAGTGGACAGAAATACTATCTTATCGTGAAAGCGAAAGATATCGCACAGAATACGAGTGTAGTGTTTCCGGTAGCATTTTCGTATTGGCTTGACTCGACTGCTCCAACGAATCCCCTTGGTGTGACAGCGGCGCCGGCGGTCTATTCTCCCGATGCTGATTTCTCATTCCTCTGGAGTGCTGGAACAGATGGAAATGGCAACCCAGCAACAAATTCTATGATTGCTGGATATCAATATCAGATCGCTGCCGTCGTCGCAAGTGATGGGTGGTCAACAACGACGACGGCTCTTCAGGTGGATATCACTGGTGCTGCCTATCAAACCGGGGAGAATTTCTTCTATTTGCGTACTATCGATGTCGCGGGCAATGTGAGCTCGGGAAATGTTCGCACGTCGTTCTACTATGCTGGATCGGGACCGACGGCGCCGCAGAATGTTCAGGCAATACCGGCTACAAACACTGCGAACTCTTTTGCTTTCATTTGGGATCCGCCGTTTAGTTTTTCGGGAGACGCTAGTGACCTGACGTATTGCTATACCGTGAATGCAGTGCCATCGGAAGATACTTGTTCATTTACGCTTCCTGGTGTGGAGTCGGTAGCAGCATCTTCGTTTGCGACGCAGAAGGGAACGAATACCTTCTATGTGGTTGCCAAGAACCCGGAGGATTTGGGAGGGGTTATCAACTATGGCGCCTATGAAACGGCTGAGTTTGTTGCCAATACAAGTGCGCCAGGGATTCCTCTGAGTATGGATATTGCTGACGTATCGGTGAAGAATACCGAGTCATGGAAGCTTGCCGTTTCATGGGAAGCTCCATCAGATATTGGCTCTGGTGTCGATTCCTATCAGATATATCACTCGCTGAGTGAAGGCGGGACATATACAAAGGTTGCTTCGACGAGTGGTATCGCCTTTGTGGATACGGGATTGACGCAGGTGGTTCATTACTACAAGATTCGTGCTTGTGATAGTGTTAACAATTGCGGAGCCTTTAGTGAAATTGTCTCGGCATATCCAACGGGAAAATATACCGAAGCAGCTGGACTCGCATCTGGTCCATTAGTTTCACTTATTACGACAAAGAGTGCGACGATTGGCTGGTCTACCGATCGGACATCAGATAGTAAAGTGCAGTATGGAAAAGGATCCGGGTCATACTACTCCGAAGAGCCGAGCAACTCCGAGCAGGTGACGGATCATGAGATTAAGCTCTCGAATCTCTCTCCGGGGACGACATATCACTATCGTGCGCGTTGGACAGATGAAGATGGCAACACGGGGCTCTCGGGAGAAAAGTCGTTCAAAACAGATCCCGCTCCGACGGTGGTTGATCCAAATTTGAAAAGCGCGGGACTCACGAGTGCTATCTTGGAATTTACAGCAAAGGGGGCAAGCAAAGTGAAAATATACTACGGGCTAACAGAAGCCTTCGGTCTCGTGAAAGAAGTGGCTACATCAACCTCTGAAACAACATACACGACGAGTCTTGAAGATCTCCTTGATGGGACGAAATATTACTACAAGATAAATACGGTTGATAGTGAGGAAGAAGAATACGAAGGGAGTACACTTTCTTTTGAAACATTGCCACGACCGAAGATTGAAGAGGTGCGTATTCAACAGGTGAAAGGAACGGCGCAAACAGTACTGCTTATTTCGTGGAAAACAAATACCGAAACATCTTCTATTGTCACATACTCTCCTGAAGGACGCGATGGTGATGCGAAGGATGAGGTTGATGCAAAGATGGTGACCGGGGAACACCGGATATTGCTTCGAGATCTTTTGCCACAGACACCGTATTCGCTCATCGTGAAAGGTCGGGATAATTTTGGGAATGAGGCAAAATCCACTGCTCTGCAATTTACGACGGCAACGGATACGCGTGCCCCGCAAATTATTGATGCGAATGTCGAGGGACTTATCGTGAAGTCGGCCGATGGAAGTCAGGGCGAACCGGAAGCACAACTTGTTGTCACATGGACAACAGATGAATCGGCAACAGCGCAGGTTGAGTATGGCGAAGGCACGGGGTCAGTCTATCCGCAGAAGACACAGGAGGAT